>NZ_JBIARH010000002.1:0-126531 GCF_042889785.1 Streptomyces sp. NPDC002476 | reverse complement strand
CCTGTGGACACTTGTCTGGTGCGGCGTCGGGGTGGCCCTGGTCTTCGCTGTGCTGTCCTGCGGTGTGATCGCGGCCGAGCCCCCGCCCCCGCGCGCCCCGGCCTTTGGCCGAACGACGGCAGTCGGAAGACAGGGCCCGGCCCCGGAGGGCTACCGGTACCGGTAGCCCTCCGGGGCCGGATCGGGCGGGTTCGCGGGCCAGCGGTTCGCGAACCCGCCCTCCTGCGTGACCGACCGACGAGAGAAAGCGACTGCATGGCTCGGAAGAGGAAGACCAGCGGCCGTACGCCGCGTCGGACCCGCTGGTTCAGAACACTGATCGCGCTCGCGGCGTGCGGCGCCGCAGCGGGCGGCCTGGCCGCCTACCGGAGCCTCTCCGACGACACCACCGAGCGGCCGGTGACGATGGAGGAGGCGTCCAGGCTGGCACTGTCGCGGCTGAACCTGTACCAGGCCAGTCCCGTGGCGGTGACCCTCACCGCCACCGAGGGCGGCGGAGTGGTGGTGCGGGTCAAGGGGGTCGTGGACTACCGGACCCACAGGGCCGTGGGGAGTTACCAGGTCACCGGTTCCACCGGGGACTCCGGACCCTCCAGGCTCTCCGGATCCGCCGGGCCCGCGGCCGGGCGGATCGACCACGGCCTGATCGTCTGGGACACCGGCGGCCTCGGCCTGGCCCCCGCGCGGGAGGGCGACAACAGCCCGCCCTGGCAGCAGGCCGAGCACATCCCGCGCTCGGGCTGGTCCGCGCGCTCCTACACGACCGATCCCCTGGACGCCGGGCTCCGGTTGCTGATCGAGCTCGGCGCGGACCGTCCCGACAACCCGCTGCTGCTCGCACAGTCCGGAGCTCGTTGGCTGGAGAGTGAGCGCATCGACGGCCGCGGCTACGACCGGTTCGCCGGGCCGCGCGCCCAGGGCGCCACGCCCGGTGCGGGGCAGGACGGCGGACGGTCTCCGCTGACGTACTGGGTCGACGCCGACGGCGGCCTGCGGCGGGTGACGATGCGGATCTCGGGCCTGGGGACTCCGACCACCGTGGAGTTCTCCGGACGCGACGGGCGCGCGAAGCTTCCCGAGACACCGTGGGAAACCGGCTGACGCAGCGTTCTCAGCGCGAGCGCGGCACGGTGTTCCCGTTCTTCGGCAGCGGGTACGCGGCCGCGTCGACTGCCCCCGGCAGGCCGGTGGCCGGGCTGCCGGGGGCAGTCGGGTCCGGCATGGACGGCTGGGCGGGCGGGGCCGGCACCTGGCTGAACGGGATGCCGGGGGGCGCCTGCACCGGCGCCGTCCGGCCGGTGGTCGGCCCGCCCCGGCCGCGGGTGCCGCAGCCCGCGCGACGCTCCAGGCCGTCCGGGCTCTGGGTGGTGGGCCGGTTGCCCGCGAAACAGTTGCCGGGATCGGCCGAGGCCAGCACGAGGTCGATGCCGTTGCCGGTGGCGCGATTGCCCTCGACACGATTGCCGGTCGCCGGATGCCCGGGCGGGTCGGTGACGACCACCCCGGCCGCCTGGTTTCCCTGAACCAGGTTGCGCTGTACGCGGTTCCCGGTGCCACCGCCGATGCCGATGCCGATGCCGAAGCCCCCGTCCGCCTGCTGCGGCGTGTCGGCGGCGTTGTTGTCGGCGACCACATTGCCCGCGATCAGCGCGCCGTGCTGCGGGGCGAGGGCCTCCAGGTCGTTGGAGTTGACCGTGACGCCAACTCGGTTGCGGGCGACGAGATTGCCCAGCACCGACAGGTCGTCGGAGGCATTGGTCAGTTCGATGCCGACCGCGTTGCGCTCCACCGTGTTGCCGCGGACGACGGTGTTGCAGGGCTTGCACTGGCCGACGTAGATACCCGAGTCGGCGTGCCCGGAGGCGTAGGAGTCCTCGATCACGCCGTCGCGCGCGTCAAAGGCGTAGATGCCGTACAGGCCGTTGTTGTACGCCGTCACCCGGGTCGCGCGGAAGCCCCGGACGGCGGGGAAGCGGGCGGTGTCCAGCGGGTCGTAGGCGGAGCCGCCGGCTCCGCGCCGTTGCAACCGCTCGTCGGTGACGCCGGTGAACAGCACGCCGTTGGCGAGGTAGCCGTGCACGGTGAGGTTCTCGACCACCGAGCCGGCGCCGGTCACGGTGATGCCGTTGGCCAGACGCACACCGCCGTCGAAGACCACCGCGTTGCGGTCCGTTCCGCGCAGTACCACGCGGGGCTTGGTGACGCGTACGCTCTCCCGGTACACGCCCGGGCCGACCAGTACCGTCTCGCCCTCACGAGCGACGTCCACCGCCTGTTGCACCGAGGGGAAGTCCTGCGGAACGCGCAACACGCTCCCCGCCGGATGCCGCGCATCGGAGGACGTCGACCCCGTGCCGGAGCACCCGGTGGCCGCCATCGCGACCGAGACGACCAACACCGACAGAAGCAGCGCCGCCCGGGACACCGCCGACGGGACCGCCCGACGCATCAACAGGCCTTCTGCAGACAGGATTTGCATGGCAGTTGTTTTATCGTCTCCAATAGGCGTATGCCCACCGAACAGGGAAATGCGCAGGATTCATCCCGACCCGCGGCAACCCGTTTCGGGCGGCGTCGGGCACTGCTCGCCGGCGGAGTGGTGCTCGCCGCCGGGATCGGTGCGGCGGCCGACGAACTGGCGAGGGGCGACCGGACAGCCGGCCGGGCCACCCCCGGCGCTCCGCCGACCGAGTCCGCGATTCCTTTCCACGGCGCCCGGCAGGCGGGTGTCATGGCGCCCCAGCAACCGGCGACACACCTGCTCTCCTTCGACCTCCCGCAGACCTCCGCCGCAACCGGCCGGAAGACCCTGCGAGGCGTCCTGGGCGCGCTGACCCGCACGCTCGCCGCCGCAGCCTCCGACGCCCCGCCGGACCCGCGGCTCCAGGGCGGCGGCGCGTCCCGGCTCACCTCCCTGGTCGGCATCGGCCCCGCCCTCGCCGCCCGGCTCGGCCTCGACGTCCCCGCCTCGCTCGGCGAGTTGCCGTCCTTCCCCGGCGACCGCCTCGACCCGCACCGCAGCGACGGCGACCTCCTGGTCCAACTGTGCGCGGCCGACCGCTGGACCCTCACCGTCGTCGCCGAGCTCGCCGACCGGGCCGCGCACGCGGCCGGCGCCGTACCGCGCTGGACCCAGTCCGGCTTCATGCCGCACACGGCCCCGGGCACCACCCCGCGCAACCTGTTCGGCTCCAAGGACGGCACCGCCAACCCCGATCGTGCGGCGGCCGAGCAGTGGGTCTGGGGCCCGCCCGGAGACCACCGCGACGGCACCGTTCTGGTCTACCGCCGGATCCGCATGGACGTCACCGGCTTCGCGGCCCTCCCCGAGAGCCGGCGTGACCAGGTGATCGGCCGCCGCGCCCGCGACGGCGTGCCCCTCAGCGGCACCGCAGAGCACGACGAGCCGGACATCTTCGCCAAGAACCCCGATGGTTCCTACGTCATCCCCGCCACCGCCCACGTGCGTCTCGCCAGCCCCCGCTTCGACGGCGGCGCCCGTATGCTCCGCCGCAGCTACAGCTACGACGACGGCCCGACCGACCGCGGCCTGCTCTTCTGCGCCTTCATGCGCGACCCCGCCCAGTTCACCCGCGTCCAGAACCGTCTGGCCGCCCGCGACGCCCTCAACCCCTTCCTCCAGCACCAGGCCTCGGCCGTGGCCTACGTCCTGCCCGGCGCCGCACCCGGCGGGACTCTCGGCGAACAGCTCTGGACATGAGGTCCGCCTCGGTTCCTCGTTCCCACCGAAACGCGCGCACCCCGGTCTCCCCGGTGGGAGTGCTCACCGGAGCACGTGCGTACCGCTCGGACCGGAGCGGCCCGAGGGCGACCCCGTTCAGCGTTCGGCGTCAGTAGCTCAGCAGTCCGTCACGTTCCCTGCTCCCCCTGACGACCTCCAACCCGAGATCCGCCCCTCCACCACACTGCCGCGGTGCTTCTCCTCTCCAGAGCGTCCTCAGACCCGGCCGCCGAGCCATCGGTGGATGGCGAGTGCGGTGGTACGGGCGTGTTCCTCCAGCACGGTGAAGTGGTCCCCGGGCACGGTGACCTCGGCGTGCGGCAGGCTCCAGTCCGGAGCGGATTCCGTGCCGGGCAGCGGGTCCCGGGCTCGTACGTACAGGGTGGGACAGGCGAGCGGCGCGGGCTTCCAGTCATCGAAGAGCTCGAAGTACCGGGCCATGGCGGTGAGCCGGTCGGGCTCCGCCGAGGCGAATTCCGCCACCCGGCGCAGCATGTCCGACGTCATCGCGGACAGCGCCTGACCCCGGTCGCCGTGAACGGGGGGATAGGTGTCCACCAGGACGACGGCCAACGGGGCGGCACCCTCGGACTCCAGCCGCTCGGCCACGGCATGCGCCACCCAGCCACCGGCCGACCGCCCCAGCAGTACCGGGCGGCCTTCGGCCGAGGCTGCGCGGACGGCGGTGGCCTGGGCGGTGACGAGAGCGTCCAGTGTGGCGGGCAGAGCCTCTCGGGGTTCGAACCCCGGGTGCCGCAGTGCGGAAACCGGTCGCAGCCCCCGCAGCCCCGCACCGAGGCGCGCGTACTCCTGCGGTCCGGAGAGCGCGCTGAGCGCGGGGGAGCAGACCAGCCGCGCCCCCGCGCCGCCCGCCGTCAGCACGACGGGTTCGCGCGTCGCACCGGGCGCCCCGGTCCCGTCGAAGACCGGGCGCAGACGCGCGGCGATGGTGAGGAGCGCCATGCCGTCCCAGTTCTGTCCCCGGGCGCATGCCGTACGGAAGAGCGCGCCCAGGGAGTCCGGAGCTCCCCCGGGGCGCGGTGCGTCGACGGCCCGCGCCCGGACGCCCGGCCGGTCGTCCACCTGCGGACCGCCCCCCGCGCCGTCGTCCGCCGGTCGGTTCGGGGCGCCCGGAGGATCGGCGTCCTCAGGCAGCACCGGGTCGTCGGACGCGGCGCCCACAGGAAGTGCCTCGGCGGCGTACCGCCGCGTCAGCTCGGCGGCGAGCGCGCGCGGCGTAGGGAAGTCGAACAGCAGCGTGGACGGCAGTGCCAGCCCCGTCCACGCCGCGAGTTCATTGCGCAGATCGACCGCGGCCAAGGAGTCCAGCCCCAGGTCCGCCAACAGCGTGTCCTCGTCGATCTCGCTCGCCACCTCCTGGTGACCCAGGACGCGGGCCGCCAGGGTCCGGACCTTGGTGAGCAGCGCTTCGCTCCGCTCGCCGGGGGGAGCAGCCGCCGGCGTCCGGCCGATTCGGTCCCCGCCCCCGTCGCCCGTGCCGGCACCGGGCGTTCGGATTCGGTTCGCCGTAGGGCCGCCACGGAGGGCGTACGGGGCGAGGCGAGCCGCCACCACCACGGGTTCGTCACCGGCCACGGCGGCGTCGAAGAGGTCCAGGCCCTCTTCCGGCCCGAGTGGTCCGAACCCGGTGCGGGCCATCCGCTGCCGGTCCGCGTCGCCGAGGTGCGCCATCATGCCGTCGTTCTGCCGCCAGGGGCCCCAGGCGATCGACGTGCCGGGCAGTCCGAGCCGCCTCCGGTGCCGTGCCAGGGCATCCAGCACGCAGTTGGCCGCGGCGTAGTTGGCCTGGCCGGCGGAGCCGAAGGTACCCGCGACCGAGGAGAACAGGGCGAACACGGCCAGGTCGTGTCCGCGGGTCAGTTCGTGCAGAGCGAGGGCGGCGTCCGCCTTGGGGTGCAGCACCCGCCTCAGACGGTCGGTGGTGAGCCCCGTGACGACGCCGTCGTCCAGCACCCCCGCCGAGTGCACGACGCCGGTCAGCGGGTGGGCCGCCGGTACCGCGTCGAGCAGGGCGGCGAGCGCGGTCCGGTCCGCGACGTCACAGGCGTGAACGGTCACCTGGGCACCCGCCTCACGCAGCTCCGCGACGAGTTCGCGGGCGCCGGGAGCGTCCGGCCCGCGTCGGCCGGCGAGCAGCAGATGCCGGACACCGTGGGCGCCGACCAGGTGCCGCGCCACCAGCATGCCCAGGGAACCGGTGCCGCCGGTGACCAGGACGGTGCCCTCCGGGTCGAGTGGCCGTCGCTTCCGCGGCTCCGGTGCCGCCTTGGCCACCGGCACCAGCCTCGGCAGGTACGCCGTCCCCCGGCGCAGGGCTGCCTCCGGCGCCGCGGCGGCCAGCAGGGCGGGCAGGGCCCTCCAGGAGTCGGGGTTTTCGTCCACGTCGATCAGGGCGAAGCGGCCCGGGTTCTCCCGCAGGGCCGAGCGGACCAGTCCCCACACCGGTGTGTGCAACGGTACGGACGCTGTTTCACCGGACCGGCCGTCGTTCCCGCGACCGGTGCCGTCCGCGGGGAAACCGTCGTCGGCCGTACGGACGGCGCCGGACGTCACGAGGACGAGACGGGAGCGGGACAGGTGCGGTGCGGCGAGCCACTCCTGCACCAGCCCCAGCGCCCAGTCCGCCGCCCGCAGCAGCCCGGCGGCCCAGTCCTGCGTCCCGCCGCCCGTGTCGGACGGCAGCGGGCACGGCGCAACGACAACGGCCGACGACGCGTCGCACGCCGCCGGGCCCGGGTACACCGCAACGCCGGAACCCGGGGGCGCGAGTGCGTCCACCAGCCGTGTGCCCGCCGCGCCCAGAACCCCCCAGCGGGGCATCGCCACGGGGGCGGACGGCTCGGTCGGCGGCACCCAGTCCGTGCGGTGGAGAGCACCGGTGACCACGTCCGCCGTCGTCGAGCCGGTACGCGGAAGGGGCCGGAGCGTCAGCGAACGGACCGTCGCCACCGGTGAGCCCGTCTCGTCGGTCAGCTCCACTGCGGCCTGCCCGTCGGGCCCGGGGGCCGTCCGCACCCGCAAGCGCCGTACGCGGCCGGTGTGCACGCGCACTCCGCTGAAGGCGAACGGCAGGGACAACCCGCCGGCCGCCGGACCGGCTGTCCCGGAACCGTTCGCGACGAGACTGCCGAGGGCCAGGGCGTGCAGCGCCGCGTCGAGCAGTGCGGGATGCAGGACGAACTCCGGGCCGTCCTCCTCCGGGCGCGGGGCCCGGGCCGCTTCGGGCAGCGCGACATCGGCGTACAGTTCCTCCCCGTGCCTCCAGGCGGCGCGCATGCCCTGGAAGGCGGGGCCGTACCGCAGCCCGTCGGCGGCCAGCCGCTCGTACGGCCCGGTCCCCGGACCGTCGGCATGCAGCGGCGTCGCCGCCTCCGGCGGCCAGGACGCGTGCGGCCGGGACGCGCCGCCGGTTCCTGCCGCGGCCGCTCCCCGGTCCGCGGGCTGCCGCGCCGGCGAAAGAGTGCCGGCGGCGTTCCGGAGCCAGGGCCGGTCGCCCGCCGGAGTGTGCGGCCGGGAGTGGAAGAGCACGGTCCGCCGTCCCGCTTCGTCCGCCCCCGCCACCTTCACCTGCAAGGCGACGGCACCGTCCGGGGGCAAGGGCAGCGGCGCGGTGAGCACGAGCTCGTCCAGGACACCAGCCCCCGCCAACCCGCCGGCGTGGAGGGCCATTTCGACGAACGCGGTCGCCGGCAGCAGGATCTCCCCGGCCACCACATGGTCGGCCAGCCACGGCTGGTCGCGCACCGAGAGCACCCCGCTCAGCAGCAACTCGTCGTCGGCCGTGCGGGTGTACGACCGCAGGAACGGATGGCTGGGCCCGGCCGTCGGGGACACGGGCGGAAGCCCCGGAGCGGGCTCAAGCCAGTACCGGCGGCGCTGGAAGGCGTACGTGGGCAGTGCGACGCGCCGCCCGCCGCGCCCGGCGAAGACGGCCCGCCAGTCGACGGGTACGCCGTGGGCGTGCAGCGCGGCCAGCGTGCCGAGCAGGGCGTCCGCTTCCGGCCGCGCCCCGCGCAGGGTCGGCAGGACCAGCGGTGCCGGGCCCCGTTCGCCGCCGCCGGCTCCGCCCGCGTGCGGGTCGGCCGGGGCCGGTCCGCACGCGGCGAGGCAATCCCGTACCAGGCCGGTGAGCACCCCGTCCGGCCCCAGTTCGACGTAGTGTGCCGCGCCCCGCTCACCCAGGTGCGCCACCGAATCGGCGAAGCGGACCGGACGGCGGACATGGTCCACCCAGAACTCCGGTGTGCACAGCTCCTCGTCGGTGGCCGCCCGGCCCGCGACGGCGGTGATCAGAGGCAGCCGCGGCGCGGCGAAGGACAGACGCCGGACCACGTCCGCGAAGTCGGCCAGCACGGGCTCCATCCGAGCGGAGTGGAAGGCATGGCCGACCCGCAACGGGGTCACCGAACGGCCGTGCTCACGGAAGTACGCGGCGACCTCCCGCACCGCGGCCTCGTCACCGGAGACGACCACGGAGGCGGGCCCGTTGACCGCGGCGATCTCCACCGCACACCCGGTCCCGGCGAGATGGGCGGCCACCTCGTCCGCGCCGGCGGCCACGGCCGCCATCGCGCCGCCCGGAGGCAGCGCGTCCATCAGCCGGCCGCGGGCCGCCACCAGCGTGCACGCGTCCGCGAGGGACAACACCCCGGCGACATGGGCCGCCGTCACCTCGCCCACCGAGTGCCCGGCCACCAGGCCGGGGCGTACCCCCCAGGCCTCGAACTGCCGGAACAAGGCCGTCTCCAGGGCGAAGAGCGCCGGCTGCGCGAACCGGTTCGTACGCAGCAGCGCGCCCCTCTCCGTACCGGGTCCGGCGAACACCACGTCCCTCAGGGGCACCGGCAGCAGCGTGTCGAACAGGGCACAGCACTCGTCCAACGCACCGGCGAAGGCCGGATGCAGGTCCCGCGACTCGTACAGTTCACGGCCCATGCCGACGCGTTGGCTGCCCTGGCCGGTGAACAGCAGAGCCACTGGTCCGTGGTGGCGGGACGTGCCCATGTGCGTTCCGGGCCGGTCGCCGGCCTCCGCGGTCTCCGCCACGGCCCGCAGGGATCCGAGCAGCTCGGCACGGTCCCGGGCCACCACCACGGCCCGGTGCCCGAAGACCGCACGTGTGGTGGCGAGCGAGTGCCCGATGTCCACCAGGGACGCGTCAGGGGCGGCGGCCACGTGGTCGTACAGCCGTTGGGCCTGCGCCCGCAGCCCCGGCACGTTCCTGGCCGACACCGCAAAGGCCACCGCGGCCCGCCCGGGACGTGCCGCACCCTCCAGCACCGCCCCGGGTTCCGGCACCGCCCCGGTCCCGCCGCCCGCCTCGGCATACGGCGCTGCGGCCTCCCCGCCGTCCGGAGCCTCTTCGAGCACCACATGGGCGTTGGTGCCGCTGATGCCGAACGAGGACACCCCCGCCCGGCGCGGACGGTCCGCCGCGGGCCACTCCACCGCCCGGGTCAGCAGCGCGATGCGTCCCGTCGACCAGTCGATGCGGGGAGACGGCTCGTCGGCGTGCAGCGTACGCGGCAGCACGCCGTGCCGCATCGCCTGCACCATCTTGATCACGCCGGCCACTCCGGCGGCGGCCTGGGTGTGACCGATGTTCGACTTCACCGACCCCAGCCGGAGGGGACGCTGCCGCGCGTGGCTCCCGTACGTCGCGAAGAAGGCCTCCGCCTCGATGACGTCCCCCAGCCGGGTGCCGGTGCCGTGCGCCTCCACCGCGTCGATGTCCCCGGGAGCAAGACCCGCTTCCACGAGGGCCTGCCGGATCACCCGCTGCTGTGCCGGTCCGTGCGGTGCGGTCAGCCCGTTGCTGGCCCCGTCCTGGTTCACCGCCGAGCCGCGCACCACGGCCAGTACCGGAAGTCCCGCGCGGCGCGCCTCGGACAACCGGCTCAGCAGCAGCATGCCGGCGCCCTCGGCCCACCCCGTGCCGTCGGCGGACGCGCCGAACGCCTTGCAGCGGCCGTCCGGAGCCAGCGCCCGCTGGCGACTGAACTCCACGAACGACGAGGGCCCCGACATCACCGTGGCGCCGCCGGCCAACGCGAAGGCGCACTCACCCCGGCGCAGCGCCTGGGCCGCCAGATGCAGGGCCACCAGGGACGAGGAACACGCCGTGTCCACGGTGAGGGCCGGGCCTTCGAGGCCGAAGGTGTAGGCGATACGGCCCGAGGCGACGCTTCCGGCGTTGCCGAGGCCGAGATACCCCTCGACGGGCTCGGGCGTCCTTGTCAGATGGCGGGCGTAGTCGCTGTACATCAGCCCGACGTACACCCCGGTCGCCGAGCCGCGCAGGGTGCCGGGGACGAGACCGGCGTGCTCGAAGGCCTCCCACGCCACTTCGAGCAGCAGCCGGTGCTGCGGGTCCATGGCCAATGCCTCGCGGGGAGAGATGCCGAAGAAGCCGGGGTCGAAGCGGTCCGCACCGGAGAGGAATCCGCCCTCGCGCACATACGTCCGTCCGGCCCGCCCGGGGTCCGGGTCGTACAGCGCCCGGGTGTCCCAGCCCCGGTCGGTGGGGAAGGGACCGATGGCGTCCCTCCCGTCGGCCACCAGCCGCCACAGTTCCTCGGGAGAGCTCACGTCTCCGGGATAGCGGCATGCCATCCCCACGATCACCACGGGGTCGTCGTCCGTCCGGGCCGCACCCCGGTCCACGGCTCCGTTGCCGTCCGGGGCCGCTGCGTTCCGTTCCCCGAGATGGGCGGCGAGCGCGGCGGCCGTGGGGAAGTCGAAGGCGACGGCCTCGGAGAGCGGCAGGCCGGTCGCCGCCGACAACCGCTCCCGCAGCACGGTCGCCGTCAGGGAGTCCATACCCAGGTCCCGCAGCGCCGTGCTCGGCTCCACCGCCTGAGCCGTACAGCCGAGCACGGCCGCCACCTCGCTCCGCACCAGGGCCGGCAGGTCCTCCGGCGGCTTCCCGGCTGCCTCCGCGCCCAGCGCCCGCGCCGGCAGGCCGGCAAGGTCCCGCCGCAGGATCTTCCCGGAGGTGGTACGGGGAATGCCCTCCACCTCGAACAGTTCCACGGGCACCTTGGAGCCGGACAGTTCCGCACGGCAGGCGGCGAGGACGCGCCCCCTGTCCAGCACTTCGCCACCGGGCTCGGGGACCAGATAGCCGACCGGCACCTCACCGAAGACGGGGTGCGGGCGTCCGGCCACGGCGGCGTCCGCCACCCCCGGCAGCCGCCGCAGCACCGCCTCCACGTCCGAGGGATGGATGTTCACCCCGCCTCGAATGATCAGATCACTCGCCCGGCCGGTGACGGTCAGTCCGCCGGAGGCATCGATCCTGGCCAGGTCACCCGTGCGGAACCAGCCTTCGCGCAGTACCTCCGCGGTGGCCTCCGGCCTGCCGTGGTAACCGGCCATGATCCCGGGCCCGTTGACCCACAGCTCGCCCTCGCCCGTGTCCCGGCCGTCGGGGCCCCCGCCGACCCGGACCCGGGTGCCGGGCAGCACCCGGCCGCACGCCCCGGACGTCGTCGCCCCGCCCGGCGCCGGCATGGTGACCGGGCCCGCCTCCGTGCTGCCGTAGTGCTCCAGGTAGGGGACACGGCAGATCGCCTCGAAGGACTCACGGAACCCGGGCCCCGCCGCGGCGCCACCGCTGACGCAACCCCGCAGCGCGGGGGTGCCGAGACCGCCGCCGTCCGTGCCGCTCTCCTCGCCCCGGACCGCGTCGAGCAGCGCCGAATACGTGGTCGGGACCCCTCCGAGCAAGGTGAACGAGGCGTCCCCACGGCGCAGTTCGCCGAGCACTCCCGCCACCGAGAAGCGGGGGAGCAGCACCGCGCTCGCCCCCACCGCCGTGACCCCGAGGAGGCACACCACCTGGCTCATCGCGTGATGGAGGGGCAACGGCCAGAGCACATGGTCCCGTTCGGACAGGCCCAGGACGCCGACGAGGCCCGTCGCGACCGGTGCGAGGCGGTTGCGCTGGGTGGACAGGACGCCTTTGGGAGCACCGGAGGAGCCCGACGTGTAGAGCAGCCAGGCCACTTCGTCCAGTGCGAGATCGTCCCGGGCCGGCGTGCGCGGCTCCGTACCCGCCAACTCCTCGTACCGCAGAACGCCGCCCGCGACCGCGTCGGGCCGGCCCCCGGCTTTGCCCGTCCCGTCCGCCGGCTCCTCGAAGTCCGCGTACGACGGCGACTTCCCGGCCCCGTCCTCGTCGCCGCCCTCGGCCACCACCACGGTCAGTCCGGGGCGCAGCGGCAGCGTTCGCCGCCGCGTCAGGCAGGCGTCATCGGTGATGAGCACGCGTGCCCCGCTGCCGTCCAGCAAGCGGGTCAGCTCCTGCTCCGAGTTCCCGGGGTCCAGCGGCACGCCCACGCCGCTCGCCCGGGTGACGGCGAGCAGGCTCTCGACCGCCTCGACACGGTTGCCGAGCAGAACGGCCACCCGGTCACCGCGCGCCAGGCCGAGTCCTGCCAGGTGACCGGCCAGCCGTGCGGTCCTCCGTTCCAGTTCCCGGTAGGTCACACGCGTGAGCCGGTCCTGGAAACAGACCTTGTCCCCGAGGTGCCGGGCGTGGTTCCCGAGCAGTTCCGGCAATGGTTTGACGATGTCGGCGTGCGTGCCCACCGCATGACCTCCTTGAGACGACCCGCCGTTGAGGACGGCGGCACGGTTCACCGGGTTCCCCACCAGCGACGGGTGGACCGCCTCGGGTCCCCTCCCGGTCACCCGAAAGGCTCTCGGTAGGGGTGTCCCTTCCGGGCCGATGCCACGCGAGTGGGCCCCAGGCGGGACGGGTCGCGCGATCACCGGGCAGGCGCGCCGCGGCCTCGACGCGCTGCTGAGATGCGTCCTCCCGACGCGCTTCCTGGGGGAACCTGTTCACTCGCAGGGCTGATCCGGGCCCGGTCCGCGCCAGGAACCGGGGGAGGGGCGCCGACTATCGGGACGGCCGCCCGGGTGCCCAGAGCGCCACGAGGGTCCTGCGCGGTCGGTATGAAGGGGAGGTTCTGGCCGGCCGACGAAAAGACGGGACGAGGTGCCGATGACGGACCACGGGCAGCAGTTCGGGCGGGAGGAGTCCCGCCGGTACGGCCGGGGCACGCGGGAGCCGCGGGAGCGGGAGCTCGCTTCCCCGGGCGGGCCGCTGCCGGGAGCGGTGCTCGACGTGCCGGAGCTCCGCGACGGCGGGGCCGGGCACGTGCAGCCGGGGGCCGGCCGCCCGGTCGGCGACACCCCGGATGCCGCCGAAGCCCCGGATGGCGCCGACGCGATCGGCCTGCGCAGATCCGGCGGATCGTCCGGAGGCCGGGACTGATGGCGGTCGCGGATGTCTGGGTGGAACTGCGCAGCCAGGCTCTCGGCGTACGGCTGGTGCGGGCCGACACCATCGTGCAGGTGTGGTGGGACGTGAAGCGGCCTTCGTTCCTGAACGTGACCCTCAGCAGCCCGGAGGTGGTCCGCCAGGACGTGCGGGCCGGGCTCCCTGCCCACGGCATCGAGGAGGGGGAGGCCTCGGACCTCTGCGAAGAGCTGGTGCAGCGCATCGCCCGGGCCGCGCACGCGGGCGGCGGCCACCTGGTGTGGATGAGGCGCGACGAGGGGTCCAGGGGGTCCGGGTGGACGCACCGGCCCCTCGTCGAGGCTCGGCACGCCTTCTGACGGACCGATTCACCGCCCGGGGCAATGGCCGGGCGTCGACATCGGGACCGTCGTCGGCGGAACAGTGAAAGGGCGCCCCAGGCGTCGAGCTTGCCCGGTCTCATGGGCACGCGCCGCCACATG
This sequence comes from Streptomyces sp. NPDC002476, assembly GCF_042889785.1. NCBI lineage: Bacteria > Bacillati > Actinomycetota > Actinomycetes > Kitasatosporales > Streptomycetaceae > Streptomyces > Streptomyces sp. NPDC002476. The sequence goes on along the minus strand of NZ_JBIARH010000002.1, from coordinate 113,018 downwards.
GGACGGGCCGTCACATGGGCACGGACCGTCACATGGGCACGGGCCGTCACATGGGCACGGGCCGGAATCAGAGCTGAACGGGCAGGTGCCGGGGACCGCGAAGCATGGCGTTCTGCCGGTAGGGAGGCGGGTCCTGGACCAGACGTGCCGCGCCCAGGTGGGGAATCAGCGCGCCGAGTGCGGCCTGGGCCTCGATACGGGCCAGGGGACCGCCATAGCACAGGTGAATGCCGCTGCCGAAGCCGAGATGCTGGTTGTCCGGGCGGGTGGGGTCGAATCGGTCGGGCTCGTGGAACCTCATGGGATCGCGGCTGCCCGAGGCCAGCGCGAGGACGACGGACGCGCCTTTGGGGATCGTGGTGCCGGCGACGTCGATGTCGGAGTGAGGGATGCGTTCGCGCATGTGGACGGGGGGTTCGTAGCGCAGCAGTTCCTCCACGGCTCGCGGCAGCAGGCCGGGGTCGCGGCGCAGGTGGTCCAGGTGCTCGGGCCGGCGCAGCAGGGTGAGCACCCCGTTGGTGATCAGGTTGACGGTGGTCTCGTGTCCGGCTATGAGGAGCAGTACGGCCGTTTCCGCGAGTTCTTCCTGGGTGAGCCGCAGGTCGGGATCCGGCTCGTTGACGAAGGCGGAGAGCATGTCGTCGCCCGGACTGCCGCGGCGTTGTTCGGCGAGGCCGACCAGGTATCCGCCCATCTCGACCCGTGCCTGTTCGCCTGCCTGGTCCGCCTCGGTGGTGTCCTGGCCGGGCCGGACGTCGGCTGCTGCGACCAGAGCGTCGGACCAGGCCCGGAACAGCGGCTCGTCCTCGCGGGGGACGCCGAGGAGACGGCAGATCACTGTGACGGGCAGCGGGTAGGCGAAGTCGTCGACGACATCGATCTGCCGCCCTGCCTCGAAGGACGCCACCAGGTCCTTGGTGAGCCGTTCGATCTCGCCGCGCATGGCGTCGACCCGGCCCGGGCTGTGCGGTGGCCCGAAGGGCCGCATGGCCAGCGTGCGCAGCCTGTGGTGCTCCGGGTCGTCGAGCCGCAGGAACGGCGGCTTGTGTGTCACTTCGCCACGGGTACGGGGGTCGACACTCATGCGTGGGTCGTGAAGCAGTGCGGCGACCTCGTAGTACGTGCCGATCAGGTAGCTGTCGTCCGCCTGCCGTACGACGGGACCGGCCGCGCGGAGTTCCGCATACAGCGGGTAGGGGTCGGGGCGGCTGGCGTAGTCGGTTATCCGTGCCAGCAGAGTCTCGGAGGCCATGGTGGCTCCTCGTCATGGGACTGGACGTGGGTCAGTGTGAGGGCCGCAGCACGGTCAGTCGGCGGTCGGGCAGGTACCCGGTGAGCGCCACGGTGGGGCCGTGGGACAGTCCCTTTGGATCCGGCACGTCGGACGGAATCGGGACGTCGGCCGCGAGCGCACGGTCCAGCGCGCCGGGCGGGGGCGGGAACGGGGCCGCGGTCTCTATCAGGTGCCGGTAGTAGTCGAGCGACTTGGCCATGTCGACGGTGACCGCGGCGGTGACCCGCCCCTGGTAGCCGTAGACCATCGCCAGACGGCGCGCCTCCAGAGAGCCCTGGGCGATGACCACGTGGTCGGAGAAGGTCGGTACGCCCACGGACTTGATGTTGAGCCCGAACTGGGTCGACCAGAACGTCGGGATGGCCAGGTGCGGGCGCTGCCTGGGCCCCGGGTTGATCATGTTGTGGGCAGCCACTTCGGCCTGCTCGACCGCGTTGCCCCAGTGCTCCAGGGAGAGCATCTGATAGCCGAAGAGCGGGTGGGGGAAGCGGGAGACGTCGCCGGCCACGAAGACGTCGTCGGTGACGATGCCGTACATGTTGAAGGCGCGGCACCCGGCGTCGCAGGCGATTCCGCGCGGGCCCGCCGCCAGCCCGGAGTCGGCCAGCCATTCGACGTTGCGTACCGCCCCCAGCGCCACGACGCACACGTCCGCGTCGACACGCGTGCCGTCGGACAGGTCCGCGCCGATGAAGCCGCCGTTCCCGCGCAGGGCGGTGACGGTGACCCCGCAGCGCAGGTCCACGCCGTGGTTGCGCTGCATGACGGCCGCGAGTTTCGACAGGGTGCCGCCGAGTGCGCCCACCAGGGGCGCGGGGCCGCGTTCGGCGACCGTGACGTCCAGTCCGCGTTCCCGGCAGGCCGAGGCGATCTCCGAGCCGGTGAAACCGGCACCGATCACCAGCACCCGCCTCGGCCCGGCGTCCAGTCGCTCGGCCAGTCCTGCGGCGTCCTCACACGTGCGCAGGGTGAACACCCCGTCCAGGGCGCCCTCCGCCGGGTTGGGCCAGGGCCGCGCCCGGGTCCCCGTGGTGATCAGCAGCCGGTCGTACGGCAGCGACTCCCCGTCCGCCAGCAGCACCCGCTTCTCCAGAGGGTCCAGCCCGGTGGCAGCCGTTCCCAGCCGCCAATCGGCCTCCGGGTCCCGGCGCACAGGCAGTTCGGTGGTGTCCGCCGTCGCGCGGCCGAGCAGCACCTGCTTGGACAGCGGCGGCCGGTCGTAGGGTGGGTGGGGCTCGTCCCCGACCACTGTGAGGGAGCCGGTGAAGCCCTCCTCGCGCAGCGTCTCCGCGGCCCTCAGCCCGGCCAGGGACGCGCCGACGACCACGATCCGGCCCTCATGGAGATCACCGGCGGCCATCAGGATTCACCTCTTCACCGACGAGGATGGCCTGGACAGGACAGGCCGCCGCGGCCTGACGCACGTGTTCGGCCTGGTCGTCGGGGACGGCTGTGGCGTACAGCAATCCTTCCTCGCCGTGCAGTTCGAACATCTTCGGTGCGAGGAAAACGCACTGTGCATAGCCCTGACAGCGCGTGAGGTCCACAACGGTTCGCATCCCCACCACTTCCTCTGTCGCCGCACCCCCCTTTTCTTCCAGCATGAGCCGAGCACCGCGGGCTCGCACGGTGACTGCTCGCGGGGCGCTGACGGGTCGGCTGTCAGCCCGTGGCCCGTCGAGGCCGAACGCGGCGCCGGTGAGGCTCGGGTGTGCGCGGGCATGCCCCCTCTCACACACACGGCCCACTCAGGTGGCGAGGACGCTGACGCCGTCGCCGAGCAGCTTGAGTCCGAGGACGAAGAAGAGGGCGGCCATGACGGCGGCGTTGTGCTGGGCGCCCCAGTTCCGCCAGGTGCCGAGAATGCTCTTGGCGCGCTCTCCCGCGAACAGATAGACGGCCAGCGGCGCGAGGACTCCGAGTGAGGCGATGAACACGAAGATGGCGAGTGCCCCGATTTGTTGCGGTACGGAGATTCCGGTTGCGCTGATCGAGGCGCCTGCGGCGATGGTCAGGGGGCCGTTCTTCGCGTTGGCTGCCGACAGCAGCAGCCCCAGCCCGAGCACTTTGGGCGGAGTGAAACGGTCGATCGCGGCCATCCACTTCGGCAGACGGGCCTCTGTCGGGTCGGTGGGGCGGTGTCGCCACTGATGTGCGGCGAGCAGGACGAGCAACACGCCCAGGGCGAGTTTCAGGGCCCCCACCCAGGCGGCCGGGTGCTTGTTCGCGGAGGCGTCGCCCGGGCCGCCCACCGCGAGCATGATCGCCCCGAGCAGCGCCAGGCCCAGGATCCAGCCGACCGAGAACAGGGCGCCGTTCAGACGCCCCCGCGGGGTGGTGAGAAGGAGGATGACGGCCACGACAGGGAGTGGGCTGATCGTGACACCGGCCGCGAGGCCGAGTACATCGCCGACCGCATGTCCCAAGGCGGACTCCTCACAGGCAGGGGGATCGGGCAGGGGGATCGGCCGGCCGAAGCGGCTGACCACTCGCCGAACCCCGGGACCACGGCCATCGTTGCGCGGCGTCGCCCTTCACGCACGGTATGGGCATCGACCGGGTGAGTAACGACCTGGCGAGGCGGCCCGGCGAGCGTCCTCGACCCGGTCGGAAGGAAAAGGCACCCGTGGCGGCGCGGCCGTGCCCAGCGGCCCGGACCTCTTGAGCCAGGGCATCGGCGACCCCGCATCCCGAGCGCCGCTCATGTAACCGGTCCGTGTGGTGCCATCCCTGGCATCCCTGGCAGACCAGGACGACAGTGGAAGAGGGACCCCGGAAAGGGGAGAGGACGATGGACCGGTACCCGCCCATCGCCGACCACGGCATCGTGGGCGACCTGGAGACTGCAGCCCTGGTTTCTTCGCAGGGGGTCATCGACTGGTTCGCGGCCCCCCGGTTCGACTCGCCCAGCATATTCGCCGCCCTGCTCGATCATGATCGCGGCGGCTATTTCCTGTTCGCCCCGGAGGTCACGGGCGCCACGTGCAAGCAGCTCTACTATCCCGACACCGCGGTCCTGGTGACGCGCTTCCTGTCTCCCGACGGGGTCGGGGAGATTTTCGACTGCATGCCGCCGGGCCGGACCGGCAGGGCCACCGACCGGCATACGCTGATCCGCGGAGTGCGGGCAGTACGTGGCAGCATGCGCTTCGTGCTGGAGTGCCGGCCGCGGTTCGACTACGGCCGGGCCGAGCACGAGCTCGACCTCCGCGACGGCACCGCCACCTTCCGGGCCCCGGGTGTCACCGCGTATGCGCAGAGCACATTTCCCCTGCAGCCGGACGGCAAGGACGTGCGGGGCGTCGTCACCTTGAACGCGGGAGAGGTGGCCGCCGCGGTGTTCACCGTCGACACCGCGGACAGTCGGCCCCCGGCTCCCCCGACACCGGACGGCGTGATCAGGCAGTTCTGGGACGTGGCGGAATTCTGGCAGCGCTGGGTCCAGGCCTCCCGGTACCGCGGGCGCTGGCCGGGTGTCGTGAACCGATCGGCCATCACGCTCAAACTGCTCACCTACGCTCCGACGGGCGCTCCGATCGCCGCAGCCACCATGGGGCTGCCCGAGCAGATCGGCGGGGAACGCAACTGGGACTACCGGTACACCTGGATCCGCGACGGCTCCTTGTCGGTGCGGGCCCTGCTCGACCTCGGGTACGTCGAAGAAGCGGCGCACTTCACCCGTTGGCTGGGGGACCGCTTCCGAGCTCGTGAGGGCACCGGAGGCGAACCGCTGCAGATCATGTACCGCGTCGACGGAGATCCTCGGCTGCCGGAGGAGGAGCTCACGCACTTCGAGGGCTATCGCGGCTCGTATCCGGTGAGGGCCGGGAACGGCGCCGCCGATCAGTTGCAGCTGGATATCTACGGCGAGGCGCTCTACGCCCTGGCCGAGGGCGGCGAGATCACCATGCGGACCGGCTATCACGGCTGGAAGAACGTCGCCCGGACACTGGACTGGCTTGCCGACTCCTGGGACCGGCCCGACGAGGGCGTGTGGGAAACCCGCGGCGGGCGCAAGGACTTCACCTTCAGCCGAGTGATGTCCTGGGTGGCGTTCGACCGGGGGCTGCGCCTCGCGGCCGAGTACAGCCGTCCCGCCGACACGGTGCGGTGGACCGCCTCTCGTGATGCCATCCTCGAACAGGTGATGGAACGTGCCTGGAACGAGAAGAACCAGGCCCTCGTGCAGCACTACGGAGGCGAAGTCCTCGATGCCGTGCTGCTGCTCATCCCCCGGGTCGGCTTCCTGACCCCGAAGACGGAGAGCTGGCTGTCCACGCTCGACGCCATGGAACGCACCCTCGTGTCGGACAGCCTCGTCTACCGCTACGACCCCGAGGCCTCCCCCGACGGACTGCGTGGCTCCGAAGGCACCTTCAGCCTGTGCACCTTCCTCTACGTGGACGCCCTCGCCCGTGCCGGGCGCTTGCGCCCGGCACGTTACGCCTTCGAGAAGATGCAGACCTACGCCAACCATGTCGGTCTGTTCGCCGAGGAGATAGGCCCCAGCGGTGAGCAACTGGGCAATTTCCCGCAGGCGTTCACCCATCTGTCGTTGATCATGGCCGCCACTACGCTGGACGATGCCCTCGACCGGCAGCGCGCGGAGCCCTTCGACACCTCCTGGGAAGAACGGTGAGCCACCGGGCCCGTCGTCGCGTCCGGCCCGGTCCCCGAAGCCATCGACGATGACGGGCAGGGGGCGCCCGCGCACACGGGCGGCCGTCCGCCCCCAGCGGAGCATTGTTCGGCAGAACATTCTTCCGCTGTGTGCCGTGGAGCCGCGCGGTCGTCGATCAGTACCGAGGACGCTCCGTACGGCAACGGCCGGCGTCCGCGGGCGGACGGCGGGGAGGGCTGCGCCGTTGGCCTGACAGTTGTGCTGCAGACGGGCCAGGTGCGGGCGTCGTCTCCCGCCCCGATCCCGATGCCGGTGCTTCCGTTCCGTGAGATCAGCACGGAGAAGGAGAAACACGGTGGGCAGCAGTGTCGGTGAAGGGGACGGGAGCAGCTCGTATCCGCTGCTCAAGGGGCAGAGGGCGCTGGTCACCGGAGCGAACTCCGGCATCGGCAGGGCCACCGCCATCGGCCTGGGGAGAATGGGTGCCGATGTCGTGGTCAACTATGTCGCCGGTGGCGAAGCGGCCCAGGACGTGGTGCGGCAGATCGAGGATCTCGGCGTGCGGTCCTACGCCCACGAGGCGGACGTCTCCCAGGAGGACCAGGTGGTCGAGATGGTCTCCAGGATGGTCGACCGACTCGGCACGATCGACATCCTCGTGGCCAACGCCGGCCTGCAACGCGATGCCGCCGCGATCGACATGACCATGTCGCAGTGGCAGAAGGTCCTGGACGTCAACCTGACCGGCCAGTTCCTGTGCGCCCGGGAGGCGGCAAAGGAGTTCCTGCGCCGTGGCGTCGTCCCAGAGGTGTCCAAGTCCGCAGGGAAGATCATCTGCATGAGCTCGGTCCATCAGATGATCCCCTGGGCCGGGCACGTCAACTACGCGGCCTCCAAGGGCGGTGTCATGCTGATGATGGAAACCCTGGCTCAGGAACTCGCACCCCACAAGATCAGGGTCAACGCCGTAGCTCCTGGGGCGATCCGCACCCCGATCAATCGCAGCGCCTGGGATTCCCCTGAGGCCGAAGCCGACCTGCTTCGTTTCATCCCCTACAACCGCGTCGGCGATCCGGAGGACATCGCCACGGCCGTGGCGGCGCTGGCCTCCGACCTCTTCGACTACGTTGTGGGTGCGACGCTCTACGTCGATGGCGGCATGACACTCTTTCCCGGCTTCGCCACGGGTGGGTGAGCTCGGTTCCGCTGCCGGCGAGCTCTGTGGCCGGGCGGGGTCCATGGCGGCGCGCGGTGACACCGGTAGGCTTCGCCGCCATGAAATCCGGGGTGTTCCGGACAGTCGTGGTCTTCGCGGCAGGCGCCGGAACGCCCGGGGTGGGGCGCGGCGGGCATGCGGCCATAAGGGGTGTACGGATGGCCGCTGTCGGTGACTCCTGCGGCCAAGGTATGACGTCGTGCGCGCACCGCGCGGTTACATGAGCCGGGGGTGTGGATTGGTCAGCCCCGACCGGACGCGAGGAAGCGATGAGCGAAGCACGCAAGAACAACGGAGGGCGCGAGAACCAGGAAGACCATGCCTACGACGTGGTCGTGCTGGGGGCGGGTCCGGTGGGCCAGAACGTGGCCGCCCGCGCCCGCGCAGCCGGCCTCACCGTCGCCGTCGTGGAGCGCGAGCTGGTCGGCGGAGAATGCTCCTACTGGGCCTGTGTTCCCAGCAAGGCGCTGTTGAGACCGGGCACCGCGATCGCCGACGCCCGAAGGGTGAACGGCGCACGGCAGGCCGTCACCGGCCGACTCGACACCGGCCAGGTCTTCGCCCGCCGCGATCACTACGTCGCCGGCTGGGACGACAGGGGACAGGCCGAGTGGGTGAAGTCCATCGGCGCCGACCTCTTTCGCGGTCACGGCCGCATCGACGTGACGGCCCCTGGGGCGACCATGCCACCACGGCCGACCAGCGCGCCGTCCCCCAGGTCTTCTTCACCGACCCCGAGGCCGCGGCGGTCGGCCTGACGGCGCAGCAGGCGGCCCGCGCCGGTCACCGCGTCACGACCGTCGACGTCGACTTCAACGCAGCCCAGGGAGCCGACCTCTACGCCGACAACTACCAGGGGCACGCTCGCATGGTCGTCGACCTGGACCGGGAGCTCCTCCTCGGCGTGACTTTCGTCGGACCGGGAATCAGCGAACTCCTGCACTCGGCGACCGTCGCCGTGGCCGGCGAGGTCCCGCTCAAAAGGCTGCGGCACGCGATCGCCTGTTTCCCGACCGTCAGCGAGATCTGGCTCTTCCTCCTCGCCGCCACGACCGCGACCGCACCTGAGAGGACGGCAGGCGCGTCGACCGGGCGTCGGAACGCCGAATCGGACCTCGGCACGCTCGCCGCCCGGGTCCGCCGAGCATCGGGGCTCGCCGGGCTCCGGTTGCGCCGTAGTCGTGCGCGTCGCAGGCTGCGGCTATGAATCGCACCCGAGAAGTCGGTGTGCCGCCGATTCTGGTGACGGGCGCGGCGGGCAGTGTCGGCGCGGTCGGACGATCCGTGGTCGAGGGACTTCGACGACGTGACCTGCCCGTCCGGGCCATGGTGCGTCGCGACGACGAGCGGGCGCAGGCGCTGCGGGCGACCGGCGCCGAGGTCGTCGTCGGCGACCTGACGCGCGCGGGCGACGTGGCCGATGCCCTGGCCGGCTGTGCACGCATGTACTTCGGCATGAGTGTGTCGGCGCAGTACCTGCAGGCCGCCCTGACGGCGGCGGCCGTCGCGCGTGCGGACGGTGGCCTGGAAGCATTCGTGAACATGTCGCAGTTGACTGTCTCCGAGATGGACCTCACCAGCAGCTCCGAGTCCGTGCAGCAGCGGCAGCAGTGGCTGGTGGAGCAGGTCCTCGACTGGTCGGGCCTGCCCGTTGTCCAGATCAGGCCCACCGTGTTCCTGGAGAACCCTCTGTTCCGGGCCGGCTTCTCCTCGATCGCGGAGAACGGAACCATCAGACTGCCCTTCGGCCGGGCGAAGACCTCCCCCGTGGCAGCCAGTGATGTGGCCGCGGTCGTGGAGGAGATCCTGGCCGACCCGGCCCCGCACATCGGCAAAATCTACGAGCTGACCGGCCCGCGTTCGGAGGATGTCGCCGCCATGGCGGCGGAGGTCACGACAGTTCTGGGCCGACCGGTCGAGTACACCGACATTCCCCCGCAGGAATGGATCGACGACGATCTCAGACCGCTGGGATTGCCCGACCATGCCTTCCAGCACATCACCACCATGGCTCGCCTCCACGCGGAGAATCGATACGACCGCAAGGCAGAAGGGGTCGAGCAGGTCACCGGGCGGCCTCCCGCAGGAGTGGCTGAATACGTCCGTAAGAATCCCAGCCTGTTCAGCTCCTGAAGCCGAGCTCCACCGCATGTGGCGGCTCGAGGAACCGGCCGTGGCGAAGGGGATCACCCGCAGGACACAGGATTTGACGGGCGGTAACCTTGGTCGGCTCAGAGCGAGCAGACCTACCCGGGGGCGAGAGTGGCGGAAGACAGGCGGGTCCTGGCCCCGATCGGTCGGCGGCGGGAGACGGAGTCGTTGACCGCGGCCCTGAACCAGGCCCAGGACGGCGCCGGTGTGCTGCAGCATCGCGCCGGCCACCTGGGCGGTACGGCTGGCGAAGGAGCCCATCCCACTCCCGCCCGGCCACGGACCTCGCCGTGGACAGTCCGGCCAGCAACGTGTACGGAACCGGAGGCAGATCCCGGAGGCGGGCCGCGGTCGGCCCGCACGAGGGCAACGCCGACAGGTCCGCGGCCGACCAGGCTCCCGCCACCCCTGGCATCTCACGAGCGGCGCGGCAGTCCACGTCCCGCACCGTGCCGTGGCCCACGTCGCTGCGCACGAACACCGCGTCCAGACACCCCGGTACCTCGATGTCGGCGACATAACGGCCCCGTCCGGTCAGCAGCCGCTCGTCCTCGCGCCTGGTCCACTGCTTCACGACCGCACCTCTGTGTCTCGTCCCGCGTGCGGGGGAGTGACCGAGTTCCCGGCAGGTGCGTTGCGTGACGCCTGCACCGGCGTGGGAGTCCGAGCATCCGCGAAGGAATTCATCGTCCGGGACATCGGTGCACCGGGCGGGCAACGCGTGGGCGCGCACCGGGAACAGCGCTCGCGCGTGCGCGGGGCACGGCCCGGGGAAGGGACCACGCGGTCGTCGGTGGCGAACAGGTGGGAACTCGGCCCGGTGCGCCGGGCACGGGCCTCAGCGGCTGGTGCAGGGCCTCGCGGTTCACGAGCTCGGGAACAGGGGCCCGCCCGCCATGAGGCCACCGTCGACGGTCAGGACATGGCCGGTGACGTATTTCGCCTTGTCGGAACCCAGGTACTGGACAGCCTCGGCAATCTCCTCCGGAGTGCCCGCCCGGTGCATGGGCAGTGCCGAGTCGACCGCGTCACGTACCGAGTCGTCGCCGGTGAACCGCTCGTACATGCCGGTCCGGGTGAAGCCGGGCGCGACCGCGTTGACCCGGATACCGTGAGCCGCTCCTTCGAGTGCGGCGGCCTTGGTGATACCGACGACGGCGTGCTTGCTCCCGACGTACAAGGTCGCCCCGGGATAACCCATCAGGCCGAAGACGGAGGCGACGTTGACGATGCTGCCGTTCCCCTGTTCCCTCATGACCCGGAACTCGTGCTTCAGGCACAGCAGAGTCCCCTTGACGTTGGTGTCGAAAGTGGCCTGGTAACCCTCGTCGGTCACCTCGGTGACAGGGCCGGTCGTTCCCTCGGTGCCGGCGTTGTTGAAGGCCACATCGATCCGCCCGAACCGCGCGACCGCACGCTCGACCAGGTCCTTCACGTCGGTTTCGAAGCGGACGTCGGCACGCACGAACTCGGTCGGGGAGCCGAGGCCGGAGAGCTCCTTGGCAAACGGTTCGCCCACGTCCTCGTGGCGGCCGGAGACCACGAGGTTCGCGCCCTGACGGGCGTAGGCCAGGGCGGTGGCGCGGCCGATACCGGTGAGCGCGCCCGTGATGAGGACTACGGGGTCGGACACGTCGATGTCCTTCCTGCCGTCACAGGGGTGAACGGCGGACAAGGGGTCAGGAACCCGCACCGCGGCGGGTTCCACTTCGGACGGGTGCGTATCTTCCGCATCCCTCGCGAGGAGTTCCCCGGCCGTACGCCAACCGCATCGGACCCGACCGCCGCATCCGTCGAACGGAGTCACTGGGTGGTCCTCACGGCCCATGGAAGGGGCCGCGCCACCGAGGCCGGCGGCTGGAAGGCGTCCTGGGTGGCCGAGCATCGCCACGCATCCGCGGCGGTCGCCGACGTGCCCGGCGCGGCACCCCCTCCTCGCGCCGCCGCGGTTCGGCCATGCCCAAAACTCCTTGAAGGGGTGTGGTGGCGTGACTGGAATTGACGGTGGAAGCCAGCCACCTCACGGAGGGAGAGCCAGTGACCCATTCCGGCGCACGGGCGCCGTTCGCGCCGCTCGCGGTCAGGACGGTGGCCTCCTGCCTTCCCCCGGTCTCGCCGAAAGTGGCAGAGCTGCCCATGCTCTCCACACTGCCCCCCGAACAACGGGCGGCATGCACGCAGTTGGGCATCGACACCGTCGGGGTGGACGAAGCCGACGCGACCACCCTGGCCGAACGGGCCGCCCGCCGGGCGCTGGAGGACACCGGGGTCGCGGCCGCCGATCTGGGCGCGCTGCTGGTGATCGAGCAGCGTGCGCCGGGGACGCTGCTCAGTTCCGAGGCCACCCGTCTCCAGGAGCTGCTGGGCGCCACCGACGCGCTCACCTTCACCGTGGGCGGACTGGGCTGCGTCTCGGTGACCCCGGCCCTGCTCACCGCCCGGGGGCTGCTGGCCGCCGATCCGGAGCTGGGACCGGTGCTGGTCGCCCACGGGAGCAAGCCCGTCTCCGAGCACCGCTACCGGCACCCGGTCACCGTCAACGGCGACGGCGGGCAGGCCCTGCTGCTGGGCCGCGAGGGGCGGATCCGGATCCGCGACCAGGTGCAGGAGACCGACGGACGGTACTGGGACCTCTTCCACGTCGACTACCGGGACCGGCACCCGTCGCAGTGGCGCGAGGAGTGCACGGACCGGCGCACCTACTCCTTCCGGCTCGCCGTCGAGACCCGCAACAGGCTCAGGTCCCTGCTGGACCGGCTGCTGCGCCGGAACGGGCTCACCCGCGCGGACGTACGCGGATTCGTGAGCCAGAACCTGTCCGTCGGCGGACACACCTTCATCGAGGAATCCCTCGACCTCGCGCTTCTCCCCTCCTGCCGGGAGAACCTGCGCACCCACGGCCACCTCGGGCCCAACGACGTCTTCCTCAATCTCTGGTCGGCCCTGGAGGACGGCCGGCTCTCCGACGGCGACCACGCCGTGCTGATCAATGTCAGTCCGGTGGCGGCCTGGAGCCTGCTGCTGGTCCGGATAGGCCCCCAGGAGTCCACGGCGTGAACGAGATCACCGACCAGATCACCGAGTTCCTCACCCAGGCCCTGCGGCGGCCCGTCGAGCCGGACGACGACTACTTCGCCCTCGGCCTGGCGGACTCCTTGTTCGCGCTCGAACTCGTCACCTTCGTCGAGGAGCGCTTCGCGGTCACCGTCGAGGTGGAGGACCTGGACCTCGACAGCTTCCGCACCGCGGCGCGAATCGCCCGGTTCGTACGGGCCAAGAAGGGCCACTTCGAGCGGGTGCCCGGCGATGACTCCTTCGCCTGAGACCGCGACGGCCCTGGAGAGGGCGGCCGAGGAGCTGGCCGGGCGCTGGGCGCTGCCGGCGGCGGAATGGGACCGGTCCGAAGGGCTGCCGGCCGAGGTGGCGCGCGACCTTGCCCGGTCCGGGCTGCTGGCTCCGGACGTACCGGTGGAGTACGGCGGCGCCGGCGCCGGCCCACGTCAAGTGGGGGAGATCTGCGCCCGGTTGGGCGGCGTGTGCAGCTCGGTCCGGGGACTGGTCACCGTGCAGGGCATGGTCGCCGCGGGGCTGCGCCGCTGGGGCACCGCCCAGCAGCGCAAGAACTGGCTTCCCGCACTGGCCTCCGGGGAAGTGGTCGCCGGGTTCGCGGCCACGGAGCAGGAGGCGGGCAGCGCCCTGGCACACCTGGGCACCACGGTCGAGGAGGACGGCGACCACCTCGTGGTGAGCGGCCGCAAGAGGTGGGTGACCTGCGGGCAGTTCGCCGACGTCTTCCTGGTGCTGGGCCGGGCTCCGGGGGGCCTGGCGGCGGTGCTGGTGGAGGGCGACCTGCCGGGGGTGACCAGGGAGCCCGTCACCGGACAGCTCGGTATGCGGGCCGCGCGGATCGCGCACCTGGCCTTCGACGCGGTGCGTGTACCCCGCGACCACCTCGTCGCCCCGGTCGGTCTGGGACTGTCCCACGTCGCCGCCACCGTCCTGGACCACGGGCGCCACACGGTCGCCTGGGGCTGCGTCGGGATGGCGGAGGCCGGTCTGCGGGACGCGGTCGCCCACGCCCAGACCCGCGTACAAGGGGGAACGCCCCTCGGCGACCACCAACTGGTGCGCTCCTGTCTGGCCCGCTCGGCGGTCGCCGCCGCCGGCGCGCGCGAGCTGTGCCTGCGGGCGGCGCGGGCCCGGACGGAGAAGCCGAGCCGTGCCGTGCACGAGACCATCCTCGCCAAATACGCCGCCGCCGAAGCGGCCGCGAAGGTCACCCGCGACGCCGTACAGATCCTCGGCTCCGCCGGGTGCGCCCCGGACAGCAGGGTCGGAAGACTGTTCCGCGACGCCAAGGTGATGGAGATCATCGAAGGAGCACAGCACGTGGCCGAGATGCACATCGCCGACCGGCTGCTGAGGGACCTCGGCGTCCCCGCGGCGCCCCGCGCGAACGGAGCGACGGCATGACGGCGGACACCCACGGGGCCACGGTCAAGTGCCTGGTGTGGGACCTGGACGACACCCTGTGGGCCGGAACCCTGCTGGAGGGGGACGACCCCCGGCCCGCCGAGGCCACCCTGAGCACCTTGCGCACCCTCGACGAGCGGGGTGTGCTGCACGCGGTGGCGAGCCGGGGCGATCACGCCACCGCCACCGCCCACCTGGCGCGCCTCGGGCTGGCGGAGCTGTTCACGGCGGTGGAGATCGGATGGGGCGCCAAGTCCGCCTCGGTGCACCGGATCAGCGAGGTGCTCGGCATCGGTGTCGACAGCCTCGCCTTCGTCGACAACGACCCCGTGGAGCGCGCCGAGGTCGCCTCCGCCCACCCCCGCGTGCGCTGCTACGAACCGGAGCGGATCCCGGCCCTCCCCGAACTGCCGGAGTTCCGCCCCGGGCACCTCACGGAGGAGTCCCGCAGGCGTCGGGAGATGTACCGCGCGGAGAGCAGCCGCCGCCGGGCCCAGGAGACGTACGAGGGGGCGCCGGAAGACTTCCTCGCCTCCCTCGCTCTGGAACTGACCGTGCGGGAGGCCACCGAGGGGGACTTCGCCCGGGCGCACGAACTGACGGTCCGCACCCACCAGCTCAACACCACGGGCCGCACCTACGACCTGGCGGAGCTGCGGCAGCTCAGCCGCTCACCGGACCACCGGGTCATGGTGGCGCAGCTCCAGGACGTCTACGGCTCCTACGGCACCGTCGGGCTGGTGGTCACCGAACAGGTGGGGGACCGGACCGTGCTGCGCCTGCTGCTCCTCTCCTGCCGGGTGATGTCCCGGGGCATCGGCCCGGCCCTGATCGGCCATGTGGTGCGCGGGGCACTGGCCGAAGGACGGCGGCCCGAGGCCGAGTTCGTCCCCACGGCCGTGAACCGGGCGATGCTCGTCAACCTGCGCTTCGCGGGGTTCCGGCCGCAGGCGGGCTCCGGCCCGGCCGCGGAGGGCGAGCCCCTGCTGCTGGAGTTCCCGCCCGGCGCGGCTCTGCCCGCCGTTCCCGACCACGTACGGCTCGTCATCCCGTCTGGAGGCTCCGATGAGTAGCACCGACCGCCGCGGCGACCGCGCCGTCGCCGACGAGCGGGGCGAGCCGGTCCCGGCCGCACCGCCCCGGGTGCCGATCGGTGTGGTCGGCGCGGGCACCATGGGGGCCGGGGTCGCGCAGAGCTTCGCCGAGGCCGGCCACCCGGTGACGCTCCACGACCCGGACCCGGCGGCCCTGGCCGACGGCGAGCGCCGGCTGCGGGCCGGCATCCGGGCCGCCCGGCTGCTGCGCCGGCCCGCGCCCGAGGCTCCGCCCGCCGCGGTCCTCGGACGGGTGCGGTGGGTGGCGGAGGCGGCCGAACTCGCCGACGTGACACTGGTGGTGGAGTGCGGGCCCGAACGGATGACCGTCAAGGAGCAGATCCTGCGGACGCTCGACGCCACCTGCGCCCCGCACACCGTCATCGCCTCCTGCACCTCTGCCATCCCCGTGGAGATCCTCGCCGGTCACACCGGGCGCCCCGACCGGGTCCTGGCCACCCACTTCATGAACCCCGCCCACCTCAAGGACGCGGTCGAGGTGGTACGGGGAGCCCGCACCTCCGAGGAGACCCTGAAGACCGTCATCGGCCTGCTCGAAGGCATCGGCAAACGCGCCCATCTGGTGCGCGATGCCCCGGGCTTCGTCTCCAACCGGGTGCTGATGCCCATGATCAACGACGCCGCCGCGCGGGTGGAGGAGGGTACCGCCGACGCCGAGACCGTGGACCGCGTCTTCACCGACTGCTTCGGACACGCCATGGGGCCGCTGAGGACCGCCGACCTGATCGGTCTGGACACCGTGCTGGACTCCCTCGTCGTCCTGCGGGACACCACCGGCGACCCCCGCTTCGAGCCCACCGCCCTGTTGCGGGACCTCGTCGACCGGGGACACCGCGGCCGCAAGAGCGGTCGCGGCTTCCACTCCTACGAGACCCGGTGACCGCCATGACCGACCACTACCTGGTGGACCAGCTGCGCGGCTCCCTGCGGCGCCACCCCGAGCGCACCGCGGTGGTGGTGGGCCGGGAGCAGCTCAGCTACCGGGAGCTGGAGGCGGCCACCGACAGGCTGGCCGCACGGCTGCGGGAACTCGGGGTGCGCCCGGGGCAGACCGTCCTGCTCCACCTGCGCCAGAGCGCGCACACCCTGGTCGGCATGGTGGCCGCGCTGCGGGCGGGCGCGGCCTGGTGCGTCACCGAGCCCGGCCATCCGGCGGAGCGCCTCGGCGCGCTGACCCGCGACCTGGAGTGCGGGGCGGTGGTCTGGGACGGGGCGGCGGACCCCGGCGTACGGGAGGCGGTGACGCGGCTGGCCGCCGAGGCGCCCGCGCCGTTGGCGGTGCTCGACCTGGCGGAGCCCGGGCGGTCCGTCCCGCAGGACGGGGCCGCCGGCCCCGGGCCCTGGACGGAGGTACCGCCGGGCGCCCCGGCGTACGCCATCACCACCTCCGGGTCCACCGGGGAGCCCAAGGCGGTCGTCGTGGGGCGGGACAACCTCTCCGCGCAGCTGGCCGCCCGCGGTGACGAGCCGGGCGGGATCCGCTTCTCGGCCTGCCGGTTCGCCTGGGACGGCGCGCTGATGCTGACCTTCGGCGCGTTGTGCACGGGCGGCACCGCCGTGCTGCCGGACCACGCCGCCCTGCCCGACGCCCGGGCCTGCGCCGAACTGGTCCTCCTGCGGCAGGCCACGCAGATGGTCTGCCCGCCCTCGTACTACCGGCTGATGCTGCCCCACCTCGCGGGCGCCGGCGCCCATCTGCGGGAGGTCGTCGTCGCCGGCGAGGTGGTGCCCCCGGCGCTCGTCGTACAGCACCGCGCCGTACTTCCCACCACCCGGCTCCGCAACGAGTACGGCCCGACCGAGACCACCGTGTCGGTCCTCGGTCACACCCTGCGCGACGACTCCCCCCGGACGGTGCCCCTCGGCCGCACCTTCGGGGCCACCTCGGTGTACGTGCTCGACGAGCGGCTGGAGCCCTGCCCGCCCGGCGCCTTCGGCGAACTGTACGTGGGCGGACCGCAGGTCACCCGCGGATACGCCCGCAGGCCCGCACGGACCGCGGGCAGCTTCGTCGCCGATCCCTTCTCCCCGCGGCCGGGCGCGCGCATGTACCGCACCGGGGACCTCGTCCTGATCGGGGAGGAGGGTGAGATCGAGTTCCACGGGCGGGCCGACGGCCAGATCAAGGTGCGCGGAATCCGCGTGGAGCGGCACGGTGTCCAGGCCGTCCTGGAGACCCACCCGGCGGTCCGCCAGGCCGGTGTGCTGGGCGTCCCGGGAGACGACGGCGCCCTGCGGCTGGTCGCGTTCTGGACCCCGGCCGAGGACGCGGTGGCACTGCCCGGACCGAGGGAACTGATCGCCCACTGCCGGACGAGCCTCGTCGCCGACGCCGTACCGGAGGAGTACGTCACCCTCGGCTCGATGCCGCTGGCCCCCTCCGGCAAGGTCGACGAGGCCGCGCTGCTCGCCCTTCTCGCGCCGCGGAGCGGCGGCGGCCCGGCCTCGGGCTCGGGCGGGGACGAGCGGGCGGCCCTGTCCCGCGAGGTCGCGCAGATGTGGGCCCGGGTCCTGCGGCACGAGGAGTTCGGGCCCGAGGACAGCTTCTTCGACGTGGGCGGCAACTCCCGCAGCGTGGTGGAGCTGCACCTGTGCCTCGACGAGCGCTGGCCCGGCGTGCTGCGCGTGGGCAGGCTCTTCGACCTGGACCGCGTACCGGAACAGGCGGACGCGCTCCTCGCGGCGGGCGCCCGCCCGACACCTCAGTGAGACGGCCCGACACCGAAGCAGAGCGGACCCCACCTCCGGTGGGCGAGACAGTGGGGGACACAGTGCCGAACAAAGGCGGCTCGACAGCACGACGGACGCGGCAGGACGGCGACGCGACCGGCCAGGACGCCACCCAGGTCCCCGACGACGCGATCGCCGTGGTGGGACTGGCCGTGCGTTTTCCCGACGCCGACGACCTGGAGGAGTTCCGCGCCAACCTGCGCGCGGGGCGCGACAGCGTCGGCCCCCTGCCCGAGGGCCGCGCCGAGTCGACGGGACTCGACCCGGAGGCGGCCTACCTGCCCATGGGGCACCTGCGGGACATCCACACCTTCGACCACGGCCTGTTCCGGCTCTCCCGCCGGGAAGCCGCCGTGATGGACCCGCAGCAGCGCCTCGCCCTGCTGCTGGCCCACCAGGCGGTGGAGGACGCCGGATACTCCGCCCGCCACCTCGGCGCGCACGACACCGCCGTCGTCCTCACCTCCTCCCCGTCGTCCTACCGTGCCGCCGCAGCGGACCCGGGCACGCTCGCCGCCCTGGGCAACATGGCCTTCGGGACACCGGCCCGGGTCGCGCACGTGCTGGGGCTGACCGGCCCCTGCTACACGGTCGACACGGGCTGCAACAGCTCCCTGCTCGCGGTCCACCACGCCTGCCGCGAGATCGCCTCGGGCGACGCCCGGTACGCGCTCGCCGGCGGGGTGAGCCTGCGTCCGGGCGGCCTTCCGGCCGAGGAGGCCGACGCGATGCCGGAGCTGGTGTCCGACAGCGGGCGGTGCCGGGCCTACGACGCGGACGCCGACGGCGCCGTCCCCGGAGAGGGCGGGGCCGTGCTGCTGCTCACCACGGTCGCCCAGGCCCGGGCCGACGGCGCCCCGGTCCACGCGGTGCTGCGCGGCAGCGCGGTCCTGCACAACGGTGGCGCCGTGGCCACGATCAGCTCGCCCAGCGCCGTCGCGCAGAGCAGGACCATCCGCAAGGCGTGGGCCGCGGCGGGGGTGGACCCCGCCCACGCGGGCTACCTGGAGGGGCACGGATCGGGCACCCCGCTGGGCGACGCCGTCGAACTGGAGGGCCTGGCCGCGGTGTTCGGCACCAGGGACACCCCCCTGCCGATCGGCTCGGTCAAGGCCAACATCGGCCACCTGGACCACGCGGCGGGCGTCGCGGGACTGGTCAGGGCCATCCTCGGCGTGAAGCACGGGGAGCTGTACCCCTCGGTCCACTTCCGCCGGGCGACCGGCGGCGTCGACCCCGCCGACCTCGGGGTGGAGGTCGTCGGCGCCCACCGCCCCTGGGGCGGCGCCCCTCGCCTGGCCGGTGTCAGCTCCTTCAGCCTCGGCGGCGTCAACGCCCACTGCGTCGTACAGCGGCCGCCTGCCGAGGGCGGCGCGGAGAAGCCCGACGACCCGGTGGACGACCCGGCGCCGCACCTGGTGGGCGTCTCCGCCCGCACCCCCGAGGCGCTGGCGGCGCTGTGCGCCCGTCTCTCCACCGCGCTGCGCGCGGGACGCCTGCCGCTGGCCGACGTCGCGTTCACCCTCAACCAGGGGCGCGACCACTACGCGCACCGCGTCGCCGTACGGGCCCGGGACACCGAGGAGCTCGCGGTACGCCTGGCCGCCGAGGCGACCTGGCTGGCGCAGGACGGAACCCGTGACGCCCCCGGGCGGCCGCCCCGCGTCGTCCTGCTGCCCGACGCCGAGGGCAGGGCCGCCACCGGGACGGCCGCCGAACTCCGCCGCTGCGGGGTCAGCCTGGCCGCCGTGCTGGGTGCCGACGGCGGCACGCCGCCCGAGCGGACCGCCGCCGAGGTGGCGAAGCTGCGCTCCCGGGGCCGCCCGGTGCTGTGTGTGGCGCCCGGCCCGGCCGCCGGGCAGGCGGGCGCCCTGGCGGAGCCCGGCTCCGACGAGCGGGGCACCGTCGAGGTGATCCCGCTGGACGCGCGCCACGGAGTACCGGGCGTCCTCGGCGCCCTGTACCGCCTCGGCGTCGACCTGGACTGGCAGGCGGTCGCCCCCGCCCCGGCCACCGCCACCCGCCCGCCGCGACGCCGCCGGCTGCCGGGCCACCCCGTCCTCGGCATCCCCTGCTGGGCGACGCCCGCCCCCGCCGCACCGGCCCGGGCGCTCACCGCCGCCCCGCCCGCCGCGACGGCGCCGGACGCCCCGGAGACCTCCGCCGCCACGCCCGCCGGCCGGCCGGCGTCCGAGTCCGGACCGCTCCCGGCCGGTGACGCGCCCCGGCCCGTCGAACAGTCGGCGACGGAGCCGGTGCCGCTCCCGGCAACGTCTGCCCCGTCGCGCAGAGACGCTCCTTCCGGGCAGACATTGCCGGTCACGGCACCGGAGGACACCACCGCGTGGCTGTGCCGCACCCTGGAGGAACTCCTCGGTGCGGGCACGCCCGTCACCCCCGAAGCCGACTACTTCTCCCTGGGCGGCAACTCGATCATCGCCCTGCAGCTCGTCCAGCGCGTGGACGAGCGGTTCGGCCACCGCCTCAAGCTCATCGACACCTACGACCACCCCCGCGTCGCCGATCTCGCCCGCTTCGTCGACGCGCTCTCCCGCGGCCGCCGGACGGCCGTCCCCCCGGTGACACCCACCGACGAGCGGGTCCTGTCCTTCGGGCAGGAGCGCATGTGGTTCCACCACCAGCTCGACCCCGACACGACCCTCTACAACCTCCCGATGGTCAGCCGGATCAGCGGAGACCTGGACGTCGACGCGGTGCGGGGCATGTGGGAGGCGCTGGCGCGGCGGCACGAGGTGCTCCGCTCCAACCTCGTCGACGACGACGGCGTACCCACCCTGCGCGTCCGGCCCGAACTGGGCCCGGAGTTCTTCCGCTTCCGGGACGTCAGCGACCGCCCCGACCCGCGGGCCGCCGCCCGTGAACTGGTGCGCCGCGCCGCGGACCACCGCTTCGACGTGGAGAACGACCCCCTCGTACGGCTGCAGGTCATCCGCACCGGTCCGCGGGAGCACGTGGTCCACGTGACCATGCACCACGCCGTCAACGACGGCGGTTCGCCCAGGATCTTCGAGCGGGAACTGCCCGAGCTGTACGCCGCGCACCGGGAGAACCGCGAACCCCGCCTCGACCCGCTGCCGGTCCAGTACCGCGACTGGGCCCACTGGCAACGGCAGCTCCTGGACTCCGCCGCCCTCGACGGCGAACTGGAGTACTGGAAGCAGCGGCTGGCGGGGATCGAGCCGCTGCGGCTGCCCACCGACCACCCCCGGCCCGCCCGCAAGAGCTACACCGGCGGACTGCACGCCTTCACCGTGCCGGCGGACCTGGTGCGGCGCCTGCGCCGGATCGCCGCGCAGGAGTCCGCGACCCTCTTCACGGTGTTGCTCTCCTGCCTCTACCTGCTGCTCGCCCGCCACACCGACCAGCGCGACCTGGTCATCGGCAGCCCCACCACCGGGCGCACCCGCCCCGAGGTCCAAGGCCTCATCGGCTTCTTCAACAGCACCGTCGCCCTCCGCGCCGACCTGGGGTCCGCCGTCTCGTTCGGGGACTTCGTCAAGCAGGTGCGCGGCGTCGTCCTGGAGGCGCTGGAACACCAGGAGGTGCCCTTCGACCGGGTGGTCAACGCGCTGGTGGGCGAACGCGACCTGGGCCGGGAACCGCTGTTCGACGTGTTCTACGTGCACCAGGAGCTCCCGCCCGTGCAGCACGTGGGCGACGCCCGCACCGACTTCTTCGACACCGGCCACACCCAGGAGAACCTCTTCAGCGGGATGCCCCCCGGCACCGCCAAGTTCGACCTGACCCTCGTCACCGAGGACCGCGAGGGCCAGGACGAGATGACGGCCTGTCTGGAGTACAGCGACGACCTGTTCACCGAGCGGACCGCCGCCGCGCTCACCGCCGACTACCTGGACGTGCTGCGCGCCGTCGCCGCCGAGGGCAGCCGGGAGACCCTGCTGACCGCCCTGCTGGCCCCGGGCGATCCGCATCCGCCCACGACCGTTCCCGGCCGCCGCGACGAGCGGGCCACGGCTGCGCCCGAGGCGCCCGCCACCGTGCACCGGGCGATCGAGGACCGGGCCGCCGCCGCTCCCGACCTCGTCGCGGTGCGCGCGGGCGAGGACCGGCTCACCTACCGCGAGCTGGATCTGCGCGCCGAGCGGCTGGCGCGGACCTTGCGGGCACGGGGCGTGGGTGCGGAGGACCGGGTCGCGCTGTGGCTGGACCGGGACGTGGAGCTGGCCGTCGCGGTGCTCGGGGTGCTCAAGTCCGGTGCCTGCTACGTGGCGGTGGAGCCCTCCCTCCCGCCGGAACGGGCCCGTTTCCTCCTCACCGACAGCCGCCCGGCACACGTGGTGGCCACCACCGCGTCGGCGGCCCGGCTGCCCTCGGGAGCTCCCGACGTGGTGCTGGTGGACGACCCGTCCGCCCCCGGGGAGGGCGCCGGGGCCGAGCGGGTGACGCCGCCGGGGACCCGCCCGGCGGTCGGCGGCAACGCCGCGTACGTCTGCTACACCTCCGGCTCCACCGGGCGGCCGAAGGGGGTCGTGGTCACCCACCGCAACGTGCTCGGCTTCGTCGCGTGGATGCGGCGCGAGCTGGGCGGCGACGCCTCGTCACGCGTGCTCGGCGCAGCCTCGGCGAGCTTCGACGTCTCGGTCGTGGAACTGCTGGCCACCCTGGTGGCCGGCGGAACCGTCGACCTGGTGCGCAACCTGCTGGCCCTCACCGAACGGAAGGACTGGTCCGGCTCCCTCATCGTCGCCATCCCGTCCGTCTACCGCCGGGTGCGGCAGGCGGAGTGGGTCGACGAGCGGGCCGACCACTACGTGCTGTGCGGGGAACGGGTCCCCGCCGACCTGGTGAGGGACATCCACCGCCGTCACCCCGGGGCCACCGTCTGGAACGCCTACGGCCCCACCGAGTGCACCGTCTACGCCACGGCCTGGCGCTGCGACCCCGACGCGCAGGACGACCCGCCGATCGGCACACCGGTCGACGGCCACCGCTGCCACGTGCTGGACCGCGAGCTGCGTCCGGTGGCCCCCGGCACGGTCGGCGAGCTGTACGTGG
The DNA here is from genome assembly GCF_042889785.1 of Streptomyces sp. NPDC002476. Taxonomy (NCBI): domain Bacteria; kingdom Bacillati; phylum Actinomycetota; class Actinomycetes; order Kitasatosporales; family Streptomycetaceae; genus Streptomyces; species Streptomyces sp. NPDC002476. Next base: position 90,381 of record NZ_JBIARH010000002.1, on the reverse strand, counting down.
CCGGTGACGGCGTGGCCCGGGGCTACGCGGGCCGTCCCGGGCACACTGCCGAGCGTTTCGTGGCCGACCCGTTCGCCGCCGACGGTACCCGCATGTACCGGACCGGGGACCTGGTGGTCCAGGACCGGGACGGGGTGCTGACCTACCGGGGCCGTGCCGACGACCAGGTGAAGGTCCGGGGCCACCGGGTGGAGCCCGGGGAGCTGGAGGCACGCCTGTGCGCCCTGCCCCGGGTGGCCGCGGCCGCCGTGGTCGCCGTGCCCGCGACCGACGGCGCCGACGTGGGGGACCGCACCCTCGCCGCCTTCCTCCAGCCCGACCCCGGTGCGCGGCTGGACCCCGACACCGTACGGGCCGCCCTGGCCCGCGAGGTTCCGGCGGCACTGGTCCCCACCACTTTCGAGGTGCTGGAGAGCCTTCCCCTCACCCCCAACGGGAAGGCCGACCGGAAGGCGCTGCGCCGACGGGCGGCTGCCGCGCCGCAGCGGCGGCCCGTGGGGCGGGCAGGCCGGCCGGAGGCGGTCGACGTGCTGCGCGAGGTGTTCGCCGACGTGCTGAACCGCGCCGACGTCGGCGCCGACGACAGCTTCTTCGCGCTCGGCGGCGACAGCATCCGCTCCATCCGGCTGGTCCGGAAGGCGCGTCGGCGGGGCCTGGCGCTGTCCACGGAGGACGTGTTCGTCAGCCCCACCCCCGCCGGGCTGGCCGCAGGTCTCACCGGCGGCCCCCGGGGCGACGCCACCGGCCCGTCCGTGCCGTTCACGCCCGAGGCGAGTGAGCCCTCGCCCCGGGAAGCGGTGGCCGCCGCATCCCGGCCCCGCCCGTCCGAGGCCACCGGGACCGGACCGGTGCCCCTGACCGAGGAGGGACGCCGGTGGCTCGGTACGGCCTACCCCGGCCACCGGGACGTGCTGCCGCTGTCCCCCCTCCAGGAGGGGCTGCTGTTCCCGCGCGGGTCCGAGCGGGACGGCGAGGACGCCTTCGTCATGCGGCTGGCCCTGGACCTGACCGGCGACCTCGACGTACCGGCACTCCGGCGCGCGATCCGCGACCTGGGCCGCCGCCACCCCAACCTGTGCGCCGCCTTCGTCCGGCCGCCCTCGGGGCCCGCCGTACAGGTGCTGAGCGGCCGCGAACCGGTCCTGGACGAACTGGACCTCTCCACATCGAGCCCCGAGGCCCGGCGCGAGCGCGGCGAGCGGCTGACCGCCGAGGAGCGGGCCACCCGCCTGAACCCGGCCGACCCCCCGCTGCTGCGGTTCACCCTGGTACGGCTCGGGTCGAAGCGCTTCCAGCTCCGTGTCGTCAGCCACCACCTGCTGCTCGACGGCTGGTCCAACCAACTGCTGCTGCCCGTGCTGTTCGCGCTGTACAACGGGGAAGCACTGCCCGAACCCACCCCCTACCGCGACTACCTGGCCTGGCTCGGCGGGCTCGACCGGGAGCGGGCCCTGACCGCCTGGCGCGAGCACCTGACCGGCGTCGAACCCACCCTGCTGGCCCCTTCCGGCAGCGGCGCCGCCGCCACCTGGCCGAACCGGCTCATCCACCGGCTGAATCCTGCGGAGACCGACCGCCTCGCGGCCACCGCCGCCCGTCTGGGCGTCACCGTCAACACCGTCGTCCAGTGCTGCTGGGCGCTGCTGCTCGCCGAGCGGACCGGCCGCGGCGACGTGGTGTTCGGGGCGATCACCTCGGGGCGGTCCCCGGACCTTCCGGGGGTGGAGTCCGTCATCGGCTTCCTCATCAACACCTTCCCGGTACGGGTGCGGCTGCGGCCCGAGGAGACGGTGGCCGCGCTGCTGAGCCGCGTCCAGGCCGAGCAGGCCCGCCTGATGCCGCACGGCCACCTCGGACTGTCCCGCCTGCTCGACGCCGTCGGCCTGGACGAACTCTTCGACACGGCCGTGGTGTACGAGAACTTCCCGGCGGCGGACCCGGAGGCGGCGCGGGCCCTGCCGGGCGTGCGCGTCGACGGGGCCACCACCGAGTCCGCCGGTCACCACCCGCTCTCCCTGATGGTGCTGCCCCGCGACGGGGGCACCGACGTCAACCTCCTGCACCGCACCGAGGCGTTCACCCCGGACGAGGCCCGTGCGCTGATGGACCGCCTGCTGACGATCCTGCGTACGGTCGTCGCCGCCCCCGACACCCCGGTGACCGACCTGAGGGTGTCCCACGAGGCCGCCACCGGCACCGCGTCGGGCGGGGACCGGCCGGCCGCCCTGATCGGCGCGCAGGACATGCACCCGGCGTTCGACACCCTGCTGCCCCTGCGCGGCGAGGGCGGACGGGCCCCGATGTTCTGCGTCCACCCGGCCGGCGGCGTGGGCTGGATGTACGCGGCGCTGACCCAGCACCTCGGCCCCGAGCAGCCCCTCTACGCCTTGCAGGACCGAGGACTGAACGGAACGGACCTGCTCGCCGGGAGCGTGGAGGAGATGGCCGCCGACTACGTGGCCGAGATCCGCCGGATCCGGCCGCACGGCCCGTACCAACTGCTCGGCTGGTCCTTCGGCGGGCTGGTCGCCCACGCCATGGCCACCGAACTCCAGCGCCTGGGTGAGCGGGTGGAGCGCCTGGTCCTGCTGGACTCCTACGTCGTCGCCGACCTGCCCGAACTGCCGGCCGTGTCCGACAGGGCGGGGGAGCGGATGATGTACGGGGCGCTGCTGGACTTCGCGGGGATCCGGCCCGACGGCGTGTGCGACGAGGAGCTGACCGACGAGCGGTTCCTGAAGATCGTCCGGGACGAGGACAGCCTGCTGTCCGACATCTCCGAGCGCCATCTGATCGCCATGGGCGGGGCGTACGACAACAACCTCCGCCTGGCGCGCTCCTTCCGCCCCGGCCGGTACGCGGGGGACGTCTCCCTCGTACAGGCCCGTCCCGACGAGGGGCCCGGGGCAATCGCCTTCGACCCCTCGACGTGGCGCCCCTACGTCCAGGGACGGATCGACGTGCACGCCGTCGACTTCAGCCACGGCGACCTGGCCTGCCCCGAGTCGCTGGCCCGTATCGCCCGCATCCTGGACCCGGAAGCGGGCCCCCGAGCGAAGGACGACGACCATGGCTGACCGGGGTACGCCGCTGACGGCCGCGCAGGCCGGCATCTGGTACGGCGAGGCCCTGGACCGCTCGGGGCTGCGCTACGTGGTCGCACAGTACGTGCACCTGACCGGCCCGCTCCGGGAGGACCTGTTCGTCCGGGCGGTGCGCGCGGTCGTCGCGGGCAGCGAGACCCTGCGGGTGCGCTTCGGCGACGACGGCGGTGAACCGGCTCAGTTCCTGGAGCCGGTGGATGACTGGACGGTCCGCCGACTGGACCTGCGCGGGGCCGGGCAGCCGCACGCGGAGGCGCTGCGGCTGATCGAGGAGACGTGCACTCGTCCCTACGACCTGTCCCGGGCGCCGCTCTTCGACCACCATCTGCTGCGGGTGGCGGAACACGAGTACCTGTGGTGCCTGCGGATGCACCACCTCATCTGCGACGGCACCGCCGCCGCCAACTTCGTCCGGCGGGTCGCCGCCACCTACACCGGACTGGTGGCCGCCCCCGCCTCCACGCCGGACCCGGGCGACGCCGAGGTGTTCGACACGCTGGCCGCCATGGTGCGGCGGGACGCCGACTACCGGGCCTCCGCACGCTTCGAGCGGGACGCCGCCTGGTGGGCGGAGCAGTTGGGCGGGGTGGACGAGGCACCGCAGTTGGCCACGGGCCCGGCCGCCGCCGGGGCCACCGGCCATGTCCGCCACTCCCGGTGGCTGCCGGCCGACCGCTGGCGGGACGTGGGGGCGGCGGCCGACCGCCACGGGGTGCGCCGGCCCGCGCTGTTCGCGGCCGCCACGGCCCTGGCGGTGCACGCCGACAGCGGGGAGCGGGAGGTCGTGCTCGGGCTGAGCGTTCCCGGACGTACCGGCCGGGCCGCCCGTGAGGCATTCGGCACCGCCGCCGGCGTCGTGCCGCTCCGCCTCGCCGTGGACCCCGCCGCGCCCCTGTCGGAACTGGTCGGCGCCGTCTCCGCCGCCACGCTCGGCGTCCTGCGCCACCAGGGCTACCGCTTCGAGGACATGCTGCGCGACCAGGGCGCGGTACGGGGCGGGCGGCAGCTCGTGGGACCGGTCCTGAACGCCATGACGATGCGTCGCGACCTGGACTTCGCCGGTACCCCGGCGACCGTCCACATGGTCACCCAGGGCCGGGGCGACCACCTGGCGCTCGGTGTCTACGACAACGGCGCCCCCGAGGTGCGGATCGACATCGACGTACCGGAGGCCCGCTGCTCCGGGACGGCCGCCCGGGCCCAACTGGACCGCATCGTCGACCTGGTGCTGGCCCTCGGCGACGCGGACCCCGCCACTCCGCAGGGACGCGTGGGCGCGGGGGAGCCCGCGGCCGGGCCCGCACCGGTCGCCGCCGAGGAGGAGACCGGCACGCTCACCGACTGGTTCGCCGCCACGGCCGCCGAGTCCCCCGATGCCGTCGCCGTGGTGTCCGGGAGCGACCGGCTCACGTACGCCGGACTCGACGAGCGGGCCGAGGAGCTGGCCCGCCACCTCGCCGCACGAGGGGTCGGCCCCGGAGACCGGGTGGCGGTCTCGCTGCCCCGGTCCACCGGCCTGGTCGTCGCCCTGCTCGCGGTCCTGAAGGCGGGCGCCGCCTACGTGCCGCTGGACCCCGGCTATCCGGTCGAGCGGCTGCGCGGCATCCTCGCCGACGTCGACCCCGCGCTCACCCTCACCCACCCGGGCGCCGCCGTGACCGGGATGCTGGAGGAGCACCGGGCGCCCCGCCTGGCCCTGGACCCGCGCCACGGTGTGCCCACCGGGCCGCCGACCGCCCTCCCCCCGGCGGCCCCGCGCCGCCCGACACCCGGCTGCCCCGCCTACCTCATCCACACCTCCGGCTCCACCGGGACCCCCAAGGGCGTCGTGGTCAGCCACCGCAACGTCACCCGGCTGCTGTCCACCACGGCACGCCACTTCGCCTTCGGCCCCGACGACGTCTGGACCCTCTTCCACTCCTACGCCTTCGACTTCTCGGTGTGGGAATTGTGGGGCGCCCTGCTGCACGGCGGGCGGCTGGTCGTCGTCCCCGAGGAGATCGCCCGCTCGCCCGAGGACTTCCTGGACCTGCTGGTGCAGGAGCGGGTCACCGTCCTCAACCAGACCCCCTCGGCCTTCGCCCAACTCGCCGCGGCCGACGCGGACCATCCCGCCACGGGTGACCGGCTGGCCCTTCGCCACGTCATCTTCGGCGGCGAGGCACTCGAACCCTGGCGGCTGTCCACCTGGTACGCGCGGCACCCCGACCACACGCCCCGCCTGGTCAACATGTACGGGATCACCGAGACCACCGTGCACGTCACCCACCACCGGGTCGGCGCTACCGCCGACCCCGCCGAGGACGGCAGCGGGGGCGTCATCGGCGAGGCCCTCCCCGACCTCCGGGTGCGGCTGCTGGACGCCACGCTGCGCCCCGTCCCGGACGGCGTACCGGGGGAGATGTACGTCTCCGGCCCCGGCGTGGCCGACGGCTACTGGCGCCGCCCCGCCCTCACCGCCGGACGGTTCGTCGCCGACCCCGACGGAGCCCCGGGCAGCCGCGCGTACCGCAGCGGCGATCTGGCCCGGCGCCGGCCCGACGGCACGCTGGAGTACCTGGGACGGGCCGACCGGCAGGTGAAGGTGCGCGGCCACCGGGTGGAGCCCGGAGAGGTCGAGGCCGCGCTCGTCCGGCTGCCGGGGGTACGCGACGCCGCCGTCCTGCTGACCGAGTACGGGCCGGGGGACCGGCGGCTGGTCGCCCACCTGGCGGCCGACCCGGAGAGCGCGGCCCGCGCTCCCGAACGGGCCGCCGCGGTCCTGCCCGCCCACCTGCTGCCGTCCGTCTGGGTCACCCTGGACGCCCTGCCCCTGACGCCCAACGGCAAGCTGGACCGGCGCGCGCTGCGGGAGGCGGGCTCCGAGCACCCGGGACACGTCCGCGCGCCCCGGAACGCCACCGAGACCACGCTGCGGGACCTCTTCGCCGAGGTGCTCCACCTCCAACCGGCCCAGGTCGGCGTGGACCGGGACTTCTTCGTCCTCGGCGGCGACTCCCTGCTCGCCAACCGGCTGGCCACCCGGGTCCGTGCCGTGCTGTCCCGGGACCTCGGGGTGCGGGACGTCTTCGAGCACCCGTCGGTGGCCGAACTGGCGGCACGGCTCGGCGAGGTGGGCGGCGAAGGGGCTCCGCGGCCGGGGCCCGTGCCCCGGCCCTCCAGGGTGCCGGTCTCCTACGCCCAGCGCGGGCTGTGGTTCCTGCACCGCCTGGAACGGCACAGCCCCGCCTACCACATCCCCCTCCTGGCCCGTCTGGAGGGACCGCTGGACGTCGACGCGCTCCGCGCGGCCGCCCGGGACGTGCGCCACCGGCACGAGATCCTGCGTACGACCTTCCCCCACGACGGTGACGAACCGCGGCAGTGCGTCCAGGCCGCGACCGGGGACGACGCGGCCGATCCGCTGACCGTCGTCCCGGTGACCGAGGACACACGAGAGGACATCTACGACGAGGAAGTGCGCAGGCCCTTCGACCTGGCGACCTCCCCGCCCTGGCGGCTGACGCTGCTGCGCCGTTCCCCGTCCGACCACACCCTGCTGGTCGTCCTCCATCACATCGCCGCCGACCAGCACGCGCTGGGCCCCCTCACCCGCGACCTCGCCACCGCCTACGAGAGCCGCCTGCGCGGCCGGGAACCGCAGTGGGCGCCGCTGCCCCTCCAGTACGCCGACTTCACCCTCTGGCAGCGCGCCCGGCTCGGCGACCCCGGCGACCCGGACAGCCTCCTGTCCCGCGAGCTCGACCACTGGCGGCAGACCCTGCAAGGCGCGCCCGTCGAGACCCCGCTCCCGGCCGACCGCCCCGGCCTGCCGGAAGCGGACCGGCCCGGCGACGCCGTCGGCTTCCACTGGGGGCCGCGACTGGGCCGGCGCCTCAAGGAGTTGGCCGCCGCGCGGGGCGCCACGACCTTCATGGCGCTGCACGCCGCCCTCGCCTGCGCCCTGAGCCGGTGGGGTGCGGGCACGGACGTCGTGGTGGGCACCGTCGGCGCGGGACGGGAGGACCCGGCGCTGGACCCGCTCGTGGGCTACTTCGCCCAGGCCCTGCCGCTGCGCCTGGACCTGTCCGGCCGACCGGGGTTCGCCGCCGTGGTGGACCGGGCCCGTGCCGCGGACCTGACCGCCTTCGCCCACGCCCGGGCCCCCTTCGACCGGATCGTGGAAGCGGTGGGCCCGCCCCGGGAGCCCGGCCGGCACCCGCTGTTCCAGGTCATGCTGAACCACCAGTCCGGGCACCGGCCCGTGCTGGCGCTCGCCGGTACCGACGCCACCGAGCTGCCGCCGCGCCGCTCCCGGGCCAAGTTCCCGCTCCTCTGGGACGTCATGGAGGAGACCGACGGCACGCTCCGCGGCTGCCTGGAATACGCCACCGACCGGTTCGACCACCACACCGCCGAAGCACTGCTGGAATCCGTACACCTCTTTCTGGAGGCCGCCCTCGACGGGCCCGAGGCGCCCTTCACCGACCTGCCCTGCCCCCGCCCCGGGGACGGGGGGACCCACCGGCGGACCCCGCCTCCCGCCGACCGTCCGGAATCCGAGCCCCAGGAGGAGACCCGGGCGGCACAGTCGGCGGCCGAGGAACTCCTCCGCTCCCTGACGGCCGCCCTGCTCAACCTGCCCTCCGTCGACCCGGACGCCAACTTCTTCGGCCTCGGCGGGGACAGCATCCTCGCCGTCCAACTGGCCGCCCGCGCACAGGGCGCGGGGGTGCTGATCGGCCCCAAGGACGTCTTCGCCCACCAGACCCCCCGCGCTCTGGCCCGGGTCGTCCAGGGCCGGGTACGCCCCCTCGCCGCCCCGTCCGCGCCCTCCCACGACCCCGGACCGCTGGAGCCCACCCCGGTGGTGGACTGGCTGGCCTCTCTCGGCGGCGGCGCCGAGGGCTTCGCCCAGTCCGTGGTGTGCCCGCTGCCCGACACGGTCACCACCGGCACCCTGCGCGACGCCCTCCAGCAGGTCGTCGACCACCACGACGCCCTGCGGCTGCGGCGCACCGCCGTGCGGGACGGGCACTGGACCCTGGAGGTGCGCCCGCCCGGCACCGTCCACGCCGGTGAGGTGCTGCGCCGCGTCGACCTCGCCCGGGAGGGGGCCGACCGCCAGGAGGACCTGGACGCACTGATCGAGCACGAGCGCCGCAGCGCCCGCCGGCACCTCGACCCCGACCGGGGAGACATGGTGCGCGCGGTGTGGTTCCAGGGCGCGGGCACCAACCTCCTGCTGCTGGTGATCCACCACCTCGCCGTCGACGGGGTCTCCTGGCGCGTCCTCCTGCCCGACCTGGAACGGGCCCACCAGCACGCGCTGCGGGGCGAGCGGGCCCCGCTCCCCCCGGTACGGACCCCGCTGCGCGCCTGGACCCGGGCCCTGCGCCAGGCCGCCGCGTCCGAACCGGTCCGTGCCGACGAGACCTGGTGGCGCCGGCGCCTCGACCGGCCCCACGCCCGCCTGGGCGCCCGGGCCCTGGACCCCGCACGCGACACCGTGGACCGGGCCGGGCGGCTCAGCACCACCTGGGACGAGACATGGGTGGAGGGCCTGCTGACGGTCGTACCGGCGGGCTTCCGCGCCCGCGTACCCGAGGTGCTGCTCGCCGCCCTGTCCTTCGCGCTGCGCCGCTGGCGGGGCAACCCGGACGGCGCCCCGGTCCTCGTCGACATCGAAGGACACGGGCGGCGCACCGCGCTGGAGGGGCTGGCCGACCTCGACCTGTCCCGCACCGTCGGCTGGTTCACCACTCTCCACCCCGTGCTGCTGGACCCGCCGGTGAGCGGGGGCGCCGAGGGCGACGAGCTGTCCCGGGCGGTCAAACACGTCAAGGAGAGCCTGCACGAGGTGCCCCACGACGGGCTCACCCACGGGCTGCTGCGCCAGGCCGGCCGACTGCCGACGGCCCGGGCCCCGCTGGCCTTCAACTACCTGGGCCGCTTCGACACCGAGGAACCCGCACCCTGGAACGCCCTGCCCGGTTCGCTGCGCGGCGAGGCCGACCCCCGCCAGCCGCTGGGCCACGCCCTGACGCTCGACGTCTTCGCCGAGCGGGGCCCCGACGGGCCACGGCTGCGCGCCGAGTGGACCTGGCCGTCCGAGGTGCTGACCGCCGACGAGGTACGGGAACTGACCGACCTGTGGCACACCGCGCTGGGGCGGCTGGTCCACCACCACCCCGGCACCGGCCCCGTCCGGTCCACCCCTTCCGACTTCCCCCTGGTCCGGGTCGACCAGGGCCGGATCGAGGAGTGGGAACGGCGGTACGGGCCGCTCTCCGACCTGCTGCCGGCCGCGCCGCTCCAGCAGGGGCTGCTCTTCCACGCCCTGTACGGCGCCGGCGCACCACGGGCCGACGAGCCGCGGCAGGACCCCTACCTCGTCCAGCTCGGCCTGGAGCTGACCGGCGACGTGCGGCCGGAACGGCTTCGCGCGGCCGCCCGGTCACTGCTCCGCCGCCACCCCCACCTGTCCGGCTGCTTCCCCGCGGACGCGGGGGACCGGCCGCTGTACCTGATACCGGCGGCCGAAGGCCCGCTGCCCTGGCGCACCGCGGACCTCACCGCCGTGCCCGGTCCCGAACTCGCCGACCGGCTGCGCCAGGAGGAGCAGCGGGAACGCGAGCCGTTCGACCCCGGACACCCGCCGCTGCTCCGGTTCGCCCTGCTGCGTACCGGAGAACGGCGGTGGCGGCTGGTCTTCACCCACCACCACCTGCTGCTGGACGGCTGGTCCGTGCCGCTCGTCCTCGGCGAACTGCTGGACGCCGCCACGGTCCCCGGCGGCACCGCGGTCTCCGCGGCCGGGCGGCACGCCCCCGCCTACCGGGAATACGCCCGGTGGCTGGCCACCCGCGACCGTGCCGCCGCCGCCGAGGCGTGGCGCGCGGAGCTGGCGGGCGTCGAACCCACCCGGGTGGCCGACCACGCTCCGGGCACCCCCGCCGCCCTGAGCCACCGGTTCGAACTGCCCGAGCGGCTCGGCCACGCGCTCACCGCTCGCGCCGCCCACTGGGGCGTGACCGTCAACGCCCTCGTCGAGTCCGCCTGGGGCATCCTGCTGAACCACCTGACGGGCGAAGAGGACGTCGTCTTCGGCGTCACCGTCGCCCAACGCCCTCCCGAGGTGGCCGGGGTGGAACGGCTCGTCGGACTGCTGCTGAACACCGTGCCCACCCGCGTCACCGTCCGGCCCGGACAGTCGGCCGGGCAACTGGCCCGGCGTGTCCACGCGCGCCGGGCCGATCTGCTGGACCACCAGCATCTCGGCCTCACCGCCATCGAGGAGGCCGTGGGCACCACCGGGCTGTTCGACACGTCGGTGGTCTTCGAGAACTATCCCCTGGACGAGGACGCCTGGACCCGCCTGCCCGACGGCGTTCAGGTGACCGGGACCGAGGTACGGGACGGCACCCACTACCCGCTCAGCCTCGTGGTCCTGCCCCGGGCCGGCCGGGTGGAGTGCCGGCTGTACAGCAGGCCGGGAGCGCTGGACGACCGCGCCACACCCACCGAGCTGGCGGACCTCTTCGTCGCCGCCTGCCACGCCCTCGTGGGCGACGAGCGGCAGCCCCTGGCACACGTCCGGCTCCTCCCGGCCCACCGACGGGCCGGCCTGCTCGCCGCCGGTCAGGGGCCGTTGTCACCGGTGGGGGACGACGACTCCCATCTGGCCCGGGTCTTCGAGGGCCGGGCCGCCGCACACCCCACCCGCACCGCGCTGTGCCAGGGCACGCGGACCCTCACCTACGGTGAACTCAACGCCCGGGCGAACCAGTTGGCCCACCACCTCGCCGAGCAGGTCCCTCCCGGCACCCCGGTCGCCGTCGCCCTGGACCGCTCGCCCGAGGTCGCCGTCTGCTTCCTGGCCCTGGCGAAACTGGGAGCCCTCTGCGTCCCCCTCCACTCCGGCTTCCCTCCTCAGAGAGTCCGAGCCATCCGCGAACTGACCGGCGCCCGGCTGTTGTTGGACTCCGTACCGGACGAGAAGACCCTCGCGGCCCAGCCCTCCGCCGACCTGGGACGCACCCTGCCCGGGGACCTCGCGGCCTGCGTCATGTTCACCTCCGGTTCGTCCGGCGAGCCCAAGGGCGTACGGCTGACCCACCGCAACATCCTCAGCCGTGCCCTCGACCCGGCATGGCGGGGCGAGGACCAGCAGTGCGTCCTCCAGCACTCCCCGCACTCGTGGGACGCCGTCGTCTACGAGCTGTGGATGCCCCTGCTCACCGGCCGACGGGTACGGGTGGCCCCGCCCGGCGAGATGGACGGCGCGGCCCTGCGCCGGGCCGTGCGGGAGGGCGGCGTGACCGCGGCCTTCCTGACCGCCGGACTGCTGGACGTCCTCGCCGAGCAGGACCCCGGAGCATTCGACGGACTGCGGCGGCTGGCCACGGGCGGCGACGTCGTCTCACCCGCCTCCGTGGAACGGGTGCGCCGGCACCACCCGGAGCTGGAGGTCACCCACCTCTACGGGCCGGTGGAGAACACCACCTTCTCCCTCGGCCACGAGGTCCCCCTCGACGGCACCGGCCCCACACCCCTGCCGGTCGGCACCCCGGTGCCCGGCTGCCGGGTCACCGTCCTGGACACGGCCCTGCGGCCGGTGCCGCCCGGGGTGCCCGGGGAGATCCACCTGGCCGGCGACGGGCTGGCCGAGGGGTACCACGACGCCCCGGCCGCCACCTGCCGGCGCTTCGTCGCCGACCCGTACGGCCCCGCCGGGTCCCGCACCTACCGCACGGGAGACCTGGGCCGCTGGGACCGGGAGGGGCGCCTGCACTTCCTGGGCCGCGCCGACCGGCAGGTCAAGGTGAACGGCTTCCGTATCGAACCGGGCGAGGTCGAGGCCGCGCTGCGCGCCGAACCCGGGGTCGGCGCCGCCTGGGTGATCGTCCGCGGCGAAGGCGCCGCCGAACGCTCCCTGGTCGCCTACGTGATGGGCGCGGACGGCGCCGTGGACCCCGCGGCGCTCCGTACCCGCCTGGCCACGCGGCTGCCCCGCCACATGGTGCCCGCCGTGGTGGTACCGGTGGCCGAGCCGCCCTTGAGCGCCAACGGGAAGGTCGACCGGGACGCCCTGCCCGCGCCCGGGCGCCCGGCCGCCGCCGACGCCCGCACACCCCGCGCCGAGGTGTTGGCCGCCGCCTTCGCGGCCACCCTCGGCCTGCCGTCGGTCTCCGTCGACGAGGACTTCTTCGCCCTCGGCGGCAACTCGCTCACCGCCATCCGGCTGACCGGCCGCATCCGCGCCGCCCTCGGCCTCCCCGTCTCGGTACGGGACCTGTTCGAGGCACCCACCGTCGCCGAACTCGACAGGCGGCTGCCCGACGATGCCACCCCGGCGCGGCGCCCCGAGGACGGGACGGCTCCCGAACGCCCGGAACACGTCCCCCTCTCCCCGGCCCAGCTACGCCTGTGGACCGCCAACTACCTGGGGGAGCAACGCCCCACCTATCTCACCTCCCTCGCCCTGGAACTGCGCGGCCCCCTTCGGCGGACGGCTCTGGAGGAGGCGCTGGGCGACGTGGTGGCCCGGCACGAGGTGCTCCGGACGGTACTGCCCTACGGTCCGCAGGGCCCCGAACAGCGGGTGCTGCCCCGCGAGGACGCGGCGCCCGCCCTCCGCCACCTCGACGTCACCCCCGACGAGGAGCGGCCGGTCGTCGAGGCCGAACTGTCCCGCGGCTTCGACCTGCTGACCGAGACGCCGCTCCGCGCCCTGCTGCTGAGCACCGGCCCGGAACGCCACCTGCTGCTGCTCGTGGTGCACCACGTGGCCGTCGACGGCCACTCCCTGGGCGTCCTGCGCCACGACCTGCGGCACGCCTACGCCGCCCGCCTGGACGGCGCGGCCCCCCGCTGGGCGGCCCCCGCCCCGCAGTACGCCGACCACACGCTCCGGCTGGCCGGGCGCCGGGGGGACGAGAGCGACCCCGACAGCCCCGCCGCCCGCCAGGCACGCTACTGGTCGGCCGAACTGAAGGACGTACCCGACCAGTTGATCCTGCCCGGCGCGCCCCCTCGGACCGGACGCTCCGACGGCCGCGCCGGCCAGGTCCCCCTGTCCTGGGGGCCGGATGAGCACCGCCTCCTGGAGAAGGCCGCCACCCGCTACGCCGCGAGCCCCTACATGGTGCTGCACTCCGCCCTGGTCGCCGCCCTCGGCCAGCTCGGCGCCGGGGAGGACATACCCGTGGTGGTCGCCCTGAGCGGCCGGGACGACGACGGGGCGGACGGTCTGGTGGGATGCGTCACCAACCCCGTGGTGCTCCGTGTCCCCACCGACGGGGCCCCCGACGGCGAGGAGCTGACCGCCAGGGTCCGCCGACGCCTGCTGTCCGCCCACGCCCACCAGGACCACCCCTACGAACAGGTGGTGGAGGGCCTGGCACGGGACCGCGCCCACCAGGGACGGGGCCTGTTCACCGCGGCCTTCTCCTACCTGCGCGTCGACCCCCCGGGCCGCTGCGACGGCCGGTGGGCGGGCGGTCTCCGGGTGGACCACCGCGTCCTCCCGGTCACCCACACCGACCAGGACCTGCTGCTGCAACTACGCGACACACGAGACGCCGACGGCGGCCCCGCCGGCCTGGACGGCGAACTGATCCACGCACTCGACTACTGCGCCCCGGACACCGCCACCAGACTCGCCCAGCTCTTCAGCGACAAACTGACGACACTCCTGGCCGATCCGGGGGCGCCGCTGATCAGCGGGTGAACTCCGGACCCGGGGCGCCGCGCGGGGAGCGTCACCGGGGCGTGGCCGGCACCTCCGCCCCCTGACCCGGAGCAGGTGGACGAGCAGGTCGTGGGAGCGGGCCGGTGCGGCCTTCCGGGCGGGCTCCGGGTACGACGTGCCGATGGCGGGGGTGGGCCGGGGCGTGGGCAGCCAGGTGCGGGTGCCCCCTCCGTCATCGGTCACCACACGAATGGCTCAACACCGCTCCTCGGAAGCACCAGTGCCCTACCCTGTCGCCGGCGAGGGGGCGACTGCCCAGGAATCGGCAGCTTCCTTGCCGGAGGCGAGTACGTCCTCGCCGTAGAGATCCTGCAGCCAGTTGGTCTGGTAGACGGTGTCGAGGTAGCGCTCGCCGAGGTCCGGGCCGATGGCCACCGCGGTGAGTTCGCGCGCGTCCTGCCGGGCCATCCAGTCCGTTGCGCCGCTGATCACCGTGCCGGTGGAGCCGCCGAACAGGAATCCGCGCCTGGCCAGACGATGGCAGGCACGTACGGTGTCCGCCTCCTCGACACGAATCACCTCGTCGACATAGGACTCGTCGAGCAGCGGCGGGCGCATGCTCATGCCCAGACCGGGAATCATCCGGCGGCCCGGCGAACCGCCGAAGGATACCGAGCCGACGCTGTCCACCGCGATGATCCGCACCCGCCGGTGCCATCTCCGGAAATAGCGGGCACAGCCCATCAGGGTCCCGGTGGTGCCGGCTCCGACGAACAGCACGTCCAGCCGCGGGAACTGGCGGGCGATCTCCGGCGCGGTCGTGCGGTAGTGCGCCTTCCAGTTGCTCGGATTGGTGTACTGGCTGAGCCACACATACCGGTCGTCGGAGGCGCACAGCGCGCGGACGTAGTCGAGCCGTGCGCCGAGAAAACCGCCGTTGGCCTCCTGTTCGGCGATCACGTGCACCTGGCTGCCCAACGCCTCCATCATCATTCTGGTCGACAGATTGCCGCGGGAGTCCGTCACACACAGGAACCGGTAGCCCTTGCTCGCCGCGATCACGCTCAGCGCCACGCCGAGGTTTCCGGACGAGGACTCGACCAGGATCGATTCCGGCGTCAGGATTCCATCCCGCTCAGCGGCCTCCACCATCTCGGTCGCGGCCTTCAACTTGATCGAGCCGGCAAAGTTGAAGCCCTCACACTTCAGGAAGAGCGAGTGCCCGAAGATCGACCGGAGGTCGACATAGAGATCCTCTTCGTTGAAGGCGTAGGGAGCGGAAATGACGGGCACGATGGTCTCCTCTGTCTGGAGCAGAGCACTGTTGGAACTCCCATCCGGCCGTGGGCGGGTCCTCGCTTGTGCGGGCGAGACCCCGCGTCCGACCGGGCGGGACGGGGCCCTGCGTCAGCGGCCGCTGTCTCATGTGTCAGGACCTGCTGCGACGTGACCGGTGGTCTCTCCCGGGATCAGCCTCGAAGGAGTCTCCTGGACTCTCGGCCCGCTCATCCGAACCGGCTCAGTTCGTGGAAGAAGTCGTCGACGACGTGCAACTCTCCGCGGCGGGCCACTTCGGTGTACACGTATTTGCCCACCGCGAGGTCGAGCACCCCGAGGCCGAAGGGCGAGAACACCACCGGCCGGTCCGTCGGCACCGTCACCCGTCCGGCCATCACGTCGTCCAACGTGCCGTGCAGGAAGTCCCGGTTGCCCGTGAGCTGCTCGGCCAGATGCGGCGACGTGTCGGCCTTCAGGCAGTGCTCGACGTCATCGACGATGTTGGTCGAAGCGAGCAGGATCTCCGGCGCGAGGTCGCGCAGCGACACATGCAGCACCAGAGGATTGTGTGCGAACCACGACAGGTCACTGACGTGCGGTTGGCCGGCGACCGTGGCGAAGACGACCAGGTCGCTGTTGCGGATCAATTGCTCGGCGGTGTCGTGCACGGTGATCCGGCCGGCGGCGTCCGACTGCTCCAGGTAGCAGCGGAAGCCTGCGGCGCTGTCGGCGGACAGGTCGTGCACGCCGATCTCGTCGAACGACCAGCCGGTGCCGGCCAGGAAGGTGTGGATGTAGCGGGCGATCAAGCCCGCCCCGAAGAACCCGACGCGCTTCGGTCGCGGCCGGCCGCGGCTGAGCCAGTCGGCCGCCGACGCCGCCGACGCGGCCGTCCGGGTGGCGCTGATGATCGAACTCTCCAGACAGGCGAACGGGTAGCCGGTGTCATGGTCGTTGAGGATCAGCACGGCCGATGCCCTGGGGATGCCGGCCGTCACGTTCTTCGGGAAGCTGGAGATCCACTTCAGGCCGTCCACCCGCGTCTCCCCGCCGATCGAGGCGGGCAGCGCGATGATCCGGGAGGACGGGCGGTCGGTGAAACGCAGGAAGTACGACGGCGGGTTCACCGAATCACCGGCCCCGTGTGCCCGGTAGGTGGCCTCGACCAGCTCCGTGATCCGCTTCTCGCCTCCGTGCAGCGTGCGCCGGACCTGGGCGCCGGAGATCACCGCGAACGGTGGCACGGCGATCGGCGCGACGCTTGCGGACTCTCTCGCAGTGGAATCGACGGTGGTCATCGCGTGGTCACCTCCACGGTCGGCGAGCAGTCGGCCAGACGCACCGGTTCGGCCATGGCGACGAGCACCTCGCGCGGTCCCTCGAAGGGCTCCCTGCTGTGCGCGGTGCGGACGTTGTCGACGAGCATCAGGTCGCCGGCCTGCCACGGTTCGCGTGCGGTGTTCGCCTCGTAGACGCTGTTGAGCAGCTGGACGACGTCCTCGCCGATCGGGTCGCCGTTGCCGAAGCGGGTGTTGAACGGCAACCCGTCGGCGCCGTAGACGTCCACCAAGTACTCGTGCACCTCGGGTGCCATCGTCCACTCGTTGAGGAACGCGATCTGGTTGAACCAGCAGCGTCGGCCGGTGACCGGGTGGCGCACCACGGCGCTGCGGCGCTGCCTGGTGCGCAGTCCACCGTCCGGCTGCCACTCGAACGCGATCGCGTTGGCGCGGCAGTAGCGCTCGACGGCGCCCCGGTCGTCGGTGCCGAAGGCCTCGGCGAGGGACGCGCCGATCTCGTCGTTGTAGCTGCGGGTGAGCAGCCAGCCCTCGCGCTCGAACCGCTCGGTCAATTCGGTGGGCAGTGCGTCCAGCACGGTCGGTGCGTCGGCCACCGCGGTCGCCCCGCCGCCGGTGGGCGCAGTGAGACAGGCGAACATCATCAGGCCGGGGAACTCAAGCGTGTAGCTCAGTTCGTGGTGCATGCACATGGGCTGGTTCGGCGGCCACTTCGATGAGGAGTACACCCCGTCGGAGTAGGCCTGCCGGGGTGCGAAGGCCTCTCGCTCGGTCATCAGACCGGTGGCCAGCTGTGAGAAGACGGCTCCGGTCTCGGCCGCGTCACGCAGCCCGAGGCCGCGGACCAGGACCGAACCGTGCTCGGCGACGACTGCGCGCAGCGCGTCCCGGTGCTCGGCCGCCCAGGCCGGCGCGCCGCCGGTGGCCTCGGCCCGCAGCCGCGGGGGTGCGCCGGAATCCAGTTCCACGTCGACCAGCAACGCCGTGGATGTGAACGACATCTCGTTTTCCTTTCAGCTGACACTCACGAAGAAGCGAACAATTCGGCGGCGTGCAGCACGGCCTTCGCCGCCTCGACCGGACGGGTACGCAGGAAGTAGTGGCCGCCGTCGGCGAGCTCGTGCAGGTCGACCTGCTCGGCCAGAAGCCGCCAGTCGAGGTACCGGCGCGGGTACTCCGCCGTGCTCGGGTCGTCCGCGGCAACGACCACGGTGACCGGCGCGGAGAGCTTCTGCGCCGGCGGGCGCTCCAGGGCATCGGCGAAGTAGTGGTGTGCGGACACGCAGTCGTGCCGGTAGGCGGCGGCGACGTGCTCGGCGTGCTGCGCCCCCAGCTCACCGAGCGAGGGGCAGCCGCCGTGCGTGCTCAGGCTCGCGGCGATCTCGGCGTTGCTCCGTCCGGTCAGCTCGGTGACGGTGGCGCGCCGGTCGTCGGCGTCACCGAGCAGTTGCGCGCCGAGGAACACCCGTTGGACGTCCACCCCGCGCTCCCGCAGCCTTCTGGCCGTCTCCACGGCAAGCGCGGCGCCCGAGGAGTGGCCCCACAGCAGGACCCTGGTCAGGCCACGCCCGGTGATCTCGTCGACGACCTGCTCGACCACCTGCGTCATCGGCACCAGCGGCTCGCTCTCGGCAGCCACGTCGTGACCGGGCAGCTCGACGGCGTAGACCGCCGGTCCACCGTCCGGCAGCGCTCCGGCCATCGGCTGGAAGTTCACCGCGTTACCGCCGGCGTAGGGGAAGCACACCAGGGCCGCGGTCCGCGCACCGTCCGGTTCCGACAGCGGCTGAAGCAGCCCGGCACGCCGCACGGACCTGCCGTCGATCAGTCCGGCCAGATCGGCGAGGACCGGGTGACGGGTGACATCCTTGAGTGACACCGCACGGTCCAGGACGATGGCCAGCTTTACCGCCGACAGCGACGTGCCGCCCCGGTCGAAGAAGTGGTCCCGCCGTCCGATCCGGTCCTGCGGGATGCCGAGGACCTTCGCCCATGCGGCCGCCAACTGCTGTTCGGTCGGCGTATCCGGTGCGTGGTAGTCGTCCCGGACGATGTCGAGTTCTCCGGCGAGTGCCTGCAGGGTCCTTCTGTCGATTTTGCTGTTGGCCGTCAGCGGCAGAGTCTCCTGCCAGTGAAAGGCCGACGGGACCATGTACGCGGGCAGCGACTCACCGAGCCGGTCCAGCAGGACGTCGGCCTCGAGCGGCCGCCGACCGGAGTAGAACGCCACCAGGTGCTTGCTCCGGTCGGCCCGCTCGGTGACCACGACCGCACCGTCGTGAACACCGGGCACTTGCAACAGGGTGTTCTCGATCTCGCCGATCTCGATCCGGAAGCCACGGATCTTCACCTGGGTGTCGCGGCGGCCGAGGAACTCCAGCTTTCCCTCGGGCGTCCAGCGGCCGTAGTCGCCGCCCCGGTACAGGCGGGCGCCCTCACGGTGCGGATCGGACAGGTAGGCCTGCCGGGTGCGCTCGGGGTCGTTGACGTATCCGCGGCCGACGCAGACGCCGGAGAAGACGATCAGGCCGGGGGCTCCGAGCGGTACCGGCATCAGGTGCTCGTCGACGACGTAGACGCGCACGTTGTTGACCGCGGGACCCAGCAGGACCCGGTCGCCGTCGGGCACGCGGTCCATGACCTCGTGGTTGGTGTCGTCCGAGGTCTCGGTCAGCCCGTAGGCGTTGACCAGTTTGATCCCGGGCTGGGCGGCGAACCAGCGCTGCACGAGTTCCTTCTTCAGCGCCTCGCCCGTGACCGACACGCACCGCAGGTCCGGCAGCTCGCGGGGGTGCTGCTTCAGCCAGGACACGACCACGTCCAGGTAGGAGGGTACGACCTGGAGGACGGCGACCCGGCCGTCGACGATCTTGTCGACGAACCGCTGGACGTTCAGGATCGCCTCCTGCTCCACCAGCAGGGTCCGCCCCCCGACCAGGAGCCCGGACACCAGCTGCCACAGCGAGATGTCGAAGCATTGGGGCGCGGTCTGGGCGACCACCTGTCCCTCGCCGATCTCCAGGTCGTCGATCTTGGCGTAGAGGTGGTTCAGCATGCCCGCGTGCTCGCACATCGCGCCCTTGGGCTCACCTGTGGAGCCGGAGGTGAAGTAGATGTAGGCGAGCTGGTCCGGTGCGATGCGGAGGCCCAGGTCATCGTCGGCGTGGTCTTCCTCGCAGGCTGCGCCGACGAAGAGCTTCCGGACCCCGGACAGTGAGTCGAGGGCCTGGTCGAGCGTGGAGGTGCTGCCGGGTTCGGTCAGTACGAGCCCGCATGCGGCACGGGAGAGCATGGTCGCGAGACGGTCGGCCGGGAAATGCGGCTCGATGGGCAGATACACGCCGCCGGCCTTGAAGACCGCGAGGACGGCGGTCATCCAGTCCAGGTTGCGCTCGGTCACCACCGCGACGACATCCTCGGGGCGCAGCCCCCGCGCCAGCAGGGCACGTCCCACCCGATTGGCGCGCGCGTTGAGTTCTCGATACGTCAGTTGCTGCTCACCATGCACCGCGGCGACGGTATCCGGGTGTGCCGCCACCCGCTGCTCGAACAGTTCGTGGAACCGGCGGTCGGGCAGTTCCCGGCGTGGACCGGCGAGTGATTCGAGCTGTAAATGGAGTTCCTCGGCGGAGAGCAGGTTCTGCCGCCCGTGCTCGGCGTCCGGATCGGCGGCGATCAGCGCGAGTGCGGTGAGGTGGTAACCGGCGATCCTGACGACGCAGTCCTCGTCGAGCGCGTCGGTCCGATAGCGCAGCCGCAGCACAAGGTGGCCGCCGCGTTGCGAGAATCCCACCCACAGCTTGGTGCTGCCAGCGACTTCGCCGCCCACGCCGTGCGGATCGAACACAGTCTCGATCGACGGCTCTGCCAGGCCCAGTTCGCACCTGAGCTCATCGACCGGGTAGTCCTTGTGCGACAGCAGGTCCGACACGATTCGATGAGCGTCCAGCAGCAGCGCCCGCCACGAGTCGGGCCCGGTCGTCAGCCGGCAGAGCAGCGGTCGGCCGCCCTCCGCGGTGATGTATCCGGTTGCGACCTCGTGCTCGCCGGACAGCGCGGCGAGCACCTTGGCGTGCGCTGCCAGCAGCACCGATCCGAGCGGTACCGCCAGGTCCTTGGCCAGCCGGCCCAACGCCGCGACGACATCGTCCGGGACCGGCGCCTCGTGTTCGCCGACGCCCTTCACCGGATTGAGCGTCCACCGCGGGATTTCGGTGAATCCGCCGGCGACGAGCACATCGCGCCAGAACTCCCGGTCGGTCTGCGCTTGCATTCCCATCTGGTCGTCCCTCTCCATTCGCCTTCGCCACCGTGCTGTTCAGCGCCGACAACGGCGGAGCCGCTGTGCCGTCCGCGTCAGCGCCTCGGGCTGATGAGGGGCGTCTCGCATCTCCGTGGCGGGGTTGCCTCCCCAGCGTGCGTGCTGCGGGACCTCCTCGCCCTTCATGAGGAAGGAATCGGGTGCGAGCACCGAGCCGGCGCCCATCGTCACGCCGTAATGGACATGGGCTCCCACGCCGATGGTGCAACCGGCGCCGAGGGTGCTGCGATCGGATTTGAAGGTGCCGTCCTCCTGCGAGTGGCACTGGATCTTGCTTCCCGCGTTGAGCGTGCAGTCGTTCCCGATGGTGGTGAGCGTCCGCTCCGTCACGTAGCAGCCGTCGTCGAAGACCCTGCTGCCGATCCGAACCCCCAGCATCCGCCAGATCACGTTCTTGAAAGGGGTGCCGTTGAAGATGTCGAGGTAGGTGTCGGGCACCTTCCAGAGGCGCTCGTGCCACCAGAAGTACGGGTCGTAGATGGAGCACACCTGCGGTTGCAGCGCGCGGAATGCCGCGATGCCGCGCTCCACCAGTACGAAATAGACAGCGGTGAACCCGAGGCTGAGCACCAGGAACGCGGCGATCACCACATGCCCGTAGGAGCTGTACAGCTCGGCGCTCGCCAGGCCGAGCATCGTGAGCACGAAGATGTGCAGCCACCGCACGAGCAGGAAGAAGAGCATCGAGCGGATGTTGTAGTGGTTCTTCGCAGCGAGGTTGCGGCGCAACTTGTCGCCGGTGCGCAGATGGTCGAACCGGGAATCGCGCTCGACCGTCCGGGGAATCTCGAAGCACGGCGAGCCGAGCAGGCCCACCCCCTCGCGCACCTCGCCTTCGAGCGGAACCATCACCTTCGTCGCGAGGAGACAGTTCTCACCTGTCCTGGCCCCCGAGGGATAGGCGATGTTGTTCCCGAGGAAGTTGTGTGACCCGATCGAGGCCCGGGACACCCGGAAGGACGTGCTCGAATAGTCGGCGTTGATGATGGAGAGCCCGTCGGCGACCATCGTTCCGCTCCCGACCGAGCACAGAAACGGGGTCTCGTGTTGCACTTCCGTGCCGAAGTTCGACCCCGTCTGCTCGACCCGGGACAAGTCGTATCCGAGGCCGCGCAAGTAGTGGACGATGTAGGAGCTGTCACCCAACAGCCATGCGAAGAACTTGATGTTGGTCATGCGCCCGATCGCCCGGTGTACCGAGTAATGAAACCCGTACAGCGGATAGATCTTGTCCGGCTTGACGACCAGGTTCAGCAGGCGCGGAACGGTGAACAACACGGCCAGGCCCACGACGACCAAGCCGAAGAACAGCAGCAGCGACAGGACCAGAGCGTCGATGCAGAGGCCCAGCGATGTGAGCTCCGCCGTGCCCGGGACCAGCCGGTTGTGCAGCGCCGGGACCAGGGTCACCAGCATGTACGCGCCCCCGACGGACAGTGGCACGTACAGGAGGAACAGCTGAAGCACGGTGATGAGGCCGAAGCCGGCCCGGCGCAGCGTGCCGCAGGTGGCCGGCCCGATCCGCAGGTAGTCGTGCTGCGTGAGCTGTGCCGGGGATCCGTGCCAGCGCTGACCGTCCGGGACCGCCTGGCCGCTGTACAGCGTGGATGTGTGGCCGAGTTGGGCCCCGTCGCCCATCGACGTGTCGATGTCGAGCACGGTCATCTCGCCGATGAACACGTCCCGGCCAAGGGTGACCCGGCCCGTCTGGATACGCCCGGCGTGTGCCCGGTAGCAGACGAAGAACGAGTCTTTGCGGATCACCGTGCCGGCTCCGACCGTGAGCAGGTCGGTGCAGACCGGAACGCTGCGGGAGAGGATCGTGACCCCTTTGCCGATCCGTGCGCCCAGCGCTCGCAGGTACAGCACGTACAGGGGATTGCCGACGAAGAAGATCATCGGGTTGGCGTGGATCAGCACTTTGACGGTCCAGAAGCGCAGATAGGTCAGACCCCAGACCGGGAAATTGCATGATTTCCACCGGCCGATGAGGAGCCATTTGGCCGCGATGGGGAAGGTGCACAGACCGACGAAGCCGACGCCTCCGAAGACGAACGATCGCAGGTAGACATCGATCACACCCGACCCGGCGGAGACCCATGCATAGCCTCGGGCGGCAACGAGTCCGGCGAGGAAGGAGTATCCTGCGAAGAGCAGGAACTGCAGGGTTCCGCAGAGGGCAAACCACACCGTACCGATTGGGGTCACCACCTCGGTCGGCGGCGGGACCGACGGCCCGACGGGCGCGGCATTCGCGAGCCCCGTCGCCAGGCTGCGGATTGTCGGGTGCCGGTAGATGTCCTTCATCGACGCCGAGGGAAGGTCCGCCCGCTTCCTGACTCGTGCGCAGAAATGAGCCATCACCAATGAGTTGGCGCCGAGGTCGTCGAAGAAATGGCTGTCGACCGATACCCGTTCGACGCACATGACGTCAGCCAGCACCTCGGCGAGGGCTTTCTCGATGTCAATATCCGGACTGGTGAACCTGCTGGTGTCGATTGCGGATTCATCAGGCCCGGGCGTCAGGACATCGAGGGATTTCTCCTCCATGCGAGCTCCTTGAGGAACTTTCGAGTGCCGTCGCCATGACGGTGGGCACTCCGTACTCGCGCTTTTCGGTGGCTGGAGCGAGTGGTCCGGAAATCACGAGGTCGGGATCTGCTGTCCGGATCCCGAACCGCTGCCTCAGTCTTAGCTGTCCACCGTCGGGCTGCCACTCGAACTCGGTCGCATTGGCCCAGCAGTGGCCCTCCCGGTTCACTCCTCGCCCAGGACCCTGCCCGGCGGGACGCCTATGAGTTGCGCGTGCGTCTCGCCGTGCTGCATGCGAGTGGTCCGTTCCTGATCCGGGAGGAGTTGCGCCGGGGCGCGGGGCGGTGACGATGCCCCCGACCGTGCCGGTGCCGGAGGGGGAGACCGCCGTGACCTGGGTCGGGGATACCTGGGTGATCTTGGTGGCCAGTTCGCTTGCCGAATGTCGCCTTGGTCGTGTGGGGCAGGTTCGTTGCCGTGATGGTCACCAGGGTTCCGCCGTTGGTGGAGCCCTGGTTGAGGGAGAGGCATGTACAACCCTCCTTGTTCTCCGATGGAACATACGGGGACCGGCGGAACGCGCCCGGCCCCAGTGTTCGGCTTCCGCCGGAAAGGTCGGTTGCCGACGACGTCAAGCGACGACATGTGTGGTAGCACGCAGTTGTTGGCACTGCCGAGAGTCCGGGGAGCGGCGCATAAGGCCGGGACCCGGCCCCGGGCCCTGGCTGCCGGAACTTCTTCTCGGGCACGGAGAAGAACCGGCAAGCGCTCCCTGTTCTCAACTTCCTCGGCTGGGGATGGGCGGCCCGCCCGTTCACCATTTCAGTGACCCACAGGGGGATTTGAGCGGCAAGGCTCGTAGCCTCGTATCACCCGAAGGTAGTAGTGGCCCGTCTTGCACGAGCGGATTTCACGCTCGGGCGGCTCGGTACCGCCGGACGGCCGCGGGCCTGCACCATCTCGATGTGGATTCATCTCCTCCCTATGCCGTTCGTCCCCCGGTCGCAAGGGCTGAGACCCGGCGCTGCTCCAGTCCGGTTTCGCGATCTTGCAGCGGTCCCGGCTGAGAACTTGTACGCCACAAGATTGCGAAGTCGGACTGGAGTAAAAGGAGTTCAAAATTCTGCGTACTTTGATCACGTCCGAGATCCACCGGGCCACCGTGACCCACGCCGGCCTCCACCCTGCCGGTTCCGTCACCACCGACGCCGATCTGATGGAGGCGACGGACCCGCTGCCCGGCGATTTGGTGCACATCGTCGACATCGACAACGGCGCCCGGCCGGGGAGGTACGTCATCGAGGGTGCGCGCGGTTCCGTCGTCATCGGCGTCAACGGTGCCGCCGCGCATCTCGTGCACCCTGGCGACCCGGCCGTTCCCATCAGCTACGCGCGGGCCGACCACGTCGAGGCGCGTACGCCGGCGCCGCGCGTCGTGCACGTCCCGGTCTTCGACGCGCTCCGCGACGCGGAACATCCCGGCCTCCAGCCCTCGATCCGGCCCGGCCGCCGCGGCGGCCGTCGCGCGCTGATCCGTCGGGTCCGGGCGGCGGCGGAGCCGAGGCCGCCGTCGACCCGGACGGATCATTCGGAACTCGTACGCATGGGCTCACCGGGCGCGGCCGGCCGCTCCGGGGGACGGTGGAAGGAGATCCATCACGAAGCGCTCGGAGATCCGCGATGACCAACCCGTACCCCGACCCCGTGCCACCGGCGCCCACCCCCGGGCCGATGCCCGAGCCGCCGCCGATGCCGCAGCCACCACCGGTACCGCCCGGGCCCGTACCGCCCGGTCCGGCACCCGACCCCATTCCGCAGCCACCCGCTCCGAACCCCGAGCCCGTGCCGGAGCCGGAGCCGTCGCCGCGCCCGCCCGGCTGATCGCCGCCGGGCGCGGCGCAGCGGGCGCGTACCGGCCCGTCCGCCGGTACGCGCCCGACGTGTGCCAGGTCGGCGAGGTCCGCTCGCGCGGGTGCGCACCGGCCGGACGGTGTCCTCGGCCCGGCTGCCCCCGGGCGAGGTCCGCGGCCGCGGGACGGTCCGTCAGGCGATGATCGGGACCACGGCCTCCGGAGTGAGCATCCGGAACACGAACGACTGGTGGAAGTAGAGGTGGATGCCGTTCGCGTCGTGGTCCTGGTAGCCGATCGACAGGTCCTGGCCCAGACGCAGTTCGAAGTCGCCGCCCCGGGTCGACAGCAGCACACCGCCCTTGACGGCGGGCGCCCACAGGATCTGGTCGTCGAGCAGCCGGGCCAGATGGGTGGCCACCGGGTACCCGTGGTCGGACGTCTCGGTCGCCTCGGTGAAGGCGTCGGCGCCGAGCAGCAGCCGGTACGGCCCGTCGACACCGGCCAGGCGCAGCTGGGTCAGCGCCTGACTCACGGTGGCCGGATAGTCGCGGGCATCGGCCGGCAGGGCCAGCGGCGGGTGCGAGGAGCCGTCCCTGAGTCCGGTGACGCCCGCCGACGCGTATCCGTCGATGATCGTCATGTCCTCGGCGAACGCGCAGGTGCGGGCCGCGTCCTTGACGGGCTGCCAGTCGCTGTCGTCGGAACCGCGCTCGACGTCGTCCACGGCCGCCCGGGTCACGGTGAAGGGCACCCGCCACTCGATCACGGGCATCGAGGTCCGGGCCCGCGCGATCACATCGGGCGTCGGTGGATCGATGCCGCGCAGATGACCGTCGCCGACGGCCGCCAGCTCCGGTCCGGCCGGTGTGGTGACGTCGACGACGCGACGCCCCGCCACATGGCGCCCGAAGGTGCGCCGGGCCTCTTCCTCGATCTGGGCCCAGGCGGCTTCGGTGACGGGGGCGAGTTCGCGGTGGAGGTTGTTCATCACTGGGCGCTTTCATGCAGGCTGCCGATGTGCAGCGATCCGTCGTCCGGCCGGATCGCGGCCGGATCCTGCGCCGGCACGGGCACCGGTTCGGCCGGGTTCTCGGCCGCGGCGGGCGACGGCG
Source organism: Streptomyces sp. NPDC002476 (assembly GCF_042889785.1). Taxonomy (NCBI): domain Bacteria; kingdom Bacillati; phylum Actinomycetota; class Actinomycetes; order Kitasatosporales; family Streptomycetaceae; genus Streptomyces; species Streptomyces sp. NPDC002476. The sequence goes on along the minus strand of NZ_JBIARH010000002.1, from coordinate 64,211 downwards.
GCGGGTCGGCGAAGAACCCGGCGCCTGGGGCGTAGAAGAGCGTGCCGGTGACCGCCGTCGAGAAGTCGAGGATGCGGTCGTGCGCACCGGGCGGATCGCCCAGGAACATGTTGCGGAGCATCCGCTCGGTCACGTCCGGGTCGGCGGCGTAGCCGATGAAGTACGTGCCGAACTCGCCCTGCCCGAAGCTGCCGAAGGGCATGTTGGCGCGGAGGATCTCGCGGGCGGTGCCGTCCGGATCGGTGATCGTGTTGAGGGCGACGTGGGAGTCGGCGGGCTTGACGTCGTCGGGGAGCTCGACATCGGTGAACTTGGTGCGGCCGATGACGCGTTCCTGTTCCTCGGTGCTCAGTCCGTTCCAGGCCGCGAGGTCGTGGACGTACTTCTGCACGACGACGTAACTCCCGCCGGCGAAGTCGGGATCCTCGGCGCCGACCAGGGCCGCCGACCGGGCGTCCGAGCCGACGGGGTTCTCGGTGCCGTCGACGAAACCGAGCAGATCCCGGTGGTCGAAGTAGCGGAACCCCTGCGTCTCGTCCACCACGCGCACCGCGGTGCCGAGCCGGTCGAACAGCTGGGCCGCCCATTCGTAGCACACATCCATCCGCTCGGCCCGGACGTGGAACAACAGATCCCCGGCGGTGGACGGGGCGTGGTGCCGGGCGCCGCGCAGTTCCCGGAACGGATGCAGACCGGTGGGGCGTGGCCCCGCGAACAGGCGGTCCCACACGTCGGAACCGAAACCGGTGACGGTGGCCAGACCGGCGTCCGGGAACCGGAACCCGATGGAGCGGGCGATCGCCGGCAGATCCGGCAGCACCTCGCGCACGACGCTCTCACCACCGGGTTCGACCGTGGCGACCAGGATCAGCGCGGCGCTGGTCAGCGGCGCGACCACGGGCTGGGCGGCGACGGGCTCGGATTCCGGCGGGACGTCGGGCATGTGGGGGCTCCAGGAAGGGCGGTGGGCGCGGCTTCGGGTGCGCGGACATGTACACGCACTGCTTCGAGGGCGTATGCGCGGACACGCCCGCTGCCACTTACCCACACCTTCGGCCCCTCCGCATCTCCGGAGTGCCCGGACGAGTGGCGCCGGTCCGGGCCCGCCGCGTCCGCGAGTCCCGCCGTGCCCCCGTCCCGCCGTCCGCGGGTCCCGCCGTGATGCCGCGCCGCCGTGATGCCGCGCCGCCGTGATGCCGCGCCGCCGTGACGTCGCGCCGCCGGCCTGTTGGGCGGATTCGTCGCGGGGCATCCCGGTCAGCCCGCTTCGACCTCCGAACGGTCCCCGCCCCAGAGCGTGTGGAAAGAGCCCGGGCGGTCCGCGCGCCGGTACGTGTGCGCGCCGAAGAAGTCGCGCTGTCCCTGCGTCAGCGCGGCGGGCAGCCGGTCCGCGCGCAGCCCGTCGTAGTACGCGAGCGCGGCGGCGAACCCGGGGGTCGGGACGCCCTGCCGGGCCGCCTCGGCGACGACCGCGCGCCAGTCGTCCTGCGCGGCGCCGATCTCCTGGGCGAACCGCTCGTCGGAGAGCAGGCTCAGCAGTTCGGGGCGGGCGTCGTACGCGGCCCGGATCCGGTCCAGGAACGCGGCCCGGATGATGCACCCGGCCCGCCAGATGCCCGCCACCGCACCGAGACCGATGTCCCAGTCGTAGGTCTCGCTGCCCACCCTGATCTGGTGGAAGCCCTGCGTGTACGAGACGATCTTGGACGCGTACAGCGCCTGTTCCACGCGGTCGGCGAAGGCGGCGGCCGCGGCCTCGTCGAGCGGTGCGGCGGACGGCCCGCTCAGGTCCTTCGCCGCCTCGCGCAGATCCGTGTGCCCCGACAGCGAGCGGGCGAAGACGGCCTCCGCGATACCGGAGACGGGGACCCCGAGGTCGAGTGCGATCTGCACCGTCCAGCGCCCGGTGCCCTTCTGCTCCGCCCGGTCCTGCACGATGTCGACGAACGGCTTCCCGGTCACCGCGTCGGTGTGGGCGAGGACCTCCGCCGTGATCTCGATCAGATAGGAGTCGAGACGGCCGGTGTTCCAGCGGCGGAAGGTCTCGGCGATCCGCTCCGGGGGGTAACCGGCCACCTTGCGCAGCAGGTCGTACGCCTCCGCGATCAGCTGCATGTCGGCGTACTCGATGCCGTTGTGGACCATCTTCACGAAGTGCCCGGCGCCGTCCGGGCCGATGTGAGTGGTGCACGGTGTGCCGTCCTTCGCCTTGGCGGCGATCCTCTCCAGCATCGGCCCCAGCGACTCGTAGGACTGCGTGGAACCGCCGGGCATGATGCTCGGCCCGTGCAGCGCGCCCTCCTCGCCGCCGGAGATGCCCACGCCCACGAAGTGGATGCCCCGCCCGCGCAGTTGCCTCTCCCGGCGGCGGGTGTCCTCGAAGTGCGCGTTGCCGCCGTCGATGATCACGTCGCCCTCTTCGAGGAGCGGGGCGAACTCCTGGATGACGGCGTCCGTCGGATCGCCCGCCTTCACCATGATGAGCACCCGGCGCGGACGTTCCAGCGCCGCGACGAACTCCCGCGGCGTGCGCGCGGTCACGAAGGAACCCTCGTTCCCGAACTCCTCGACCAGGGCGTCCGTCTTCGACGTCGTCCGGTTGTGCACGGCGACCTGGAAGCCGTTGCGGGCGAAGTTGCGAGCGAGGTTGCGGCCCATGACCGCCAGCCCCGTGACGCCGATCTGTGCGGTACCGCTCATCAGTGTGCTCCGCAATCCGTGTCGGGAACCGGGTTCATCAGTAGTCGGGAACCGGGTTCTTCAGTATGGGCGCGGAGTGGCGCGAGGGCCTGTTCTGTGTGGGCCGTCCGGGGTTTCCTATGTATGTTAGGCAACTGCCTAGAAGGTCTAGCTACGCATGCATGGACTGCATGGTGCTCCGGTGGGGGTGGCGGATGGCGCGCGCGGGTCTCACGACCGAACGTGTGGTGGAGGCGGCGGCGGATCTGGCGGACTCCGTCGGCTTCGGCCAGGTCACGATCTCCGCGCTGGCCCGAGGTTTCGGGGTGAAGGACGCCAGCCTGTACTCCCACGTCCGAAACCTCCACGATCTGCGGACCCGGGTTGCCCTGCTCGCCGCGGGGGAGTTCATCGACCGCGTCAACGCCGCGGTCACGGGCAGGGCGGGCAAGGACGCCCTGATCGCGTTCGCCGACGCCTACCGGTCCTTCGCGCTGGAGCGGCCCGGGCGGTACGAGGCGACGCAGATGCGGATCGACCCGGCCGTCGCGGTCCGGACCTCGGCATACCGGCGGACGGTCGGGACCATCGGCGCGATGCTGCGCGCCTACGGACTGACCGAGCCCGATCTCACGGACGCGGTAAGGCTGTTGCGCAGCACCCTGCACGGCTACTGCGCCCTGGAGGCGAACGGGGGGTTCGGTGCGACCCGCGATGTGCGCACGTCCTGGGACCGGGCCGTCGAGGCGCTGCACTTCCTGCTGGAGCACTGGTCGTCCGCCGTGAGCGAGGAGGAACGCGATGGCTGACCGCACGACCCGTACGGCGCGCACCGCGTTCGGTGCCGCCCCGCTTGACTGCAAGGCATCCGGCTCCGTGCTGCCCGATCGCACCGGACTGCTGTGGGTGCCGGGGGCGACCCTGTACTACGAAGTGCGCGGGCGGGGGCCGCTGTTGCTCATGATGCCCGGCGGGAGCGCCGACGCGGGGGATCTGTGACCGGCTGACGGGCCGCCTGGCCGACCGGTGGACCGTCGGCCGCCTTCGCCCCGCGCGGCTGCTCGCGCAGCGTCCTCCACGACGCGGTCGTCGAACAGCGGGTGAGGGTGCACTGCGACGACGCGTACCGGCTGATCGAACTGCTGGCGCCGGAGGGCGGTCCTGTGGCGGTCTTCGGCACCAGTTCGAGCGCCGTCGTCGCCCTCGACCTGCTCTCGCGTCATCCGGAACGGCTGAGCCGGGTGATCGCCCACGAGCCGCCGGTGCTGGGGAGCGGTCGTCTCGGCGGCCGGTGGTCCACGATGTGCCGCGGCGGCGTCGAAGCGGTGGCACACGTGGCCGGTCGCGGAGCCGGAGATTCCCGGAGCCGGAGACCTGCCGGGAGGTCGACGCGACGTGACGAGGCGTGCCGTCGGTGCCGCAACTCACGTTCGGACAAAGGCTGTTGGATCCGAATCGGACGCCGGGCGCAGCCGTCGGCCCTCGCGCTCCCGTATCGGGTGCGAGGGCTGACGATGGCGCCGGTACGGGCCCCGGGCCCGACCGGTGGCGCGGCCAACCGGCCGTGACAGTCGGGGCGTTCCGGGCGCTCTTGTCATCTTGCTTCGTCTGCACATAAGTTGGCGCTTGCGACGTGTCCTACTGCCAGTGGGGGAGCCACATCATGGCCGCGAACGGACGGCACCGCAGATATCGGCCCAGTCGGCTGAACCGTGCCTCGCTCACCGTCACCGCCGGTGGTGCCGGCCTGGCGCTGCCGCTCATCGCGGCCGCCCCGGCGGGCGCCGCGTCGCCGGACGTCTGGGAGAAGGTCGCCGCCTGCGAGTCCACCGGCGACTGGCACATCAACAGCGGCAACGGCTACTTCGGCGGTCTGCAGTTCTCCCGGTCGACCTGGGCGGCCTACGGCGGCACGGTCTACGCCCCGCGGGCGGACCTGGCCACCAGGAACGAGCAGATCGCCGTCGCCGAGAAGGTGCTCGAAGGACAGGGGCCCGGCGCCTGGCCGAGCTGCTCGACGCAGGCCGGGCTGACCAAGGGCGGGAAGTCTCCCGACATCGCCCCGCAGTCGGAGCGCATCAGCCATGTCCGGAGCGGCGATGAGCGGTCCTCCGGGCAGTCGCCGGCGGAGAAGACCGCGGCGAAGCGGACCTCCGCCCCCGTGACGCCGACCACCGTGCCCGGCAAGCACGAGTCGTACACCGTGGCCCGGGGCGATTCGCTCTCCGCGATCGCGCAGAGCGAGCGACTGGCGGGCGGCTGGCAGCGTCTCTACGCGGCGAACCGCGAGGTGGTGGGCGACGATCCGGATCTCATCTTCCCCGGACAGCGGCTGAACCTCGATACGGCCCGGGCACCGAGGACGGGCTCCGCCGCGAGCCCGGCACCGGCGGCGCGGGCGAAGAAGGCGGAGACGAAGCCGTCGGCCGAGTCGCACACGAGGACGGAGCCGGAGCGCCAGGAGGCCAGGTCCCATGACGGGGCCGTGAAGCCCGCCGCCCGGCCCGCGAAGTCCCAGGTCCAGGCGGCGAAGTCCCAGGACGGGGCAGCCGTCTCGCCGCACCGGCGGCCCACGGATCCGCAGGACCGTGCCGACGCGTCGACGGACCGCCCCGCGGCGGCCCCGAGCCGAGCCGCCGAGCCCCGGCGCCAGGCCGCGGAGCGGCACGAGACGGCGAAGCCCCCGCACCCGGCCGCGAAACCGAAACCGAAGCCGAAGGCGCCCTCGAGGGGCACCGAGGCCCGCCACCCGGCGCGGTCCGAGACGCGCCAGGGCCTCGTCGCGCCCGTTGCGGCGGGCGTCGGTACGCCCTACCACCGGGCCGGTGCCTGGGCCAGCGGCTTCCACACGGGTGTCGACTTCCCCGTCCCGACCGGCACATCGGTGAAGGCGATCGGCTCCGGCACCGTCGTCTCGGCCGGCTGGGCGGGTGCGTACGGGTACCAGATCGTCATCCGGCACGCCGACGGCAAGTACAGCCAGTACGCGCATCTGTCCGCACTCCACGTACGGGAGGGGCGGCACGTCTCGGCGGGGCAGCGGATCGCGCGCTCGGGTTCCACCGGCAACGTCACCGGGCCGCACCTGCACTTCGAGATCCGCACCGGCCCCGGCTACGGATCGGACGTAGACCCGCTGGCCTACCTCAGGGCGGGCGGGGCCAGCGTCTGACGGCCCCGTGTCCGGCGGCCCCGGGCCGGGCGTCCGCGCCCTCCCCGTGCCGCCGCCGGACCCTCCGTGCCCGGCCGCTCCACCGTGAGCAGCGCGATCCCGCCCGCGGTGATCGCGCCGCAGGCCGACGCGAGCACGGTGCCCGTCGTGCCGTGCAGGAACCGCTCGTCGAACATGGTGATGCCGACCAGTGCGGCCGTCACCGGGTTCACCACGGTCACCGTGGCCAGCGGTGCGGTCAGCCCGGCTCCCCGGTAAGCGGTCTGGGACAGCAGCAGCCCCGCCCCGGCGAAGACCGCGATCGCCACCAGCGACGGCACGCCGGCCGTCATCGCGCCCGAACCCCACCGCACCGCCACCTCCTTCGTGAACACCGACGCCATGCCGAACGCGATGCCCGCGCCGACCGCGAGGACCACGCCGCGCGTCACCGGCCGGGGCACCGCCCCGGAGACGAGGAGGAGCGCCGCGAGCGCTCCGAGCGTCACAACCGCGAGCCCCAGCCGGTCCGGTCCGTCCAGCGTGTGCGCCCCACCGTCCCCGGTGAGGGCGAGCAGACCCGCCAGTCCGACGGTCGCCAGAACCGCCCCGCGCCGGGCCGCGGCGCCCGGCCGACGGCGTACGAACACCGCCGCCATCGGCAGGGCGAAGACGATGGTGAGCGCCCCGAGCGGCTGGACGAGGCTGAGCGGACCGTACGCCAGCGCCACGACGTGGAGCACCGCTCCTGTCGCGTTCAGCGTCACGGCGCCCCACCAGACGCGCTCGCGCGCGAGCGCTCGGCCGTCCCCGGTCGCGGCCACGTGCTCCTGGAGGATCGCCCCGGCAGCGTAGGCGACCGCCGAGACCAGCGACAGGAGCACGGACAGCGCGAGGGAACTCATGTGCACCACCCTGTCGTCTCGAAGCCGCCGCGTCGTCGTACCTGAGTCGGCGATCATGTGTACTCCCTTGGTTGTACGGCGCACGGCCGCTGTCCCTCTCGCGTCGACGGCCCACCCCGCGCGGGACCCGGGGCGTCGGTCCCGAGAGGTACGGTGAACGCGGTCATGGTGGACGCGCTCCGTACGGCGCCACCGGCAGTGACGGAGAAGTGGGGGAGGACGGCGTGACGGACGAGTCGGCCGCGGCCCCGTTGGGCGGGTTCTTCGCCCTGCGCGCCACCGCGCCGCCCGAGGGCGCGCACCGGCCGCTGGCACTGCTGTACGCGGGCGGGACGGCACCGCTGTCCTCCCGCATCGACCTGGTCGCGGCGCGGCACCGGACGCACGAGCGCAGAGTCGCCGCCTCCATCGCGCAGTTGGGGCTCGCGGCGCGGCTCTGGTCGATCGCGCTCGGCCCGGCGGTGCTGACCGGCCGCTTCCCCGATCTGTCGCCCGACGCCCTGCGCTGGGACCCCCGGGCGAGCAGCCCCGACGACCTGTGGCTGAGCACCGCCGAAACGCTGCCCGGCACCGCCGAGCGGATACGGGAGGTGGTCCAGTACGGTCATCTCGTGCCGCTGGCCGAGGCGGTCCACCGGGACGGCCCGCTGGCGGACCGGTTGTTGTGGGGCAACGCGGGATCGGCCCTGGCGGGTGCGCTGAGCCAGCTCGTCGACTGGGCGCACGCGAACCACCGCCCCGACGTGGCCGCGCGGGCCCGCGCGCTGACCGCCGAGCTCTTCGACCACCCGGATCTGCGGAACACCGGCGCTCCGCACGACACGGCGTTCCGGCGCCGTAGTTGCTGCCTCTACTACCGCTGCCCGGCGGGAGGGCTGTGCGGTGACTGCGTCTTCGGACGCACCTGACACGCCTGACAAGGTCTGACATATCTGACACGCCCTACGCGTTCGGTGCGACCGGTACGCCTGACCGGGCCTGACACGTGTGTGGCGGACCGGGGCGGCCGGCCCGGCCGGGGGCGTGGTCGTGGGGCGGGCGGCGTCCCGCCCGCCCCACAGCTCAGCTGCTCAGCTCGAACTCGGCGCGGATGCGCTTGCCCACCGGCACGCGCTCGGCGGTCAGCCGGTCGCACAGCGCCACGACGATCTCCATGCCATGGCCTCCGGGGCGCGCCGGATCGGGCGAGAAGAACAAAGGGAGCGCCGTGCTGCTGTCGTACACCGTGACGCTGACGCGCTCCGCCGTTCCCTCCAGCTCCAGCAGATACGGTCCCTGCGTGTAGCGGTCCGCGTTGGTGACCAGTTCGCTCACGGCCAGCATCAGATCGCCGCGGGTGCGCTCGCCGAACACCGCGAGCCACTCGGCGGCCAGCCGGGCCAGGAAGCGGTCGGCCAGGGCACGGGCGCGCGCGATGCAGCCCGGCTCGCCGTCGAACACCTCGGCGCTGTGCAGAACCTCGGTGGGGCCGTGGCCGGCGGGACGGTCCGCGCGGGGACGGTCGGCCGGCCGTGCGGTGACCTGTTCGTTCATGTGCTCCAGCCAGGGCGACGCAGGGGTGTTCGGTGTCGGCTTCTCGACGTTCGCCTACCCGCGACGAACGGTCTCACTCCGGGGAGCCGCCGGCCGCGTTCACGGGCCCGGCGTCCTCCCCCGACGACGTGGAACTCCTCGACGGCGTGACGGGCGCACGGCTGTTGCGGCCGCGGTCACCGAGCGTGGCCCGGCCGCACCGGAGGGAAGCATATGTGACCCGTCCATGCCGGAATCACGGGGGCGGAACAGGGAGGGCACGGCGATGGAACGGGCGCACACCCGGACGGGACGGGGCCTCGGAGGGAGGTGGAGCGGGACCGGGACGGAACAGGGACGGGACAGGGACGGTACCGGGGCCGGGGGAGCGGGACGCCGGATGGGCGGGCCGCGGGGGACACCGCGGTCGGCCGCCGCGCCCCGGCCCTCGCGCGCGGGTCACACGAACGGAGCAGCATCCGGTGCATGGCAGACTTGACCGGGGCGTTCCGCCCGGCAGGAGCAGGTGCGGCGGTCTCCGCCACGAGCGACGATTGACAGAGGAATGGCAGTGACGGTGACAGAGGACGGTCCGCAGCTCGTTTCCGGTACGGAGGAGTTCGGTCCCGGCATCGATCCGGAGCGGCTGGCCGTCTGCCTGAGCGTGCTGGAAGAACTCGACGGCATCGAGATCGACCACCCCGACGCCATCGCCGTACGCCGCGCCACGGCCGGGATCTACCGGACCGTCAAGCAGCGCCGCCGTCAGGAGCGCCGCGCCGCGAAGACCGCCCACGACAAGGCCGTCACCGAGGCGACCGCGACCGGTTCGGCCGACCGGATCGACGACGAGACCAACGGCGTCCTGCCGTCGTCCTCCACCGCGTCCGAGATCGCCGGCATCCTTCAGCGTCCCCGGTCCTGCTACATCTGCAAGACCCGGTACGTGGAGGTCGACGCCTTCTACCACCAGCTGTGCCAGCCGTGCGCCAGGGAGAACCGGGCGCGCCGCGACGCGCGCACCGACCTGACCGGGCGTCGCGCGCTCCTCACCGGCGGCCGCGCGAAGATCGGTATGTACATCGCGCTCCGGCTGCTGCGCGACGGCGCGCACACCACCATCACCACCCGTTTCCCCAACGACGCCATCCGCCGCTTCAAGGCGATGCCGGACAGCGACGAGTGGATCCACCGGCTGAAGATCGTGGGCATAGATCTGCGCGACCCCGCCCAGGTCGTCGCGCTCGCCGACTCCGTCGCCGCCGAGGGCCCGCTGGACATCCTGATCAACAACGCGGCGCAGACCGTACGCCGTTCGGCCAACGCGTACAGCGAACTGGTCGGCGCGGAGTCGGCCCCGCTCCCCTCGGGCGAGCTGCCCGCCGCCGAGGTCATCGGCGCCTTCGGCAGCGGCTCCGTCGACCGCGTGGCGGCCCTCCCGGCCGCCCGGCAGGAGGGTCTGACCGCGCAGGACGTCACCGAACTCGCCCTGGTCAGCGGATCCGCCTCGCTGGAGCGGATCGCCGCGGGCCGGGCGATCGACGCGGGCGGTCTGGTGCCCGACCTGCACGACACCAACAGCTGGATCCAGACGGTCGACGAGGTCGAACCGATCGAGCTGCTGGAGGTCCAGCTCTGCAACTCCACCGCGCCGTTCATCCTCATCAGCCGGCTCCGCCCGGCCATGGCGGCGACCGCGGCCAAGCGCGCCTACGTGGTCAACGTCTCCGCCATGGAGGGCGTCTTCAGCCGCGGCTACAAGGGAGCGGGCCACCCGCACACCAACATGGCCAAGGCCGCGCTGAACATGCTCACCCGCACCAGCGCCCAGGAGATGTTCCAGAGGGACGGCATCCTGATGACCGCCGTCGACACCGGCTGGATCACCGACGAGCGTCCCCACCCCGACAAGATCCGCCTCGCGGAGGAGGGCTTCCACGCCCCGCTCGACCTGGTCGACGGCGCCGCCCGCGTCTACGACCCGATCGTGCGCGGCGAGGCGGGCGAGGACCTGTACGGCTGTTTCCTCAAGGACTACGTGCCCGCCAACTGGTAGCCGCCGGGGGAGCGATCACGCCCGTCGTCCGGTGAACGGCGGGCGCGCGGGGCCATGGACCCGGCCGGGAGAATCCTCCTGGCCGGGTTTTTGCCGTATGGAGTGGCCAAAAGTGACCTATGGCACACGTCCCATCGAGCGGGATCATGCTCATTTGGTTACTCTGATGCGAACGGACGTCATCGGGGAGTTCACAAAATCCTCCCCGCCCGTCCAGGGACAGGCTCGTCAACCGAGCCGCCGTCCCGCCCCGCATACGGCGCCACCGCGACCGAACGTTCATTTCCCTGCCCCTCACGGGTGGTCGACTCCCGGAAAGAGGCCGGGAAGCCGGCGGCGCCCCGGGTTACGCGACACGAAGGAGTGCGCGGTGACGACACCAGAGCTGACGAAGCAAGAGAAGCCACCGGCCGAACGGTACGGAGAGCGGGCGCGGCGGCCCGAGAAGCTCCGGAACATCGAGGTCTGGGCCAGGTCCGCACCGATCAGGCTGGCCGGCTACGAGGACGACCTCGCCGAGCCGCACATCCTACCCGGCATCGACTGACCGCTCCTCGCCGGGGCTCCGGGGCCGCCTTCCGAACGCGGGGGCGGTCCCGGAGCCCCGGCGCGTGCCGCCCGAGGGCGTGTTTCGAATGCAGCGTCGTCCGCCCGAAGGGCCGGGCCTGCGGCGCCCATGGCCCCGTCAGAGCCGCCCGTCCGGCCGGAACCCCCCGGTCCGGCCGCGCAGGGAGGGCGCGAGCGCGACGGGCGGCATGAAGTCCCGTACGAAGGTCCGGTGCCACCACCGCCCGGTGGCCCGCAGCTCGCGCCAGGTCGTGTACCGGTAGCGGTACAGCCGGGCGCGGACATGGGTGGGCGGGGCGTCCGGGAACGGGTTGTGGCGCAGGAGCCGCAGGGTGTCCCGGTCGTTCTCCAGCAGCCGCTCCACGAACGGGCCGAACCAGGGGCCCGCGTAGGCGGGGGAGAGCGCCGCGAACCACATCAGCCAGTCGAGCCGCAGATGGTAGGGAGCGAACTGCCGGGGCAGCCGGCGCGGGTCGCCCGGCTTGCCGCGGAACCCGTACTCCCGCCAGACCGTGCCCTCGTGGAGCGTCTCCTCGTCCGTGCCCTCGACCACGACCTCCAGCCGTACCCGGCTGATGCTGCCGAAGGCGCCGTAGGTGTTGACCAGATGCAGCGGGTCGAACGAGCGGTTCATCACCTGGCGCCGGGAGACCAGATTGCGCGCCGGACGGTAGCTGAGGAACAGCACCAGCGCGGTGACGGCGATGACGACGATCTCGTACCAGAGCTGCGCCGCGGACTGCGCCGGCGGCTCGGGGAACAGGGACCAGTCGACGGCGGACAGGGCCAGCGTGATCGTCAGCCAGTTCAGCCAGGCGAAGTTCCCCGAGACCACCAGCCACAGCTGGGTGACGATCATCAGCCCCGCGGCGGCGCTCGCCACCGGCTGCGGAGTGAAGAGGAATACCGGCACGAGGAGTTGGGTCACGTGGTTCGCCGCCACCTCGGTCCGGTGCACCGGCTTCGGCAGCCGGTGGAAGAACCAGCTCAGCGGTCCCGGCATCGGCTGCGTCTCATGGTGGTAGTACAGGCAGGTCAGCCTGCGCCAGCACTCGTCGCCCCGGATCTTGATGAGCCCGGCGCCGAACTCCACCCGGAACAGCACCCAGCGCAGCAGCCACAGCACCAGTACGGGCGGAGCCGTGTGCGCGTTGCCGAGGAACACGGCGAGGAAGCCGGTCTCCAGCAGCAGCGACTCCCAGCCGAAGCCGTACCAGGTCTGGCCGACCTGGACGATCGACAGGTACAGCGCCCACGGCAGCGCCCAGAGCGCCATCGCGGCCCAGAGCGGGACGTGCGAGTCCGCGCCCGCGAGCAGGGCGACGGCGAGGGCGCAGCCCGTCCAGGCGACGCATGCGAAGAAGCGGTCGGAATAGTGGAGCCGGAACAGACCGGGTGCGTCGCGCCACTCCGTGCGCCGGAGGAAGTCCGGCACGGGGAGCATGCCGCGTTCACCGATCAGCGCCCGGAACTGGAGCGCGGCGGCGAGGAAGGCGAACAGGTAGACCCCGGCCAGGGCCCGCTGGAAGATCAGCCGGCTGAGCCAGTACCCGTCCGCGGTGAACCACTGCATCACCTCCAGTATCGGCCCGGCGGGGCGCCCCGGCCCTTCGGCCCGGCGCGCCCCGTCCTCTCGGGCTGCCCGTCCCGTCCTCCTGGGCGGACCCGTCCCGACCCCTCAGCCCCGCGCGCCCCGGTCCTCGGCGACGAGGCGGCCCAGCGCGATGCCGAGCCGACGGGCGTACCACCGCTGGACGACCGGCACCAGTGGCCCGGCGAGGCGGCTGTACCACGCGGCCGGGCGGCTGAACGCCAGGACGGTGAACCACACCGACCCGTCGTCCGCCAGGTCCACCACAAAGCACTCCTCGCCGCACTCCGGGTGCCCGGCCTCCGTTCCGTAGCCGAAACCGACGCGCTCGCGCTCGTACGCCGTCCAGACGACCCGGCAGGGCGCGGTGAACCGGAACGGGCCGACGCCCAGGGACACCCGGACACCGACCCCCGGCTCGGCGCGGGCGGCCGAGGCGCTGATCCGGGCCCCGCTGCGGCGGTGCATGCCCCAGCCGGTGACCGCCGCGCCCGCCGCCTCGAAATCGGCCCTGCCGCGACCGACGCGGGCCTGGTGGTGGAGGTGGTGGTACCCGTGGGGGAGCGGACCGAGGCGGGTGGCGCCGACCTCGGGGTAGGTGAGCGTGCTCATGCGGGCCTGCCTTCGTGGGGTACGGACCGGACCAGCAGATTTGAACGCGTTCAAGCCTGCTCGGCGTGACTCTACGATCCCCCTTGAACGTGTTCAAGGGGGATCGAGCCGGGCCGAGGCGTGGGTCCGGGCCGGGCGGCGGCATGGACCGGGGCGGGGCGGCGTCACCGGGGGCGGCCGGTGCCGCCACCAGGAACGCGCGCCCCGCCCCGCTCTCTCGGTCCCACGTCTCACGGAACGCCGCGGCGCCACTCCCGTACCAGCAGTCGGCCCAGGTACAGGCCCCCGATGGCCATCGTGCAGATGCCGACCGGCAGGTTGTCGCACAGCGGCAGCTGCTGGGCGCAGAGATCCGCGAGGACCGGCAGCAGCGCACCGGTCAGTGCCGACAGCAGCAGATGCGGGCCGGAGACCCGGGTGAGCCGCTTGGCGATCTGAGGAGCCGTCAGCAAGATGGGGGCGACCGGCCCGGCGACGGCCCCCGCCGGGAGCACGACGGCGACTACGGCGCCGAGCGGCGCGCCGAGCCCTGCCGGGACGGAGTCCGGGAAGAGCAGGGCGGCGATCGCGGCACCCGCCCCGGCGCCCGCGGCCAGGCCGATCACGTCGGGGCTGCCGAGCGGATTGCGGGTGACGGACTGGAACGGCGCCCCGGACGGACCGAGTGCCGCGCCCGTTCCCGCGGCGACCGTCAGCCGCGGTCCGCGGAGCCGTTCCAGGACGAAGGCGTTCTTCGACCTGGTCGCTCAACGGGGACGGCTCCAGGAACTGGACCTTCGGCGACAACGCCAAGGCGTTCCAGGGCCGTTGAGCGCGCCATGAGCCGGGCGGCTCCGCCGGGACGGACGGAGCCGCCCGTACGGTCAGGGGCGGGGGTCGGAGGCGTCCAGCATGGCCTCCCGCTCCACCACCTTGATCCGCTCGCGCCCCTGCGCCGCGCCCAGCGCCTGCTCGTGCGCGTCCAGGCGGTGCCAGCCCTCACGGGTGGTCCAGCGGACGCCGCGCTCCTCCAGGAAGGCGGTGACGGCCGCCGGGTCGGGGCTCGCCGGGGCCGGCAGCCGGCCGGACGCGTGGTCCTCCAGCAGGCAGGCGACCGTCTCGTTGGCGTCGCCCTTGGTGTGGCCGATCAGGCCGACCGGGCCGCGCTTGATCCATCCCGTGACGTACACCGAGGCCATCGGCTCCTCGCCCTCGACGACGCGGCCCGCGACGTGCGGGACGGTGCCGGAGGTCACGTCGAACGGGAGCTTGGGGAGCTCGCGCGAGTAGTAGCCGACCGCGCGGTAGACGCTCTGCACGTCCCAGTCGGTGAAGCGGCCGGTGCCCCTGACGTTCCCCGTGCCGTCCAGCTCGGTCCGCTCGGTGCGCAGGCCGACGACGCGGCCGTCCTCGCCGAGGATCTCCGCCGGGGACTCGAAGAAGTGCAGGAAGATCTTGTGCGGGCGGTCGCCCACGTCGCGGATGGCCCAGTTCTCCAGCGTGGAGGCGACCATGTTGGCCTGCTTGTTGGCGCGCCGGGTCTCGATCGACCCCTGGTCGTACTCGATGTCCTCGGGGGCGACGACGACCTCGATGTTCGGCGAGTGGTCCAGCTCCCGCAGCTCCATCGGGCTGAACTTGGCCTGTGCGGGGCCGCGTCGGCCGAAGACGTGCACTTCCAGCGCCTTGTTGGCCCGGAGCCCGTCATGGACGTTCGCGGGTATCTCGGTCGGCAGCAGTTCGTCCGCCGTCTTGGCGAGGACGCGTGCCACGTCCAGGGCCACGTTGCCGACCCCGAGCACGGCGACCTTCTCCGCCTCCAGGGGCCAGGTGCGCGGCACGTCGGGGTGTCCGTCGTACCAGGAGACGAAGTCGGCCGCGCCGTGGGAGCCCTCCAGGGTGCTGCCCGGGATGTCGAGCGCGCGGTCCCGGTCGGCGCCGGTGGAGAAGATCACCGCGTCGTAGAACGCCCGCAGGTCGTCCAGGCCGATGTCGGAGGGGTAGTCGACGTTGCCGAACAGACGCAGCTGCGGCTTGTCGAGCACCTGGTGCAGTGCCTGCACGATGCCCTTGATCCGCGGATGGTCGGGGGCCACCCCGTAGCGGATCAGGCCGAAGGGGGCGGGCATCCGCTCGAACAGGTCGATCGACACCCCCGGGTCCTGTGCGGCGTCGGACTTCAGCAGCGCGTCCGCCGCGTAGATTCCGGCGGGGCCGGCTCCGACTATGGCGACGCGGACGGGGCGGGTCATGGAGTGCGGGTCCTTAGAACGGGTGACGCGGGCAGTGCGGTGCAGGCGCAGGTAAGGCTGGACCTACCGTGCTCCACAGAACACGGTAACCGCTTGTGACCTGCGGCCTCGCGCCGGGCCGTGCTGCGCGCGGGCCGACACGGGGGTGTTCCGTGGCCCGGGGGAGGGGGTGCGCCGGGGTCCGGGCGGCGCGCTCCGGATTCGCCCGGCGGCACCGGCGTTCGCTCGAACAATCGGACAAATGATGGCAGAGTGACGGTCATGGATGATCGGGTAGCGGGTGCCTTGTCACTCCCGGACGACTGGCCCGCCCACCCGGATCTCAGTCTCGCCCTGAACCGAATGGGCAGCTTCGACTGGGACCTCGACAGTGGCCTCATGCACATGGACCGGCCCGCACTCGACGTGTTCGATCTGCGGGCCGAGGAATACGACGACCGGCCGGAGTCGCTCGCGGCCCGGGTGCCGCCGGACGAGAGCGTGCGCCTGGACGCCATGGTCGCGCAGGCGCTCAAGAGCGGGCGGAGCAATTACGGCGCGTACTTCCGGCTGCAGCGGCGTGACGGGACCCTGCGCTGGACCCACACCCAGGGCTTCATCCGGCGCGACGAGTCGGGCCGCCCCCGGCGCATCATCGGCATCGTCCGTGACGCGACCCAGGAACTGGCCGACTCCACCGCCCGCCGCGAAATCGACCAGGAGCGCCGACGGCGCACCAGCCTGGTGGACGGGGCCACGGCCGCGCTCGCCCACGCGCGCACGGTCCGTGACGTGATCGAGGTCCTGAAGAAATCGCAGGGCCTGGCGCACCTCGGCGCGACCAGCCTGGTCGTGGGGCTGATCGAGGCCGGGCGCATCCACCTGGTCGCGGACGGCCCGGAGGGCTCGTTCGTCCCCGGTACCCGGTACACCCGCACGGACGAGCCGTACCCGATGAGCGAGGTGGTGAGCACGCTCGCGCCCCGCTTCATCGAGTCCGCGGTGGACTTCGCCGAGTCGTACCCGATCCTCTGGCCCCACATCAGCCACCTCGGCATCACGTCCGCCGCCTATCTGCCGCTGGTCGCGCAGGCCCGTCCCATCGGCGCCCTCGGGCTGCTCTACAGCGGGAAGGACGGCTTCACCGGCGACGAGCGCAATCTGCTGGTCGCGCTCGGCAGCTCCATCGCCCAGAGCCTCCAGCGGGCCATGCTCTACGAGCAGGAGCACGATCTGGCCGAGGGGCTCCAGCAGGCGATGCTGCCGCGCCGGATCCCGGAGGTGCCCGGGGCGCAGGTCGCCGTGCGCTACCGATCGGCCCGGCTGGGCCGGGACATCGGGGGTGACTGGTACGACGTCATCCCGCTGCCCGGCGGCCGGGTCGGCGCGGTCATCGGGGACGTCCAGGGACACGACACGCATGCCGCGGCCGTCATGGGACAGCTGCGCATCGTGCTGCGGGCGTACGCCGCCGAAGGACACAGCCCGGCCACGGTCATGGCCCGTGCCTCGGTATTCCTCCACGAACTCGACACGGACCGCTTCGCGACGTGCACCTACGCCGAGGTGGACCTGACCACCGGGGTGGTGCAGCTGGTCCGGGCCGGGCACGTCGATCCACTCGTCCGTGACACCGACGGCGACTGCCGCAGACTGCCCGCGGAGGGCGGGCTGCCGCTGGGGCTCTCCGCGGAGTTCGGGCGGCTCGAATACCCGGTCGGCACGGTGGAGCTGGACCCGGGGCAGACACTGGTGCTCTTCACCGACGGTCTGGTGGAGCTGCCCGGCGCCGACCTCGACGAGGGCATGCAACTGCTGACGTCCATGGTGCGCGACGGTCCGCGCGACCTGCAGAAGCTGGCCGACCGGCTCTGCGAGGAGATCGACGACCGCGGCGGCGAGGACGACGTGGCGGTACTGCTGCTGGGCCGCAAGGCCGCCCACGCGCCCCAGCCGGGCGGCCGGCTCCAGCAGCACGTCGCCCAGGGCGATCCGGAGGCGCTGAGCGCCGCGCGGCACATGATCCGTGCTGCCGTACGGGCCTGGGGGGCCCGGGTGCGGGCCGACGAGGTCGAGCTGGCCGCCGACGAGCTGATGACCAACGCCCTGATGCACACGGACGGCGGGGCCATCGTGACGATCCGGGTGCTCACCGGCCCCGAGCGGCGCCTGCGGATCGACGTCGAGGACCGGTCCAGCGCGCTGCCCCGCCGCCGCGACGCGGGGGAGACCGGGGTCTCCGGCCGGGGGCTGATGCTCGTGGACCGGCTCACCGACCTCTGGGGTGTGGAGTCGCGCGGCACCGGAAAGTGTGTGTGGTGCGAATTCGTCATTCCGGGGCGTGACTGACCGCCGTTCAGGCGCTACCCGACAGTAACTGAACGCGATGGGCTATTGAGTGATCGTGAGTGATCGGAGGCGGCCGACCGGTTTCGCCGGTCTCCGTCCGATGGCTCGCGCCGCTCCGTTCCGCCCGTCGGGCGGCGTTCTCCGTTCCTCGCCCTTCTTCATCTTCTTCGCCTTTGCCACTCCTTTCATCTCCTTCACTCCTTTCACCTCCTTTCCTTCGACTTCGACGACCTGGGGACGCGGTGGGTACTGAGCTGCTGGCACCTCTCGATCTGGCTTTCTGGCACCTGGAGTCCGACGCCCACCCCATGCACCTGGGCGCGCTCGCCGTCTTCTCGGCGGCGCCCGGCACGGCGCGCGGCGGCGCCGAGGCCGTCCTGGAGCTGCTGCAGACCCGTGCCGCCGCGATCCCCCGGCTGCGGATGCGGGTCAGGGACGTACTGCTGCCGGTCGGCGGCGCGGCCTGGTTCGTCGACAAGGACTTCGACGTACGCCGACACATCGAGCGGGTGCGGCTGACCGGGCAGGAGGCGCGGGACGGGGACGCCGGGTTCATGGCGGGCGCCACCCGGCTCGCCGGTGAGCTGATGGAACGGCCGCTGGAGCGGGGCCGTCCGCCATGGCGGATGTATGTGATCGGCGGGGCGGACGGCGGCCCGTTCGCCGTGCTCGTCAAGCTCCATCACGCGCTCGCCGACGGAATGCGCGCGGTTGCCATCGGCGCCGGGATCTTCGACGAGATCGCCCCCCTCGCCGGACGCGCCCCGGGCGGCCCGCCGTCCGTCCGGGCGTGCGCGGTGCCGCCCCGCTCCTGGATGCCGGGCCCGCGCCAGGTGGCCGGCCTGGCCCTGGGCCGGATCGAGGATCTCGGCCGGGCGTTCGGCGTCGGTGCCTCCGTGGTGCGGGCCAGCCGGCTGGACCTTCGGGGCGCGCCCGCGCTCACGGCGCGATCCAGCGGGACCCGGCGGCTGGCCACCGCGGACCTGGACCTCGCCGCCGTCCGGCGGATCCGCCGGGCCGCCGGGGGCACGGTCAACGATGTCCTGCTCGCGGTGGTCGCCGGGGCACTGCGCCGCTGGATGCGGGAACGGGGCGAGACACCGCCCGTCGACGACCCCCGAGCCCTGGTGCCCGTCTCCCGGCGCAGACCCGGCCAGCCCGCCGCGACCGGGAACAGGCTCTCCGCCTACCTGCTCGCCCTCCCCGTCGGCGAACCCGACCCCCGGCTGCGGCTGCACCGCGTGCGCACGGCCATGGACCGCAACAAGGCCGCCGGACCGCTGCGCGGGGCCGGTGCCGTCGCCGTGCTCGCCGACCAACTGCCTTCGCTGGCCCACCGCTTCGGCGCACCGATCGCGGGCAGCGCGGCCCGGATGCTCTTCGACCTGCTGGTCACCAGCGTGCCGCTGCCGCGCTCGACGCTCTCGCTCGGCGGCTTCCCGCTGCGCGCCGTCTACCCGATGGCGCCGCTGGCCCGCGGCCAGGCCCTCGCCGTCGCACTCTCCACGTACGGGGGCCGGGTGCACGTCGGGCTGGTGGCAGACGGCAAGGCGCTGCCCGATCTGGACCGGCTCGCGCACTGCGCCGACGAAGAGGTGGCGGAACTGCTCGCCCTGCTGCCGGTGCCCTGACCGGTTGCCCGGGCCGTGGCCCGGACGGGCGTACGGCCTCCGGCAGGAGCATGGCCCCTGACGGGAGTACGGGCCATGCTTCCGGCACCCTGGAACCATGCCCGAACTGCCGGAAACCCTCTCGACGACGCCTTCGACCGCGACACGTTCGCCGCGCTGCTCGCCCGGGAGAACCGCCGGATCAAGGGGGTCCTGTGCGAGCAGTCCCTGATCGCCGGCATCGGCAACGCCTAACGACCTGGGGAGCAATAGAGAGCGGGCTCCCGACGCCCTGCGACTCCGCCTCCCGCGTCGTCGTCGGTCACCGACGCTCCTTCCCCAAGCTCTCAGCTGCTTTCGAGCAGGGGAGACCCCATCCTCCTCCCTCCGCCGCCCTGGATTCGAAGCCGCACGACGCCGCTCGCTGATCCACTCCCTATCGTTCCCCAGGTCGTAAGGGCTGTCCCGTAGTCCGTGGTGGACCAGCGCGCGGCGTCGGATGTGGTGCATCGCAAGGCGGAGGGGCGTCCGCATACTGGACGTATGCGGACGTTCCAACAACGCGGCGAGGCGCCGCAGCTGTCGTCGCGCGCCCGCCAGGGATTACGGGACAGCCCTTGGCTTGACTCTGTCGGGGATCTTGGAGTCGCCGAGGTCAGCTGCCCAAGGTTCGCCAAGACTTCAGCCGGGGAATCTCGCGCTGGTCGAGGTAGTCCTGGAAGGCGGTCGGTCGGCGGGGTGCGGGGGTTTCCTCGTCCGGTGGCAGTCCGGGCCCGTCTTCCTTCTCGGCGGTGCGCCAGCGCAGGTGTCCTGCGGCGTCACGGTGGTAGTTCTGCACCACGATCTGGCGCAGGGCCTGGACGCGCGGGCCAGCCGCGTGGTCTGTTCCGTGCCGGTAGAGGTGTTCCAGGAGCCGGACGGCGTCGTTTCCGGTGGCGAGGATTCTGGTCTTGGGTTTGGTGGGGTTCTTGCCCAGGCGGACCGGTCGGCCGTAGCGGAGCCCCCAGTCCTCGTCGACCAGCTCGTCGAGCAGGTGAGGGGAGGTCCCGGCGACTTCTTCGAGTGCGGCACGGACCGCCTCGGTGATCAACTCCAGGCGGGTCAGGCCGCGCACGGCGGCCAGGACGTGGGTGGAGTCGGTGCGCTGCGTGGTGCGCTCGCGCACCAGTCCGGCCTCCTTGAGGCGGGCCAGCGCGAGGTCGAGAAGACGGTCGGCGCGGTCGTCTTCGGCGAGGCGATCGCGGAAGTCGGCCAGCACGCTGTGGTGGAACCCGGGGTCGTCCAACTCCATGGCCATGGCGTATTTGAAGTCGATGCGGCAGCGAACCGCCTCGGCGGCCTGCCGGACCGGCGGCCGGCCACTGGCCGACCGCCGACTCTCCCGGCTCCTCAAGCAGCCCGCTCGCCCCGGCGGCCGACGCCCCGCCGGCCGGGCCGTCGGCGGCAGAGGCCCGGCCCGTGACCCCGGACACGTTCTACACTCCGCCCATGCTGCGCGTACTCGCCGTCGACGACGAAGAACCCGCACTGGAGGAACTCCTCTACCTCCTGCGCGCCGATCCCCGCGTCCGCAGCGCCGAGGGGGCGTCGGGCGCCACCGAGGCGCTGCGCCGCATCGGCGCCGCCGTCGACGCCGGCCCCGACGACCCCGCCGCCGTCGACGTCGTCTTCCTCGACATCCACATGGCCGGACTCACCGGTCTCGACGTCGCCCAGCTGCTGGCCGGGTTCGCCGCGCCCCCGCTCATCGTCTTCGTCACCGCCCACGAGGGCTTCGCCGTCCAGGCGTTCGACCTCAAGGCCGTCGACTACGTCCTCAAACCCGTCCGGCGCGAACGCCTCGCCGAGGCGGTCCGCCGCGTCGCCGAGCAGGTGGGCGACCGCTCCGCACCTGTGCTCGACACCGCGGGCGACCAGATACCCGTGGAACTCGGCGGGGTGATCCGGTTCGTGCCGATCGACGACATCGCCTACGCCGAGGCCCAGGGCGACTACGCCCGGCTGCACACCGCAACCGGCAGCCACCTCGTCCGCGTCCCCCTCACCACCCTGGAGGAACGCTGGCGCTCCCGCGGCTTCGTACGCATCCACCGCCGCCACCTCGTCGCGCTGGGCCGGATCGACGAACTCCGTCTCGACGCGGGCAGCATGAGCGTGCGCATCGGCACCGCGGAACTCGCCGTGAGCCGCCGTCACAGCCGTGCGCTGCGCGATCTGCTGATGCGCAGGACCGGCCGCTGACCAGGGGCGACCCGGACGTCACCCCCTTCCCAGGGCCGTCCCGCGCTGCGTACACTCCGGGCCCATGTCCGCAGAGCCAACACCCCGGCGCGAAGTGGTGACGGGGGAGCCCCGACGGGCGCGCCCGCTGCCGCGCTACCGCACCCAGTCGGAGATCGACGAACAGACCGCACTCGGCGGCGCGTACGTACGATCCCTGATGCGCAGTCAGCTTCGGGCCGGGCTCACCGTGTTCGTGGTCCTCGCCGTCGTCGTCGGGACCCTGCCCCTGGTCTTCGAGGCCCTGCGCGGCGACGCCCCCGTCTGGGCCGTGCTCGGCTTCGCCGCCTACCCGCCGCTCACCCTGGCCGCCTGGTGGTACGTACGGCGGGCCGAGCGCAACGAACGCGACTTCGCCCGGCTCGTGGAAGGCCGCCCCGCGCAGTGAGCCGCACGTACGCGGTGACGGCCGTCGCCGTCGTCGTCGCCGCGACCGTCCTCGTCGGCGGCTTCGGGCTGCGCATCTCCCGCACCACCTCCGACTTCTACGTCGCCTCGCGCACCGTACGGCCCCGCCTCAACGCCGCCGCGATCAGCGGCGAATACCTCTCCGCCGCCTCCTTCCTGGGTATCGCCGGACTGGTGCTCGTGCACGGGCCCGACATGCTCTGGTACCCGGTCGGATACACCGCGGGCTATCTGGTCCTGCTCGTCTTCGTCGCCGCGCCCCTGCGCCGCTCCGGCGCCTACACCCTGCCCGACTTCGCCGAAGGGCGGCTGGAGTCGCGGCGGGTGCGCCGGCTGGTGAGCGTCCTCGTCGTGGCCGCGGGCTGGCTGTACCTGGTGCCGCAGCTCCAGGGCGCCGGGCTCACTCTGAAGATCCTCACCGGGGCGCCCGGCCGGCTCGGCGACGTCCTCGTGGCGGCGGTCGTCGTCATCGCCGTCGCCGCGGGCGGCATGCGCTCCATCACCTTCGTCCAGGCGTTCCAGTACTGGCTCAAGCTGACCGCGCTCCTCATCCCCGCGATCTTCCTGGTCCTCGCCTGGCAGGGCGACGGCCGGCCCCGCGTCTCCTTCGACGGCCAACTCTCCGTCTTCCGCGCCGACCACCCGCTGTACGCCACCTACGGGCTGATCCTCGCCACGTTCCTCGGCACCATGGGCCTGCCCCACGTCGTCGTCCGCTTCTACACCAGCCCCAACGGGCGGGACGCCCGCCGCACGACCGTCGCGGTCCTCGCGCTCATCGGCTTCTTCTACCTCCTGCCACCGGTCTACGGGGCACTGGGCAGGCTCTACGCCCCCGACCTCGTCCGCGGCTCGGACGCGGACGCCGCCGTGCTGCTGCTGCCCGGGCGGCTCATCGGCGGGGTCGGAGGGGATCTGCTCGGAGCGCTCATCGCGGGTGGCGCCTTCGCCGCGTTCCTGTCGACCGCGTCCGGCCTCACCATGGCCGTCGCCGGGGTCATCACCCAGGACGTGCTCCCCACCCGGGGCGTCCGGCACTTCCGGCTGGCCACCATGCTCGCCATGTCCGTGCCGCTGGCCGGCTCACTGCTGGTCAGCCGGGTGCCGGTGGCCGACTCGGTGGCCATGGCGTTCGCCGTCTCCGCCTCCTCCTTCTGCCCGTTGCTCGTCCTCGGAATCTGGTGGCGGCGGCTCACCCCGCCCGGCGCGATCGCCGGACTGCTGTTCGGCGGCGGCTCCGCCTTCCTGGCCGTCGCCATCACCGTCAGCGGCGCGGTGCGCCCGCCCGGCTGGACGCACGCCCTGCTCGCCTGGCCCGCCGTCTGGTCGGTACCGGTCGGATTCCTCGCCATGGTCCTGGTCTCCCTGGCCACGCCCGGCCGGATACCACCCGGCACGAACGCCGCCATGACCCGTTTCCACCTGCCGGAGTCACTGACCTCGGGGAGACACCGATGACCGGGGCCGGATACGCCGTGCTCGTCGTGCTGGCCCTCCTGCTGCCCACCGCCGGATTCCTGCTCGGCCGCCGCGCGGCCCGCACCGTCCGTCCCAGCGACGTCGGAACCCCCGTCGAGCACGCCACCTTCGAGACCCTGCACACCGCCTCCCTCGCCGCGCCCCCGTTGCGCGCCGGGCTCACGGAGGAGAGCGCCCGCAAGGCCGCCCGCAGGCTCCGTTCCCTGCTCGGCACCGACGCGCTCTGCCTCACCGACCGCGACCGCGTCCTCGTCTGGGACGGTGCGGGCGAGCACCACGGCCGGCACGTCATGGAGCGGGTACGGGGCCTGCTCGACAGCGGACGCGGCACCGCCTTCCCGAGCCAGTGCGACGACCTCGACTGCCCCCTGCGCTGGGCCGTCGCCGTCCCCCTCACCGTCGACCACCGGGTCCTCGGCACCCTGGTCGCCTACGCCCCGCGGGAGTCCGCCGTCCTGGCGAGGGCCGCAGGGGAAGTGGCCCGCTGGGTCTGCGTCCAGCTCGAACTCGCCGAACTGGACCGTTCCCGCACGCGTCTCATCGAGGCCGAGATCAGGGCACTGCGGGCCCAGATCTCCCCGCACTTCATCTTCAACTCCCTGGCCGCCATCGCCTCGTTCGTCCGCACCGATCCCGAGAAGGCCCGCGAACTCCTCCTGGAGTTCGCCGACTTCACCCGCTACTCGTTCCGCAGCAACGGCGACTTCACCACCCTCGCCGACGAACTGCACTCCATCGACCAGTACCTCGCGCTCGTCCGGGCCCGGTTCGGCGAACGGCTCTCGGTCACCCTCCAGGTCGCCCCCGAGGTGCTGCCGGTCGCGCTGCCGTTCCTCTGTCTCCAGCCCCTGGTCGAGAACGCCGTCAAGCACGGCCTCGAAGGAGCCGCCGACCGGGGCGGCGAGGAGACCCCGACCCACATCACCATCCGCGCGCTCGACGCCGGGTCCGAGGCCGAGGTCGTCATCGAGGACGACGGCGCCGGAATGGACCCGGAGCGCCTGCGCCGCATCCTGCGCGGCGAGGGCGGCAGGTCCACGGGCGTCGGTCTGCCGAACGTCGACGAACGGCTGCGCCAGGTGTACGGCGACGACTACGGGCTCGTCATCGAGACGGGCGTCGGCGCCGGGATGAAGGTCACGGCACGGCTGCCGAAATACCGCGCGGGGGTGCACGGTTCCTGATCAACGGACGGGGGAGCTCAGTGGAGATGGATCGCCAGATGCCCCAGCGGCAGGCCCAGCTGCCAGGCCGGGATCCATACCCGGGCCCTCTCCTCGGTCTCCCCCGTGCTGTCGGCCGGGTCCGGGAGCGGCGCGCCGATCGCGTCGAGGCCGGCGGCGAGCAGTTCGGTCCCCTCCAGCCACCGCCAGGCCGCGCGGGCCAGCGTCACGTCCGGGGCCGTGCCGCCCACCGGTCCCGACGCCGCCTCCCGCGCGTCGAGCCGTTCCCGGACCCAGTCGCGCCAGGCCGTGCCGTACGCCGTCAGCAGCCGGAGTTCGTCCATCCGCGCCGTGGGCAGCACCCCGGCCGTCCCGGCGTCGGGAGGACGGACGCCGTGGCCGGGGCCGCGGATGCCGGAGAGGAAGACGGTGAGCGCGAGCGCCTCGCGGCCCGCCCGGTACTCCAGCGTGCCGGGCTCCATCAGATCGCCGGTCCGCAGCAGTTCGTCCGCGACGTACTCGGCGCACATCCAGGCCATCGGGACCAGCAGCCCGCCCCCGCCGGTTCCGTCGCCGGTTCCGTCACTGGTTCCGTCCTGACGTTCCGGGCGCATCCCGTCTCGCCTCTTTCCGTTCTCGGCAACGGGCTTCACGGAGCATTGAACCGGGGCGGCGCGGCCCGCGTGGCCAGAAGCACAGGATCCGTCACGAACGGACCCGCCCACGATCCGAGGACGCGATGACCGCAGATCCCCGCGAGAGCCCGCACGTGCGGCGACTGCTCGGTGCCTACGTCCTCGACGCGCTCACCGTCGACGAGACGGGCACGGTCACCCGTCACCTGCGGACCTGCGACGCCTGCGCCGCCGACTACGTGGAGATCGCCCAGGCCGCCTCGCTGCTCGCGCTGCTGACCGAGGACGATCTGCCGGAGTAGCCCGGCAGGCTGCGGGAGAGCCGGCGCAGCGCGTAGTAGGACCGCGACTTGACCGTGCCCGCCGGGATGCCGAGGGCTTCCGCCGTCTCGGCGACGCTCAGCCCGCGGAAGTACATCTGGACGAGGACCGCGCGGTGCTCCGGGCTGAGCGCGCGCACCGCCTCGCGCACGTCCAGCGCCGCGACCGTGGCTTCGGCGGTGTCGTGCTCGCCCGCGGTGGCCTCCAGCACCACGTCGCTGACCTCGGCGGGCCGGGCCTGACTGGACCGCCGCGCGTCGATCGCGAGGCGCCGGGCGACGGTGAACAGCCAGGGCCGCATCGACGCGTAGGGGGCGTCGAAGGCCTCCGGATGCTGCCAGGCCCGCACCAGCGTCTCCTGGAGCAGGTCCTCCGCCCGCTGCCGGTCGCCGAAGGTCAGCCCGAGCAGGAAGCGGAAGAGGGCGGGGCCGTGCTCCCGCTGGAGATCCGCGAGGGCCCGCTCGTCCGTCGTCATGGTGGTCATCGTGAACGCCCTTCCCCGCGCCGGCCCTGCCGTTTCGTTGTCGACGGGCGTATCCGAACGCATCGGGGCGCCCGGGAACAGGCGACGGGCGGTGTCGTGCGACGAGCGGTCGCACAGTGCGGCGAATGGTGCGGTGAACGGTCCGGCGGACGGCGGGCGGGCGGCGGACGGTCGGCGGCCCGCCGCCCGACTTCGAACGGATGTCTGGTCAATTCGGTGGTCCGGGGTGATCCCGTACGGACGTCCTCCGGCCCGGCCGGTCGAGGCGTCTTCGCGTACGGACGTACTCAGTCCGGCCGGCCCGTGCCCGACCCCGGAGTCCTCGCCATCTCCGACTTCCGGTACGAGTAGCCGAAGTAGATCACCAGACCCACCAGGAACCACACGAGGAACCGCACCCACGTCTGCCACTGCAGGAACGTGATCAGCCAGAGGGAGAACACCACGCCGAGGGCCGGGACGAACGGCATGCCGGGGGTGCGGAACGTACGCGGCAGCTCGGGACGCCTGTACCGCAGCACGATCACCGCGACGCACACCACGACGAACGCCAGCAGGATGCCGATGTTCGTCAGCTCGGCGGCCTCGCCGATCGGCAGGAACCCGGCGATCACGGCCGACGCCCCGCCGACGATCCAGGTCACCCGGGTCGGCACGTGCCGGGTCGGGTGGGTCTTGGCGAACCACTTCGGCAGCAGCCCGTCACGGCTCATCGAGAACCACACCCGCGTCACCCCGAGCATGAAGGTGAACATCACCGTGAGGATGCCGATGATCGCGCCCGCCGCGATCACATCGGCGAGACTGCTGAGCCCCACCGACTTGAACGCGGAGGAGAAGCCCGACTCCGGGTCGATGTCCTTGTAGCTCTGCATGCCCGTCAGCACCAGGCACGCCGCCACGTACAGCACCATCGAGATGGCCAGCGAGTACAGGATCGCCTTCGGCATGTGCCGCTGGGCGTCCTTGGACTCCTCGGCGGCGGTCGACATGGCGTCGTAGCCGAACACCGCGAAGAAGACCGTGGCCGCCCCGGTGAAGACACCGCTCACCCCGAACGGGAAGAACGGGTGGTAGTTGGCCGTGCTGACGTGGAACACGCCGACGCCGATGACGAGCAGGACGACGAGTACCTTCAGTGCGACCACGACGGTCTCGAAGCGGGCCGCGTTCTTGATGCCGAGGGTCAGGAGGTACGCCACGAGCAGACAGAGCAGCGCGGCGAACAGGTCCACCCGGTGACCGTCCCCGGTGCCGGGCGCGCCCAGCATCCACGCCGGCAGCTTCAGCCCCGTCTCGCCGAGCAGGAAGCCGAAGTAGCCGGAGATGCCGATCGCCACCACCGAGACGATCGCCGTGTACTCCAGCAGCAGGTCCCAGCCGATGAACCAGCCGACCAGCTCCCCGAGCACCGCGTAGCCGTAGGTGTACGCGGACCCGGCCCTCGGGATCAGGCCCGCGAACTCCGCGTAGCTGAACGCGGCGGCGGCGCTCGCCACGCCGGCGATCAGGAAGGAGATCAGCACCGCGGGCCCGGCGGTGCCGTTCGCGACCGTACCGGCGAGCGTGAAGATGCCCGCGCCGATGATGCCGCCCACGCCGATCGCCGTGAGCTGCCACAGACCGAGCGATCTGCTGAGCCGGGTGGTGGCGTCCCCCGTCGGCGCCTTCTCGTCGATCCGCTCGATCGGCTTGCGGCGCAGCACGCCCTCGCCCACTCGCAGCCCGGCCATGAGTCACCCCTCCGCTGACGGATGTCGCTGACGGGCGCTCATGATGGCCCAGGTGACGTCCGTCCGAAAGACGGCGTGCCGTCGGGCCGGGGCGGGGGGCTTGCGACGGTCAGGGGACCACCGTGACGGGCCAACGGCCCGCCTTCACCAGCCGGACCGCCACCGAACCGGTGACCGGCCGGCTCCGAGGCGCCCACCACGACCGCGTCCGCCTTCAGTTCGTCCGCCGCCGGGGGGACGGCGCGGGCCGTGGCGTGGGCCGGGTGCGGGCGCGTTCCGGACGGGGTGTGGACGGTGGCGGGTACGGCCGGAACCGCGGCCGATGCCGACGACGGTCGAGGTTCCGGCCCGGACTCCGCTCACGTCGCGGACATTCCCCTTATCAGGTGCAAAACGGCCGGTGGTCGGTGTCGCTGATCGGCGCGGGGCAGCGGACGTGCGAGCAGTTGGTCATGAAGAATGATCAGAGGTTTCCGGGGCGCAGGGCATTGCTGCGGCTGGCCGCCGGACTGGGCACCGCCGGTGCCGTGCGCGTGATCGCCGCGGATCCGGCCGGCACGCAGGTCCGGTCGCCCGCGCCGGAGCGGGCGGGTGCCGCCGGTCTTTCCTCGGCCCTCGGGGAGGTGCCCTCCTCCTACCGGCCGGCGCCCATGACCGCGGGTGCCCCGCCCCACTTCCGCCCGGCGGTGCCCCCGGTCCGCACCAGGCCCTTCGAACACCTGCCGGAGCTGGGGCGTGCCATGGTGCTCACCTTCGACGACGGCCCCGACCCGCGCTACACCCCGCGCATCCTCGCCACCCTGCGCGAACACGATGTCCGCGCGATGTTCTTCGTCTGCGGCGAGATGGCCGACGAGTACCGGGACCTGGTACGGGCGATCGCCGAGGACGGGCACACCGTCGGGAACCACTCCTGGACGCATCCCCTGGTCACCCGGCTGTCCCGGGCCGGGGTGCGCGACGAACTCGGCCGCACCAGCGAGGTGATCGAGAAGGCCACCGGCACCCCGCCGGTCTGGTACCGGGCCCCGTACGGGGCGTGGAACCGGAACTCCTTCGAGATCGGCGCCGATCTCGGCATGGAGCCGATGGCCTGGACCGTCGACACGCTGGACTGGACCGAACCCGGTGCCGGGACCATCGTCCGCAGGGTCCGGAGCGGGGCGGCGCCCGGCGCCGTGGTGCTGTCGCACGACGCGGGCGGCGACCGTTCGCAGAGCGTGTCGGCGCTGCGCCGCTATCTGCCGGAACTGCTCGACCACGGCTACCGGATCACGGTGCCGCGCCGCCGGTGACCGTGCCGTCGGCGCCGTTCCGGGGCGGAACGGCACGCTGTTCGCCGCGCCGCTCGCGGTGCGGCCGCCCGGGACGAGGGCGGCGTGATCAAGGGACCGTCCACGGTCGCGCTCACCGTCGGTTCGTCCGTCGGCCGGCCTGAGTCCCGGGCCAGTTGGGAGAGCCCGGTCGCGATGCCCTGCGGCGGCGCGCGCCTCCCGGGTGCAGCGGCCCGTGAACCTCACGATCTCTCGACACGATCCGATAGCGCAGAATCAGACGTCGATTCCGGGATGAAATTTCGAGAGAAGGCGGCGGTCAAGGGCTGTCCCGTGATCCCTGGCGTATCGGCAAATGACGTCATATGCCGTTTATCGCAAGGCAGAGAGGTGCATCTGGGCCTGGCGTACTCGGGCGCTCCGAAAACTCGGTGAGGCGCCGTATCTTTCGTCGTGGGTCCGCCAGGGAATACGGGACAGCCCTCAAGCCGAAGCTCGGGCCCCGAGAGCGCCGGATGACATTTCGCCAGGCCGATCGTTGTGGCGTGTTTGTGACATGGAAGGAATCCGCCACTGTCGATCAGTTGTCTCGGTGTGTGCAGAGGCCGAAAGTGAGTGCTGCATGAAGCAAGTACTTCCTTTTTTTCATGAGTAGGAGACACTCGTGCATCTCTTGCGTCATTTTTGCGGCGAACCCGGAACAACGGAACCTCAGCAGGTCTCTCGATGAGGCGTTTGCGGAGATCGTCGCCACTTGGTTCTGGCGACATGAGCCGACGAGCGCGTGGTTCCGCGCGCCTTGATTCCCCTTCGGGGAAGGTCATCACGTCGATGAGAGGGTCACGACCGGCTGGGCCGACTTGGCTCCCGGCCGGCCCCGCCGCCTCGGCGCACCGGCTGACGGACCGTCCGGTGCGGACGGTCCTGGGGTTGCTCACCGCGGCCTGTGTGGTCGGCACGCTCGGCGTCCTTCCGGTCGCCACCGCCGCCGAGACGCCGGCGGCCCAGGCCGCCCCGCCGCAGCAGAACAGCCCCGTTGTCGCCACACACAAGCTCACCCTCGTCACCGGCGACGTGGTGACCCTGGAGCGTCACGCCAACGGTTTGCAGGCGGCGACGGTCGCGCCCGCGGCCGACGGCATCCCGGCGGCGTTCACCACCATGAAGGTGGGCGACGAGGTCTATGTCGTCCCGGACAAGGCACAGCCCTACCTCGCCGCGAACGAACTCGACCGCGAGTTGTTCAACGTAACCAAGCTGGTCGAGTACGGCTACGACGACGCGCGCCGCCCCGCCGTACCCCTGATCGCGACCTACGGGGGCGCGCCGGGCAAGGCCGGGAAGGCGCTCGAGAAGGCCGCGCCGGCCGGTTCGGTGAAGAAGGACGAGCTGCCGAGCGCCAACGCGGTGGCGCTGCACGCCGGTAAGAAGAAGGCGGCGACGTTCTGGGAGGCGGTCGACGACGACAGCGCCGCCGCGGCAAAGGCGCCGAAGCTCGCCGGCGGCATCAAGAAGCTCTGGCTCGACAAGCCGGTGCGCGTCACTCTGGACCAGAGCGTGCCGCAGATCGGCGCCCCGGAGGCGTGGGCGGCCGACTACGACGGCACCGGCACCAAGGTCGCCATCCTCGACACCGGTGTCGACCCCGACCACCCTGATGTGGCGGGGCGGGTGAAGAAGACGCAGAACTTCACCGACGACCCCGACGCGGTCGACCACCACGGCCACGGCACGCATGTCGCCTCGACCATCGCCGGTTCGGGTGCCGCGTCGGGCGGCAGGCTCAAGGGCGTGGCGCCGGGCGCCGACCTGTACATCGGCAAGGTCCTCAACACGGCCGGGTCGGGCTCCGAATCGATGGTCATCGCCGGCATGGAGTGGGCGGCGGCCCAGGGCGCGGACGTCATCAGCATGAGCCTGGGCGGGGCGGCCGGCAGTGATGGCACCGACCCGATCAGCCAGGCCGTCAACCAGCTCACCGAGTCCTCCGGGTCGCTGTTCGTCGTCGCGGCCGGCAACACCGGCCCGGGCAAGGGGACCGTGGGTTCGCCGGGTGCCGCCGAGGACGCACTGACCGTCGGTGCGGTGAACAAACAGGACCAGCTCGCGAACTTCTCCAGCCGCGGCCCGCTCAAGGAAATCTTCGCGGTCAAGCCGGAGATCACCGCACCGGGCGTGGGCATCGTCGCCGCCCGCGCCGCCGGCACCACGATGGGCACCCCGGTCGACGCCAACTACACCGCGGCCAACGGCACCTCGATGGCCACCCCGCACGTGTCCGGCGCCGCGGCGATCCTCGTCCAGCGCCACCCCGACTGGTCCGCCGACCGGCTCAAGCAGGTGCTGGTCAGCACCGCCAAGCAGGGCTCGTACAACGCCTACCAGGGCGGTAACGGCCGCGTCGACGTGCCCAAGGCGATCGACGCCACGATGTACTCCAGCCCCGCCGTCGTCAGCATGGGCAAGGAGTCGGCCGAGAGCGCGCCGGTCACCAAGACGATCGACTACGTCAACACCTCCGCGGCGGACACCACGCTGTCGCTCCGCCTGTTCAGCGCCGGAGAGACGGCACCCCCGCCGGACGGCATCTTCACGCTCAGCGCCAACAGCGTGACGGTCCCGGCGAACTCCACCGCGAGCGTGACGGCGACCTACCACCCCGAGCTCGGCGCCGTGGGCGACTACACCGGCATCATCACCGCCACCGCGGCCGACGGCACCGCGATCCGCACCACCGTCGGCGCCACGAAGGACGTGCCCACCGTCGACCTCACTCTCAACACGATCGACCGGAACGGAGACCCGGCTTCCGGCGAGCTCGCGGTGTTCGACCTGGACAATGGGGTCGTCAGCGAGGTCTTCCCCCAGGGCGGAACCAAGACCGTCGCGCTGCCGCAGGGTCGCTACTCCGTCATGGGCATGGTGTACACGAAGGACAAGGCCACGGGCCTGGCCGTGAGCAACACGCTCGCCGGTGAGCCCGTCGTGGATCTGAAGGCGGACCGGACGATCACGATGGACGCCCGGCTGGGCAAGGAGGTCAAGGTCTCGACGCCCAAGGTGTCGCAGTCGAGCCAGTACAAGCTCGGGTACCGCCAGAGCCTCCCCGGCAAAAAGGGGATCGACTACATGAAGGGTACGTCGAGCCTGTTCGCGAAGCACGCCTATGTGGTGCCCACCAAGCCGGTGACGGACGGCACCTTCGAGTTCAACTTCCAGGATCGCAGGTACTCGCCGGTGATCCGGGCGTCCTATGCCGGGCAGGGAGGCGCGCTCCCGCTCACGCCGGTGACCTATGCGGCCCGGTTGTACGGCTCCAGCAAGCTCCAGGCGGTCGACGCCGGCACGGGACGGCCGGAGGACCTGGCCGGCAAGGACCTCGACGGCAAGCTCGCGGTCGTCACCCGCGATGCCACCTCGAAGGTCGTCGACCAGATCGCCGCCGTGGCCGGTGCCGGCGCCAAGGCAGCGGTCATCGTCAACGACCGGCCCGGCGTCTACGCCACCAGCGTGCCGCGCGTCACCGGCACTGCCGTCCCGGCCTGGAGCCTCACCCAGGACGAGGGCGCGGTGCTCTTCGGCCGGATGGCCGACGGTCCCACGCGGATCAACCTGCAGGGCATCAAGAAGAATCCCTCCGTGTACAACATCGCGCTGATGGTTCCCGGTGGAATTCCGGCCGACCCCACCGACGCGGTCACCGCGGAGAACTCGGCCGTGGTGAAGTCCCACTACCGCAGCACCAAGGGCACTCTGATCGGTGACACCACCTCGGCGATCCGCCCGGGAGAATCCTTCATCACCCAGCTCGTGGACTTCTACGACGCCCCGGTGGACCGGGAGGAGTGGTACTCCACCGGCAGCAAGTGGCCGACGATGAAGGACATGGGGTGGTGGCACACGGTCTACCCGGACCGCAAGGACATCGTCACCAGCATGAGAGACCTCGTCCGCAACTACAGCCCGGGCGGGCAGCGCGAGGAGACCTGGCTGGGTGCGGTGAACGGCCCGCCTGGCCCGGAGAGCACCCTCGCGTTCCGCGACGGTGACAAGGTCACCCTCAACATGCAGGAGATGGGCGACAGCCAGCCCGGACACTACGCCTACTTCCAGGGCGACAACGGCACCGCGTCGACGGTGCGGCTGTACCAGGACGACAAACTCCTCAAGGAGCAGGGCTGGTTCACGCTCACGACGCTGCCGGTCGGCCCTGACCCGGCGACCTACCGGATCACCATGGACACCGAGCACCCGGCGTGGTTCCCGCTGTCCACCAAGGCCAGCACCGCCTGGACGTTCAAGTCCGCCCGGTCGGCGAACGGCAAGGAGGACCTGGCACTGCTCTGGCCGAGGTACGGCCTGGACCTGGACGCGGAGAACACCGCCAAGGGCGGCGACACCTACCACTTCGACCTGGCGTTCGTCCTCCAGAACGGAGCCACCCCGGACATCGACGGAGTCAAGGTGGAGGCGTCCACCGACGACGGTGCCACCTGGCAGCCCGCGAAGGTCAAGAGCAAGAGCGACGGCAGCTGCAAGGTGTCCGTGAACAACCCGGATTCTGGCTACGTGTCCCTGCGCGTCAAGGCACAGGACACCCACGGAAGCGAGATCGAGCAGACCCTGATCAAGGCCTACGCCGTGCGCTGACCCGCATGGCAGTCCTTTCCTGACCGCACCCCTGGCACAAGGAACGCCCTTGCGCCAGGGGCGCACCCCGTTGTACCGGCAGTCGGATACTTCGCCGTTCCTCCGTATTGCCGAAATCGAGAGCATCCTCGAAAAGACCGGACATATCCGAGAGTTCCGACGTCCGCATCAGCCCTCTTGATATACCGCTTCATCGGCGCAGCTCCGCATTCCCGAACGCGGCGCCAGCAGTTTCCCCTGCCCGTGATTGGTTTGGCGTTCCTCAGCCAGCCTCCAGCCGAATGCCGTGGCGGGTTTGCGACATGGGGGAAATCCGCCACTGTCAATCGGTTGCCTCGGTCCGCCATGGACCCCGAAAGTGTCTGCCGAATGTGGCACGTACTTCTTTCTCGCGATGAGTAGGAGACAGTCATGCATCCCCCGCGCCATTTTCTCGACATGATGGGATCTCAGGAGGTCTCACGGTGAGGCGTCTCAGGCGACGGTTGGTCACCGCGGCCGTCGGCATGACCGTCCTCGGGACAGTCATGGCGAGCACCGCGGCGAACGCCTCCAACCCGAATCCGGCTCCGTCTTCACCTACTTCCCTCAACCTGCCGGCTTCGGTCAGCGGCAGCCTTCTCAAGGCTGCCGCCGGGAACCGGGCGGACCTGTCGCTGACGCTGGTGACCGGCGACAAGGTGCAGATCGGCGTCACCGAGGACCGGAAGCCGGTCGTCCGTGAGATCGTGCCCGCGACGCGGCCCGGGAACGAGTCGGTGCTCTTTCACACCGTCACCAGAAACGACCAGGTCTACGTCGTACCGGAAGACGCCTTGCCGCTGCTCCGTGCCGACGTGCTGGACTGGGAGCTCTTCAACCTCGCCAAGCTGGCCGACTGGGCGGCCGAGGGCAGGACCGGCGAGGTCCCGGTGATCGCCACGTACACCGGCAAGACCAGTGCCCGGACGGTGAAGCCCCCCACCGGTACGAGCGCCAAGGCCGTCCTGCCGAGCATCAACGCCCGCTCGATGACCATCAAGGGCAACGGCCAGTGGTGGCGAGAGGCGCGGAAGAAGAACACCGGCAAGTCCGCCGCCTCCCTGGCGACCGGCCCGCTGGCCGGGGTGGGGAAGGTGTGGCTGAACGAGCTGACGAAGCTGCAGCTCGACCAGTCCGTACCCCAGATCGGCGCGCCCGCCGCCTGGGAACGCGGCTATGACGGTTCGAACGTGAAGGTCGCGGTGCTGGACAGTGGCGTCGATGCCACCCACCCCGATCTGTCCGGCCAGGTCGCCGAGGCGATCGACTTCACCAACAGCCCGAACGGTCCGGTGGACGGACACGGACACGGCACCCATGTGGCGTCCACGATCGCCGGTACCGGCAAGGCCTCCGACGGGCTGCGTCGCGGTGTGGCGCCCGGTGCGAAGCTCGCCATCGGCAAGGTGTGTGACAACGAGGGCAGATGCGCCGGCGACGCGGTCATCGCCGGCATGGAGTGGGCCGCCAAGTCCGGTGCCGATGTGGTCAACATGAGCCTCGGCGGCGCGCCCAGCGACGGACGGGACCCGCTGAGCAGTTCGGTCAACGCTCTCAGCCGCACCTACGGCACCCTGTTCGTCATCGCCGCGGGCAACAGCGGCCCGGATGCCGAGACGGTCGGATCGCCAGGTGCCGCCGACGATGCGCTGACCGTCGCGGCCGTGGACAAGAGCGACCAGATGGCTCCCTTCTCCAGCCGCGGACCTCGCGTCGGGGACGGCGCGGCCAAGCCCGACATCGCGGCTCCGGGCGTCGCCATCGTCGCGGCCCGCGCCAAGGGCTCCTCGATGGGCAAGCCCGTGGACGAGTACTACACGTCCGCCAGCGGCACTTCCATGGCCACGCCCCATATGGCCGGTGCCGCGGCGATCATCGCCCAGCAGCACCCGGACTTCACCGGGCGGCAGATCAAGGCACTGCTGATGGCGACCTCCAAGGACCTCGGGCACGACCTGTTCGCGCAGGGCGCCGGCCGGGTGGACGTGGCCCGCGCGATCGACCCGAAGATCATTCCGGACGGAAACCTGGTCTTCGGCCGAGCCGAGTACCCTCACTCGCCGGTATCCAGGACGGTCACCTACAGCAACTGGACCGACGAGCCGATCACTCTCACGCTCTCCGCCTCGGCCTCCTACGCGGGCAAGCCCGCACCGGCGGGACTGTTCACACTCAGCGCCGACCAGGTGACCGTGCCCGCCAAGGGCTCGGCCGATGTGACGGTGACCATGGACGGCAGGGTGGTGGACAGTTCAGGGCAGTACGGCGCATACGCCGGCGTCCTGACCGCCAAGGACAGCGCGGGGGCACTGCTCGGATCGTCGCGGATCTCGACCTTTGTGGAGCCGATCCGCCATGACCTGACCATCAAGGTCATTCCCCCGGCCGGTGCCACCGATGTCTCGTACGGCAGCGCGCTGATCGTCCCGGTCGACGAGGACGAGCTGAACCTGTACGAAAAGCCGCTGACGGCACCGGGCGGCGAGACGATCAGGGCACGGGTATTCTCCGGCACTGTCACGGCGGCCATCGGGGTGACGTGGCGGGACGCGGCCGGCGAGCTGCACCGGGCCGCACCAATGGTGCCGGAGGTGGAGGTCACCGGAGCGACCACGGTGGAGCTGGACCTTCGGAAGGCCAAGCCGGTCAAGGTGAACACCCCGGAGCCGACCGAGACATACCAGGCAGCCTTCAAGACCGAGCGGACCTCCGTGGACGGAAACTGGGGGATCACGGCGTCGTTGGCCACCGAATACGGTCCCGCTGAGCCGAACTGGTGGGGACTGCCGACCGCCGGTGAGGTCAGTCTCGGCACGCTCGACTTCCACAGCGAGCATGTCCTGGTACCGCCGTCAGTGACGATGGAGGTCACGGGGAACGGCGACTCCTTCGACCTGGGCGCCCGCTACGCGACACCGGACACCACCATCAACGGCGGCAACCAGAAGTGGACTAAGGACGGGAAGCCCGTAACCACCCTCGTGCGGTCGTCGATTCCCCGACTGCCCACCGGCGGCAAGAAGCCCGTCGTCTACGCGGGCACCGGCTCGGCCGAGGAACTCGCCAAGGTCGATGCCAAGGGTGCGCTGGTGCTGCTGAAGCCCACCGACATCTGCGGGTCGACCTGCGACTTCACCGCACTGCGCAAGCGAGTGGCGGCGGCCGCCTCCGTGGGCGCGGTCGGGGTGCTGGTGACCGGTGAAACCGATCGGATCGCCCTGCTGAAGTACGAGTCGTCCCGGCAGTACAAGTGCGAGAACGGTCCCGGCAGTTGTCCGCCGGTCGATCCGTACGCAGCGCTGCCGATCGTGACCGTACCCCCGGCCCAGGCCGCCACGCTGATCCAGCGGATCGAGGGCGGAGCGAAGTCCGATGTCCGGATCGAACTCGGCGGCAGCCGGGAAGTGTCCAAGGCCTACGCTCTGGCCTTCAACTCCCCCGGTAAGGTTCCCGGCAACCTGCCGTACCAGGTCCAGTCCCGGGATCTCGACCGTGTCGATCACCGCCTCCACGCCGACCAGCCCGGCGCGATTCCCCACTTCAGTTGGAACCGGATGACCGAGTCCGGCCCGGTGACAGAGGAAATCATGCTGCCCAAGCCGGACAGTCAGCGGCAGTTCACCACGTTGGTCGGGCCGCGGAACGACAACGCGATCGACCGTTTCGAGATGTCCGTCAGGGACTATCTCGCGCCGTCCGTAGCACGTCCGTCGGGCCCGGGCGAAACCCAGGACCTGGTGCTCGGCAAGAAGAACACGATCGACTGGAACGAGGGTCCGTCCCTTCCCGGCGCGGCGCCCCAGGCCCGCACCAAGTCGGGCTTCACCGCCGACACCGGCCTGCCGTGCGCCGGCTGCCGGGAGGGCGACCGCTTCTGGCCCACCCTCTACCAGACCAGCAGCGGGGGCGGTCGCCAGACCATGATGGGCATGCTCAACGACACGGGTGTCGCCCATTTGATCTACGGGATCCAGCCCTGTGAGCCCCCCGCCTGCAAGGTGAGCCTCTTCGACGACGCCGGCCACGAACTCCAGCAGAAGCTCAACCCGGTCGAGTTCGCCTTCCAACTCGGCGAGCCCGGCAACGCGTCGGGCCTGATGTCGAGGAGCGGGCGGTGATGACCGAAATGGGAAAGGAGACCGCTCCGATGAACGCGGCCACGCCATCGGGATGGCGCCGGAAGGTGAACCTGGCGGCGTCGGCAGCCGTAGCGATGCTCGCGCTGGCGGGGTGCAAGGCCGACGTCATCTCGTACGACCTGCCTGCGGAATCAGCCCGCTACACGTTCCAGGCGGAGACCAACGGGGTCAAGACCGCGTGGGAGTACACCTCCGACCGGCCGACCAAGCCTGACACGCCGACGTCACAGCCGTGCGTCGCGGACGTCGTTGTCAAGGAAACCGGTCCGTGCCGTCCGGAGCCGCTCATCTTCCTGCGGTACGACCTGGGCCTGGGGCTGGACAACACCGCCAAGGCAAACGGGCCCCACCCCATCACCGTCACCGGCTACTACCAGGATCGGCTCAGCACGCCACCGACCGTGACCGAGTTGCGGGCGGAGGCCAGCTTCGACGGTGGCAAGACCTGGCAGTCGGTGAGCACCAAGGCGGACGGGAAGAACACCTTCACGGCGCGCATCAAGCACCCGAAGCGCGACAAGGCTCCCGAAGGAGTCGCACTGCGGATCACCGCGACCGACAGTGCCGGTAATGAAGTCGAGCAGACCATTCCCCAGGCGTACCGACTGCGCTGAGGCGAACCGACCCGAAGGGGTCACGGCCGGGGCGAGACATGAGATTCGCCCCGGCTGCGACCCGCGTTTTCGGCGAGTTGCTCGGCGCATGCGGACAGGGGCAGCGCCCGCAGACAGTTCGCGAGCAACTGCTCCGTACCCGCACCGCTTGATCATGCCGTTGGTCCGGTGCCGCTCACACCGGACCAACGGCATACCGCGGATCCGCATTCCGGTGGCCTCGCCCCGGTGGCGAAGGGAGGCCGGCGCACTCCTCCCACGACACAGACGCCGGGCCGGAGTACCGACGGACGGATGGAGAGGCATCATGCTGTCAGACGTGCTGGGACTTGCCCCCGAAGAGGCGGACACCTACCGCATTCTGGTCTCGGTGGCCTCCGCCACGCCCACCGGACTCGCCGAACTCATCGGCTGCGACATCCGTGGGGTGGTGGGCATCCTCAGCAGGCTCGAAGACCGGGGGCTCGTCGCGCGCTGCCTCGGCGACACCACTCGGTTCGCCGCCGCCCCACCGGCGGCGGCGCTGCGGGCGCCCCTGATCCAGCGGCAGAACGAGCTCAATGTGGCGAAACTCGAACTCGACTCCCTCGACGAAATCTACCGCGCGGCCACTCTCGGACGCGGCGCGGCGGAGGTCGTCGACGTGATCCACGGCGCCGAGGCCATCCGCGAGCACATCGCACACATACAGCTCGGCGCACGGAAGGAGGTCATGAACTTCGTCAAGGCGCCGTTCTTTTCGTCCGGAAACATGACCGAAGATGCGGTCATCGAACGCGGTGTCCGTTACCGGGTGATAGTCGAACGCGTGATGCTCGACGGGGGAGATCCGTCGTTCGACGAGATCACCCAGGCGCGGGCCGCCGGAGAAATGGTCCGAATCGCTGAATCAGTACCACTTAAACTCTTCATCGTGGACGGCGAGTTGGCCGTCGTCCCACTCCTCGGTTCGGCCAATGCCGCAAAGGCGGGAGCCCTGCTCGTGCACGCGTGCAGCCTGCTCGACGCGCTGATCGCACTGTTCGAGTCCGAATGGGAGAAGGCAACGCCGCTCGTCACCTCTGCGGGTGCCTTGCAGAACGCGCCCGCCATCGACGACTTGGGAGCACAGATCCTCAGTCTGTTGCTGACCGGCCTCACCGACCAGGCGATCGCCACCCAACTGCAGACCTCCATGCGGACGGTGCAGCGCCGGATCCGGCAGATGATGGACACCGCGAAAGTACAGAATCGCATGCAGTTGGGCTTTCGCGCGGCACGGCTGGGCTGGCTCGACGCCGAGCAGGACGGCGATTGAAGGTCAACCTGCCTCAGGACCGGAGCGTGCTTGAGCGCCGTGATCGTCAGCGGCTGATGTGTTGGAGGCTGAGCAGGCTCGTGGGCAGGCCCGCACCGGAGGGTGTTCGCGGGGACCTGCCCTGGAGGCGGGCCGCAAGGTTCCTGATCGCCGGGAGCCGCGCGAAAAGCGCTTCGCCGGGACAGGTGGTGGCATAGCCGTCGCGATGGCCGGAGACGGCGTCGAATTCGGTTGAAATCCCCTTGGAATAAAGACTCTTGTCGTTCGTGGATGTGAGCCGCACCTTGCTGGTGGGATCGATACCGCTCAAGCCGAGCTTCCAGGCGGCCAGGGCCGCGATCGCGCGCTCCATGGCTGCCGGCACGGGCGTGCCTCGCCCGAAGGTGCCGATCGCGGCAATGCCCGTGGTGCCCTGATTGAACCCGAGGGTGTGGGAGCCGACGACCGGGCGGTCGGCACCGCCGGCGCGGCCTTCGTAGATGGTTCCGCATTTGTCGACGAGGAAGTTGTAGCCCAGGTCTCCCCATCGCAGGTCGCGGGTCTGGCCCGCATACAGATTGCGCACGGTACGCGGGACATCGGCGCAGTCGTAGCTGTTGGGAGTGTCGGTGTGATGGATGAAGACCGCCTTCACTCCTTGCGAGTAGTGGGCATGGGGGTCGCGTTTGGTCTCGTCGGCCCGCCACTGGGTACGCGACACGACGGCCGGCCGAGGCGCTCCGTGGGGGAATGCCGCCGAGGCCGCTCCGAGGGCAGGGAACGGCAGCGCGGACTCGATGGCCAACGGCCGGACTGCTCCGGCGCGCCATGCGGAAAGGGGGCCTTCCGGTGTTGTCCCGCCGACGGTGCCGTCCGTCGTCACTCCTGGAGGCGCCGCCAGGAGAGCAGCGGCCACAGGAGCCGTGACCCACAGCGCAATTCTGCAAAAACGCACGGGAAAACCTTCTTCGTCTTTCGCCGACAGGATGGCGGGAGCGCGTATCCCCATAGCTTTGCGGTGGAAGGTCCGGCGTGCGCCCGGGGTTACTGCATGCAGGCGAGCAGGTCCCCGCCCGCGGGAGCCGCACGGTCGGTGGTGCGCAGGACGATCCGCGCGACTGCGGTGGCCGGCGAGCACGGCCGGACCGAGGCCTGGCCCCAGCATGCGGCCGGACGAGGGACGGTTGCGGCAGGAGGCTGTCCGACGAGTATCCGGATGCCCAGGACGGCGAGGAGACCCCGTCGCCCGGCGTCCCGGTGTCGGGCTCGGCGGTGCAGATCATGATGCCCGGGGCGCCGTCGGTGGTGTCGCGTACGCAGCAGTCCAGCGTCATGGCACCCACCTCCGGGTGATCGACGGTCGTGCGGGACGCCTCGCGCGGATCGGACCCGTTCCCGGAAGGCCGGGCCGACGGCGCGACTCCGGTTGCTCTGGAACGGGGACCCGGCGTGGCCGGATGGCCCTCGGCGCACTCGCGGTGGGGTACCCGGGCGCGACACCCATCCGGGTGCCGGGCATATTGCCGACCACGGAGTGGAACGGATCAATACGTGACCGAAAGTGCAAGCCCTCATATTTCGACGCCTCGGATCACGGTGCTGGCCGTGCAGCCAGGTGATCCGCCCTTCCGTATCGTGGAGATCGACCGGGAGGTCGCCAGCGCGGCCACATCGGTGACCGATGTGCTCGTCGCGGCCGCGTCCGCGGGCATCACGGTCCACGACCTCGATGACCCGGACGTGATCCGGTGGGTGGGCGGCGACAAATTCACCTGGAGGCCGCGCCATAAGGGCCGTTGGTGATCCGTGGTGGATCGGCCCGCGGCGTCGGACGTGGTGGATCGCAAGGCGCAGGGACGTCCGCATACCGGATGTACGCGGACGTCCCGACAAGGCGGCGCCGCAGCCGACGCCGCGCGCCCGCCAGGGGCGACGGCACAGCCCTCAGGTGCCCGCCACGCCGGGGAACAGGTCGAGGAACGGTTCCGCCGTGGCCGAGATGCCCCGGCCGAAGGGGGTGTCGAAGTCCCAGATCAGGAAGAGCAGAAAAGCGATCAGTGCGCTGAAGAGGCCGGCCAGCAGCAGTTCGCGGGAGGTCCTGCGGATCTGCAGCGTGAAGATCAGCCCGACGGTCACCAGCGCGCCGATGACGAGGCCGAACCAGACCACGCCGGGCATGGTCGCGCCCGCGCTCTGCCCGCGTGCGCCGCGCGCGTCGTCGACCGCGGCGACCCGGTCGACCAATGGCTGGTAGGACTCCGCCTCGTGGTCGTTCGCCGGCCGGTAGTCGGTGACGTCGGCGCGCACCCGGTCGAGCAGCCGGGTGCCCTCGGCGTCGAGGGAACCGTGCTCGGCCATCGTCCGCCACTCGTGGTGGACGACGTGGGCGACATAGGCGTCGACGTCGGCGCGGATGCGCTTGCGGACCCCGGCCGGGTACACCGAGGAGCGCGCGCTCACCTCGTGCAGCGCCTGGGCCTCCTGGCGCACGTATTCCTGGGCGGCGCTGCGGCCCTCCCAGACGCCGGCGATCGCGAGGCCCAGCACGATCGCGTAGACCACGCCGATCATCATCACCATGTACTCGATGACGTCGGGGGTCTGGGACGGGTCGTCGTCCGCGGCGACCCGGCGGTTGTTGAGCACGGCGATG
Source organism: Streptomyces sp. NPDC002476 (assembly GCF_042889785.1). Lineage (NCBI taxonomy): Bacteria > Bacillati > Actinomycetota > Actinomycetes > Kitasatosporales > Streptomycetaceae > Streptomyces > Streptomyces sp. NPDC002476. The sequence goes on along the minus strand of NZ_JBIARH010000002.1, from coordinate 21,839 downwards.
GTCAGGACCACGGCGCTGACCGCGACCATGGCGATAGTGAGAACGAGCCATTCCGACATGGATGTCTCTCCGGAGGTCATCGGGAGCGGGGGCGCAGCACGGCGACGGCGAACACCGCCGGGGCCGTGATCAGCAGGGTCAGGGTGACCAGGGAGGGGCCGTGCCGCGGGACCTTGCGGGACGGCCTGCGGTGGTCCGGGTACGTCACGGGCCGGGGCGCGGCCGGCGCGGGACGTGCGGAGGGGGCGGGCGACAGGGAGGGTGGCACGGCTTCCGGTCCGGGTCGTGAGGGTTCAGGACGGGGTGATGCGGAACGCGGCGGTGCGGCCGGTTCCGGGGTCGGCGCGGGGGCCGGCGACGGTGACGGGGGAGGCGACGGCGGACGCGGTGGCGAGGGTCTCGGCGGCGGTTGTGGCGGCGGGCTGGTGCGACAGGGGCCACCGCCCGCCACGGCGACGGCCGAAGTCCCGCCGTCCTGCCCGAGGGTGGCGGACGCGCAGCTGTCCGCTCCCGCGGGTACCGGGGCGGACAACAGCCAGAGGAGCACCGCGGCGGAAGCCGGCCGGGCTATGAATGATCCGTACACGAGCGGGAGCATGTTCCCGCCGCTCGCGCGGCACGCGGTGAAGGAGTCGGAATTCCCCTGATGGTGGGACATGGCGGCGGAGCGCTTGCGGCGTCGGGGAATTCTCCGAACACCGCGGGGCCGACGGGGACTTGGCGCCGCCCCCGCGCGTCCGGTGCGGGCGCCGGGCGGTCCCCGGCAGCGTTCACGGCGGAGCGGCTGGGATACCATTCGGCTGCGATGCGGCCAAAGGCACGTGCCGCGTTGCGATGGTGACCGCGCGAAGACGCGGCAGAGGATTTCGAGGAGCGCACGGGGGAACGCGCCGGTTCTTCGACGGTGGGGCCTGTCGGACGGTCCGGGCTGCGCGCGGGGGGCCGGTTAAACGGTCGAAGCCGAAGGTCCGTTCGGTCCGAACCCGGCCGCCGTTCCGGGCATTTGCCCCGCGACCGACAGGAACTCGAAGACGTGACCGCGGGAGGGGTACGGCATGGTGCGCTCACCGGTTCGAGAAGGAAGCGGTCCGCGGTCACGTCGGTGCCGAGTGTGCCCGCGGTGGTGGCCGGTCTTTGCCCTCCTGGCAAAAGAGAGGGAAAGGCTCCGCCGGTAAGGGATTTGCCGTCTCCATTCGGGCCGGGGAACGGACGGAACTGTTCGACGCCATGGTCCGTACCTGTTCCCGACCGTCAGGTCTGTACCTTTTTTCGGTGATGTGACGACGTGATGGCACCGGGTCCGGTAAACACTGGCGAACGTGCACGGGAGGCGGATGGGGCGCACCCCCTCGGACCCTCCTCCGGTGGGCGGTTCCCCATCGGGCAACGGTACTTCACGATGACGGAGGGGTGCGCGAACGTCACGCGCAGCGACGGAGTGGTTGCACATGCCACTGGTGTGTGACCAATAACGGACGGTTAATTTCCGTTTCCGCTCGCTCTCTTGGCGGTCGATCAGTAGCCTCTGGTCCACACTGACCATGAACATGGCCGGATCGCCGTGGCGACTTGTTGGAGACATCGATGGAGCGTCCCGCCTGGGCACCGCAAGGCATAGACATTTCGGTGCCGAGCGTGTCCCGCATGTACGACTTCTATCTGGGCGGATCGCACAATTTCGAGGTGGACCGGGAAGCAGCTCGCAAGGCCATGGAGTTCATGCCGGGGCTCCCCAAGATCATGCAGGCGAATCGGGCCTTTATGCGCAGGGCCGTGCGATACGCGGTGGGCGAGGGCATCACCCAGTTCCTGGACATCGGATCCGGAATACCGACTTTCGGCAATGTGCACGAAGTCGCCCAGGCGGCCGATCCGGAGGCCCGGGTGGCATATGTCGATCACGATCCCGTTGCGGTCGCGCACAGTCAGGCCGTACTCAAGGCAAACGAACGGGCGGTGGTCGCCGCCGCCGACCTCCGCCGCCCGCGGGAGATCGTGAAGAACGCGGAGATCACCCAACTGCTCGATCTGGAGCGCCCGGTGGCCCTGCTGCTCGTCGCCGTACTCCACTTCATCCAGGATTCCGACGAGCCGCAGGCCGCGGTCGCCGAACTGCGCGAGGCACTCGCCCCCGGCAGTCTCGTCGTCATCACCCACGCCTCGTACGAGGGAATACCGCTCAGCAAGGAGCGGGCGGGCGCCGCCGTCGGCGTCTACGAGGACATCCGCAGCCCGCTGATCATGCGGTCCCGGGTTGAGGTCGCCCGGTTCTTCGAGGGGTACGAGATGGTCGAGCCGGGACTCGTGGCGATGCCGAACTGGCGACCCGACACCGCCGCGGCGCCGGACCAGGAAGATCCGTTCGCCTTCTCGGGCTTCGGCGGGGTGGGACGCAAGGCGTGAGCATCCCCGCCCAGTCGTCCGCACCGTCCGCCACGCAGGCCGACGGCGCCGAGGACCGGCTCCGCAGATTCGCCACGATCTGGAGCCGGGCCATCTTCCCCTCGACGGCCACCTCCCTGACGCGCACGGAGTTCGAACAGCATCTGCTGCCGCTGGCCCGCACCCTCAGCGACATCCTGCACGCGCGCCCCTTCGACGCGGCGCCCGCGGGCGCGGTGGGCAGCGCCCTCGTAGCCGTCCACTGCACGGACCCGGACGCGCTCAGCAGCACGCTCGGCGTCATCGACTCGTACCTGGTGCTCTACTGCGGCGGCAGCGGCGCGGCCGCCCTGCCCACCGAGGACGCACGGGCCCGCTGCTCCCGCATCCAGCACGCCGTCGCAGGCGGATTCACCCAGGCGCTGCGCGAGCGGACCCTGTCCGAGCAGGAGGCCATCGCCCGCTCGGCGCTCACCGCCCGCACCCAGGCCGAACAGGCCCTGCACGCCACCCAGGCACGCTTCCGGGCCGTGTTCGACGACGCCGCCATCGGTATCGGGATCGCGGACCTGGACGGCAATGTGCTGGAGGTCAACGACACCCTCACCCGCATGTTCGGCGGGCTCGAACACCATGTGCTCAGCCACCGCGTCGACGAGTGGGTGCACCCCGAGGACTCGCCGCAGGTGTGCAAGTACTACGGGGAGCTGGTGCGCGGCGAGCGCGAGCACTTCCGGGTCGAGAAGCCGTTCTACCGCAACGACGGCACGGTGCTGTGGACCAATCTGACGGTGTCGCTGCTGCGGGACGCCGAAGGCAGGCCCGAGTACCAGCTGGCGCTGATGGAGGACACCACCGAGCGCCGGCTGCTCAACCTGCGGCTGCGCTACGAGGCCACCCACGACGCGCTCACCGGCCTGCCCAACCGGACGCTGTTCTTCGAACGGCTGGAGAAGGCGCTGGCCGCCGAGGACGGCAGTCGCTTCGGGCTCTGCTACCTCGACCTGGACGGCTTCAAGGCGGTCAACGACAGCCTGGGGCACGCGGTGGGGGACCGGCTGCTGGTCGAGGTGGCCGACCGGCTGCAGAGCTGCGCCACCGCGCCCGGCGAGATGGTGGCCCGGCTCGGCGGCGACGAGTTCGTGGCGCTGACCACCGGAGCCGACACCCAGAAGGAGGTCGACGAACTCGCCTGCCGCATCCTGGGTGCGCTCTCCGTCCCTGTCCGGCTGGAGGGCCGCGAGCTGACCGTGCGCGGATCCATCGGGATCGTGGAGGGGCCGGCCCGGGAACGGGGCGCCGCGGAGGTGCTGCGCAGTGCCGACATCACGATGTACCGGGCCAAGTCCGCGGGCGGCAACCGCTTCGAGCTCGCCGACGCCGAGGCCGACGCCCGCGCCATCACCCGGCACGGGCTGACCACCGCCCTGCCCGCGGCCCTGGAACGCGGCGAGTTCTTCATCGAGTATCAGCCGCTCGTGCATCTGGGCGACGGCACGGTGCACGGGGCGGAGGCCCTGGTGCGCTGGTGCCATCCGCAGCACGGGGTGCTCGGTCCGGACCGGTTCATCCCGCTCGCGGAGCACACCGGCCTGATCGTGCCGCTCGGCCGCTGGGTGCTGGAGGAGTCCGTGCGCCAGGCCAACTTCTGGCAGGAGCGGCACAGCGACGGCGGCCCGCTCCGGATCAACGTCAACGTCTCGCCGACCCAGCTGCACCATCCGCGTCTGGTCGCCGAGACCGTCGACGTGCTGGAGCGGTCGGGGCTGGAACCCCGGGCGCTGTGCCTGGAGGTCACCGAGTCCGCGCTCATCGGGGCCGACGACGACCTGCTCAAGCCGCTGCGTCAACTGGCCGACATGGGCGTGGACATAGCCCTCGACGACTTCGGCACGGGCTACTCGAACCTGGCGAACCTGCGCAGGCTCCCGGTCAGCGTGCTCAAGCTGGACCGTTCCTTCACTCAAGGGATGCAGCGGCACCCGGCGGACCCGGTCGACCTGAAGATCGTCGAGGGGATCGTCTCGCTGGCGCACAGCCTCGACCTCGCGGTCACGGTGGAGGGCGTGGAGACCGGGGCGCAGGCCGAGCAGCTGCGGAACCTGGGCTGCGACACGGCCCAGGGCTGGTACTACGCGCGGCCCGGCGCTCCGGACCGGATCCACTCGCTGCTGCTGGCCGACGCGGTGTGAGCGGGGCGGCCGACGGACGTCCGCCCGGCGGCGGGCCCCGGGGCGGGGATCACGAGGCGGCCCGGGACCGGACGCGCCGTCCGCCCCGCGCAGAGCCTGTCGGGCGACCTTCGATCGGTCAGGGCCACTCGACAGGCTCTCAGCCGTCGGAGAGGTCGGACGTGCCCGTCCGGCTGGCCAGCAGCACCCTCTGCAGCTCGCGGGCCGCGCGCGGCGGCGCCACGTCGCTGCGGTGCGCCAGCGCGATCGTGCGCCGCAGCCCCGGGCGGGCCAGCGGGGTCGTCCGCAGCCCGTGCCCGGCCCGGCGGGCGACCATGCTCGGCACCACCGCGATCCCCAGCCCCGCCCGGACGAAGCCGAGCACCGCGTCCATCTCCCCGCCCTCCACCGTGAACGAGGGCTCGAAGCCCTCCGCCCGGCAGGCCGCGACTGTGAGCTCGCGCAGGTCGTAGCCGTGCCGGAACATCACCAGGGGCTCGCCCTGGAGGTCGGAGATCGCCACGCTCCCGCCCCGGCCGGGCCGCGGCGCATGCGCCGACGACACCACGACCAGGTCCTCCTGGAGCAGCTCGACCGTGGTGAGCGCGGGTGAGGAGGCGGGCAGCGGCAGCACCACCAGGGCGAGATCGAGTGCGCCGCGGGCCAGTTCCCGCACCAGGTCCAGCGAGCCGCCCTCCTCCAGGAGCAGCCGGATGCCCGGGTGCCGGTCGTGGAAGGCGCGCAGCACGTCGGGGAGCAGACCCGTGCAGAGGCTCGGCGTCGCGCCCAGCCGCACCCGGCCCCGCCGGAGCTGGGCCAGCTCCTGCACCTCGTGGCGCGCGGTGTCGGCGTCCGCCAGGATGCGGCGGGCCAGCGGAAGCAGCGCCTCGCCCGCGTCGGTGAGCGTGATGTTGCCGCGGGCCCGGCTGAACAGCTCCGCCCCCAGCTCGGTCTCCAGCGCCCGGATCTGCTGGGAGAGCGAGGGCTGCGAGACGTGCACCGCCTCGGCGGCACGGGTGAAGTGCAGGGTCTCGGCGACCGCCACGAAATAGACCAGCTGCTGGAACTGCATGGACGCACCTTAACCACCAGCAATAGCCAAAGCCTATGAAGATGAGCTGTTTCATGTCTTGGACCGATGAGGCCGTTCGGCCCTAGCGTCGTGTCCATGGCATCGGCAACAGGGACGGACCGACGGCCGTCCATGACGCGTACGCTCTGGGACTCCTCCGTCGGCAAGAAGACGATCATGGCCGTGAGCGGCCTGATCATGCTCCTCTACTTGGTCGCCCACATGGTCGGCAACCTGAAGATCTTCTTCGGTTCCGGCGAGTTCAATCGCTACGCGCACTGGCTGCGGACCATGGGTGAGCCCGTCCTGCACTACGAGTGGGCGCTGTGGCTGCTGCGCCTCGTGCTCGTCGCCGCGGTGGTGCTGCACGCCGTCTCCGCGTACCAGCTGAGCCGCCGCGACATCCGGGCCCGCCCCGTCGCGTATGTCCACAAGAGGCCGCGCGCCAGCTACGCCACCCGGACCATGCGCTGGGGCGGGATCATCCTCGGCCTCTTCATCGTGTGGCACATCCTCGACCTGACGACGGGCACGGTGCACTCCGGCGGGTTCCAGCCCGGGCACCCGTACCAGAACGTCGTCGACACCTTCTCCACCTGGTACGGCAACGTCATCTACATCGTCGCCGTGGTCGCCCTCGGGTTCCACGTCCGGCACGGCTTCTGGAGCGCCGCCCAGACCCTCGGTGCGGGCAACGCGGCCCGCGACCGCCTTCTCAGGACCCTTGCCGACATCCTCGCCCTGGCGCTGACGGTGGGCTTCGTCTCCGTACCCGTCGCCGTCATGACCGGAGCCGTGAGCTGACATGACCGACTACACGCACTACGAGACCGGCGCGCCCGTCACCGACACCAAGGCCCCCGACGGACCGGTCGCCGAACGCTGGGACACCCGTCGCTTCCAGGCCAGGCTGGTCAACCCGGCCAACCGCCGCAAGCACACCGTCATCGTCGTCGGAACCGGCCTGGCCGGCGGCTCGGCCGGCGCGACCCTCGCCGAGCAGGGCTACCACGTCGTCCAGTTCTGCTTCCAGGACTCGCCCCGCCGCGCCCACTCCGTCGCCGCCCAGGGCGGTATCAACGCCGCGAAGAACTACCGCAACGACGGCGACTCGATCCACCGCCTCTTCTACGACACGGTCAAGGGCGGCGACTTCCGCGCCCGTGAGTCCAACGTCCACCGGCTCGCCCAGATCTCCGTGGAGATCATCGACCAGTGCGTCGCCCAGGGAGTCCCCTTCGCCCGCGAGTACGGCGGCCTCCTCGACAACCGCTCCTTCGGCGGCGTCCAGGTCTCCCGCACCTTCTACGCCCGCGGCCAGACCGGACAGCAGCTCCTGCTCGGCGCCTACCAGGCGCTGTCGCGGCAGATCGCCGCGGGCAACGTCGAGATGCACGCCCGCACCGAGATGCTCGACCTGATCGTGGTCGACGGCCGGGCCCGCGGCATCGTCGCCCGCGACCTCGTCACCGGGAAGATCGACACCTACTTCGCCGACGCCGTCGTCCTGGCCAGCGGCGGATACGGCAACGTCTTCTACCTGTCGACGAACGCCATGAACTCCAACGCCACCGCCATCTGGCGGGCCCACCGCCGCGGCGCGTACTTCGCCAACCCCTGCTTCACCCAGATCCACCCCACCTGCATCCCGCGCACCGGCGACCACCAGTCCAAGCTGACGCTGATGAGCGAGTCGCTGCGCAACGACGGCCGCATCTGGGTGCCTAAGGCCAAGGGCGACGACCGCCCCGCCAACGAGATCCCCGAGGACGAGCGCGACTACTACCTGGAGCGCATCTACCCCTCCTTCGGGAACCTCGTGCCCCGCGACATCGCCTCCCGGGCCGCGAAGAACGTCTGTGACGAGGGGCGCGGCGTGGGACCGGGCGGCCAGGGCGTCTACCTGGACTTCGCCGATGCCGTCCAGCGCATGGGCCGGGCCGGGGTGGAGGAGAAGTACGGCAACCTCTTCGACATGTACGCGCGGATCACCGCGGAGAACCCGTACGAGACACCGATGCGGATCTACCCGGCCGTGCACTACACGATGGGCGGACTCTGGGTCGACTACGACCTCCAGACCACCGTCCCCGGCCTCTTCGCCATCGGCGAGGCCAACTTCTCCGACCACGGCGCCAACCGCCTCGGCGCGTCCGCGCTGATGCAGGGGCTCGCCGACGGGTACTTCGTCCTGCCCTCCACCATCAACGACTACCTGGCCCGCAACCCGCACCACGACGACGTCGACGCCTCGCACCCCGCGGTCGAGGAGGCCGTCGCAGAGACCGAGGACCGGCTCAACCTGCTGCTCTCCGTCGACGGTGACCGCACTCCCGACTCCTTCCACCGCGAGATCGGCGAGCTGATGTGGGAGTACTGCGGCATGGCCCGCGACGAACGGGGGCTGCGCACGGCGCTCGCGCGGATTCCGGAGATCCGCGAGGAGTTCTGGCGCCGGATCAAGGTGCCGGGCACCGGCGACGAGCTCAATCAGTCCCTGGAGAAGGCCAACCGCATCGTCGACTACCTGGAGCTCGCGGAGCTCATGTGCCTCGACGCCCTGCACCGCACCGAGTCCTGCGGAGGCCACTTCCGCGAGGAGTCCCAGACCCCGGACGGCGAGGCCGCCCGCCGCGACGAGGACTTCTCGTACGCCGCCGCCTGGGAGTTCTCCGGCACCGGCGAGGCACCCCTCCTGCACAAGGAGGACCTCGTCTTCGAGTACGTCCACCCCACCCAGCGGAGCTACGCATGAAGCTCACCCTGCGCGTCTGGCGCCAGAAGAACGCCGACGCCACCGGAGCCATGTCCACCTACGAGGTGGACGGCATCTCGCAGGACATGTCGTTCCTCGAAATGCTCGACATCCTCAACGAACAGCTCATCCTCGCCGGTGACGACCCCGTCGCCTTCGACCACGACTGCCGCGAGGGCATCTGCGGCGCCTGCAGTCTCGTCATCAACGGCGATGCCCACGGCCCCGAGCGCACTACCACCTGCCAGCTCCACATGCGGTCCTTCGAGGACGGCGACACCATCGACATCGAACCCTGGCGCGCCTCCGCGTTCCCGGTCGTCAAGGACCTGGTCGTGGACCGCTCGGCCTTCGACCGGATCATCCAGGCCGGCGGCTACATCTCCGCCCCGACCGGCACCGCCCCCGAGGCACACGCCGCTTCGGTGCCCAAGCCGGACGCCGACTTCGCCTTCGAGCACGCCGAGTGCATCGGCTGCGGCGCCTGCGTCGCCGCCTGCCCCAACGGTTCGGCGATGCTCTTCACCTCGGCGAAGATCAACCACCTCAACGTCCTGCCGCAGGGCGCCCCCGAGCGCGAGACCCGGGTCCTCGACATGGTCGCGCGGATGGACGACGAGGGCTTCGGCGGCTGCACCCTCACCGGCGAGTGCGCCACCGCCTGCCCGAAGGGCATCCCGCTGCCGTCGATCGCCGCCATGAACAAGGAGTGGCTGCGGGCGACCCGGAAGGCGCGTCGCTGAGAAGGCGTCGGGTTCCTGGCCCCGGAGGCCGCCCACCTCCGGGACCAGGAATTCACTGGACGTCCCGCGGGGTCAGGACGTCACGGCGAGGTCGTCCGCGTGGACGGCGCCCTGCCCGTACCAGCCGTGCACATGGACGGTCACCTTGCCGGTCGAGCCGGTCGTGAACGTGACGGACCGCCTGGCGTAGCCGTCCGACGAGCCCCAGGTGTTCGCCGACGCCGAGGCCGACGTCGAGCAGCGCGCGCCGGACGCCCGGGACGGCGCCGCGTCCGGGCACGGGGTGCCGGTGACGGGGCGCGGTGTCCCGGGTCGGGAGGCGTGCGGGTACGGCCTTCAGCGGGAGGGACGCAGGGCGCGCTTGAGGGGCCGGCCGACAGCGCTGCGGGCCCGCTGGTAGGTGGAGCGCTGGGCGGGAACCGCCGCCTTCTTCGCGAGCTGGCGCTTGAGCACGGTGTTCTGCGCGGCGAGCTCCGTCAGCTGCGTCTGCAGCCAGTTGAGACGGTCGCCCATCGCCGCGGCGTCGTCGCCGTTCCACGGCCGGATCCCCGGGGGGAAGGCCAGGGCGCTCATTCGCTCCTCGAACGCCGCACCGCCGTCGCCGTGGGAGAAGGTGTTCTCCAGGCCGTTCCTGTCCAGGAAGTCCGTGAACCGTTCGAACCGCTCCTGGTGTCCGCGCCTGAGCGGTCCGAAGTCCGCCTCCGCGTACAGCTCGGCCGGGTCGATGCCGGTGGGCACCTTCGTCAGCATCCGGTGCGGGATGTCGAAGTAGCGGCACAGTTCCAGGGTCCGGGAGTCGCCGCAGAGCACGGTGGCGGGGGTTCCGGCGAGGAGCGCCGCGATGTTGCCGTGGATGCGGGAGCCGAAGGAGAAGTCGAAGCCCCGCAGGTCGTTCGTCCAGGTGACCGGATCGATGTAGACCCGGACCTTGTCCTCCCGGTACATGGGGTGGTCGGGGTGGGTGGGGATGCCGGTCACGGCGGCGTTGGGGTGCGACAGGTCACGCCAGTGCAGCTGGCGCGCGTCGGAGAGGTTCTGGCCGACGAACCGGAGGTGGGGGTAGCGCGCGTGGGCGCGGTCGATGATCTGCCCGAGCTTGTGCTTGCGCACCGCGTCGTGCGATCCGTTGACGGCGATCCGGGACCCGGGGCCGAGCGACCCGGCCTTCGCGCGGATGTCCAGCCGGGGGCCGTGGAGGAACATCGAGGGGCAGCCGATGACGTCCACGTCACGGAAGCCCATGTCGCGCAGATACCGCTCGGTGAACTCGCCGCGCACGCCGATGGAGGCGCTGTGGTCGAGCACCGCCGACACGAACGCGTAGACCGTGTCCTTCATCGGACGCAGCCGCTCCGCCGAGTAGTCGACCCCGGTCTGGGCCCCCACGCCCGGGACGACGACCGGGATCCTCAGCTTGGTGATGAGCTGGGTCAGGCGTGCCAACTGCCGCTCGAAGGACGGGCGGAAGGCGTTGGCCAGCGGCACGACGAACACGTCGTACTCGCTGTTGATGCGCTCGGCGTCGGCGACCCGGGTGGCGATGCCGTTCGACACCACCTCCGCGCGCGGCGTCTCCAGGAGCTTGTGCGCGGCATCGCTGAAGATCAGATTGCCCGCGTTGGTGGCGAATACGTCCTCGTGCAGAGCGCGCTCCACGGGGACGACGTCATAGGGACTCTTCCCGGAGCGCAGGAGTATTCGCTTCACATGTTGAACGTTGGATGCCACAAAGCTGAATATAGCTTTACAGATGCGTCGGGTTCCACGCGCATCCTGCACAACTTTTTGCCAACCATACGGAACGCACGTACATGATCACACATCCGCGTGCGGGTGCGCGCGGTTCGTAGCGGACGGATCCGCGTGAGCGCCGGCCGGCTCCCGGGGCTCGGCGGCGGCCCGGCTCCCCGGATCCGACGGCCCTCCGGGCCCCGGGCCGGTCGGCCCCGACCGTACGCCGCGGTCCGCGCGCGGGCGTGCCGCCGGGGTCGGGCATCGCCCGGAGCCCGATGCCCGACCCGCGGATGCTCCGGTGCTTGGAGACGCATTCCACACACCCCGAGCCCGGACCCGGCGCGCACGACGCGTCGGACCTGATACCGGCGCTCCTGGGTGCGTCGCCGATCTGATGTGATGGAGCGGTGAGAGACGAACACCGGCCCCTGGCCGTATTCGACTTGGACGGAACGCTCGCGGACACCGGCCACCGCCAGTACCACCTGGAAGGGGCCCGGCGCGACTGGAACGCCTTCTTCGCCGCGGCCGTCGACGATCCGCCGCTCCCCGAGGGCGTACGACTCGTCCTGGGCAGCGCCGACGAGTGCGAGATCAGGTACCTCACGGGGAGGCCCGAGCGGTGTCGCCGGGACACCCTGGCCTGGCTGGCCGGACACGGGCTGCCCGAGGGGAAGTTGTACATGCGCCGCAACGACGACCGCAGGCCGGCCCGGCACACCAAGCTGGACGTCCTGAAGCGGCTGGGCCGCGAGCGAGAGGTGCGGATGCTGGTCGACGACGACGAGCTCGTCTGCGAGGCGGCGCAGCGGGTCGGTTTCGCGGTGGTGCGGGCCGATTGGGGCGCGGTGTCGCCCGCGCTCGTGGAAGCGCAGGAGCGTCAGGGGCGTACCTGACCTTCGAGGGTTCCGGCGGTCCGTGCTCCGGCGGCGGACATCCGGTGTTCCGACGGTTCGCGCCGGTCGGTGCGTCGACGGTCCCCGCCGGCCGTGGTGGTTCAGCTTGGTTCGTCGAGTCGGAAGCCTACTTTCAGCCCCACCTGATAGTGCTCGATCCGGCCATTCCTGATCTCTCCGCGAACCTCGGTGATCTCGAACCAGTCGAGATTGTGCAACGTTTGCGAGGCCCGTGCGACAGCTCTGCGGATGGCGTCATCGACGCCCTCATGGGAGGTCCCCACGATCTCGGTGACTCGATACGTGTGGTTCGACATGGTTTGTCCCCTCTCGCTTCTACCAAGGTGCCCCACCCTGCCCGGGTACGCGAGGGATTGGTGTGCAGGGTGTGCCCCAGTACGCGGAGAGCGGCGGTCTGCGCGACCTCACGCTGGAGTCCGTGCGTGACCTGGGCGGCGCGGACTGGCTGCCCGGACTCGCCGACCCCGGCAGCATCGACGGGGTCCAGTACGGAATTCCGTGGTACGCGGCCGATCGAGTGGTGATCTACAACAAGGAACTCTTCGAGCGGGCCGGTATCGAATCCCCGCCGAAGACCAGGGACGAGTGGATCGCGGACACCGAGAAGCTCGGCCGGAACGGCGACCAGGGCATCTACCTCGCCGGCCAGAACTGGTACGTACTCGCCGGATTCATCTGGGACGAGGGCGGCGAGCTCGCCTACGACGGCTCCGGCGCGTGGGAAGGCGCCCTGGACAGCCCCGAGGCGCTGCGCGGCATGAGCTTCTGCAAGAAGCTTCAGGCGCTCGGCGACGGCCCGAAGGACGCGGACGAGGCGAAGCCCCCGCAGGCCGCGATCGACGCGCACGCCGAGATCCGGCCGGTGCGCATCAGCTACCGGGCCGGGCCGCTGCGCGGCGTCCCGCACGGCGACCGGGCGCCCGGGCCCCACGGGTCCGCTCCGGCCCAGCGCCCTGCCGCGGCCGGCGCGGCCGCGTTCGTCGGCGACGATCCGCTCACGGCCTCGCTCTGGCGGGTGGTGACGTCCGCCGGACTGACCGCCGAGGTCCACGTCCTGCCGCCGCTCCCGGCCGACGGCCCGACGGACCGCCGGACCCTGGCCCGTCTCGTTCAGACGGCCGTCGCCAGCGACAGCGCGAACCGCTCACCGGAATCCGTCCACCACTGATCCAGCCGCAGGCCGGCCCCGGCGAGCTCGGCGCGGACACCGTCCTCGCGGAACTTGGCCGACACCTCCGTACGCATCTCCTCGTCCGCCTCGAAGGGCACCACCAAGCCGAGGGCCGGGATCTTCACCGTCAGCGTCGAACGGGCCCGCAGCCGCATCTCGATCCACTCCCGCTCGGGATCCCACAGCGCCACGTGCTCGAAGTCCGCCGGGTCGAAGTCGGCCCCCAGCTCCCGGTTGACGACCCGCAGCACGTTCTTGTCGAACTCGGCCGTCACCCCCGCCGCGTCATCGTACGCGGCGACCAGCACCTTCTCGTCCTTCACCAGGTCCGTGCCCAGCAGCAGAGCGTCGCCGGGGGAGAGCAAGGACCGCACCGACCTCAGGAACACCGCCCGCTCGTCCGGCAGCAGATTGCCGATCGTGCCGCCCAGGAACGCGACCAGCCGCGGCCCCGGGGTCCCCGGCAGCGCCAGACCACCCGTGAAGTCGGCGATCAGCGCGTGCACGGAGAGCCCGGGCCGCTGTGCCAGCAGCGACTCGGCCGCGCCGCGCAACGCGCTCTCGCTCACGTCGACCGGTACGTAGCTGTGCAGCCCGGGCAGCGCGTCCAGCAGGTGCCGGGTCTTGTCCGACGAGCCCGACCCCAGCTCGATCACGGTCCGAGCCCCGGAGACCCGGGCGATCTCCTCGGCGCGGTCGATGAGGATCTCCCGCTCGGCACGGGTCGGGTAGTACTCGGGAAGCCGGGTGATCTCCTCGAAGAGTTCGCTGCCGTGCGCGTCGTAGAACCACTTGGGCGGCAGCGTCTTCGGGTACCGGGTCAGGCCGTGCAGCACGTCGGCGCGCAGCGCCGCGTCCGTCGCGTCCTCCGGCAGGGTGCGGGTCAGCAGGAAGGGGCTCACTGGGTCGGCTCCTTGAGCGGGGTCAGCAGAAGGTCGGCGCGGCTCGCCGTCAGCAGCGTCCGGTCGGGGACCTCGCGCCAGCGCGGGTCGTCGTCGTACGGCTCCGAGGCCACGACCGTGCGCGGACCGGGGCCGGTGAGGTACCACAGGGTGTCGCCCCAGGCCGTCGCCACGATCGAGGTGCCGTCGGTCAGCAGCAGGTTCAGGCGTGAGCCGGGCGCAGCCGACGCCACGTCGAGCACGGTGTCCGCCACCGCCTGCGGCAGCGGGTCCCCGTCGGCCAGGCGGTGCCGAACGAGGGCCCAGACCAGGGCCGAGTCGCAGCGGGCGGTCAGGGACAGCAGCTCGGCCGGTGGCAGTGCGGCGGCGAGCGGGGCCACGGAGCCGGGCCAGCCCTTCACCGCGCCGTTGTGACTGAACAGCACCTCGCCGGCGGCGAACGGCGCGGCGGCGGCCTCCCCGCCGGCAGCGGCCTCGGTCGCGTCGCGCACCGCGGCCAGCAGCGCGGTGGTGCGCACCACCCGGGCCAGGTCGGCGAACGTCTCGTCGCCCCAGACGGGGCCCGCGCGCCGGTACCGGCCCGGCACCGGGTCGCCGTCCGCGTACCAGCCGACGCCGAAACCGTCGGCGTTGACCGTTCCGTGCCGCTGGCGGCGCGGCGCCCAGGACTGGCGCACCAGGCCGTGCGGCGGCCGGGTCAGCACCTCGCCGAGTGTCATCGGCGGCCCCAGAAAAGCGATATGACGGCACATCATGCATCCCTTGCGGTGCGGAATCCGGAGAAGATCTGACGCCGCACCGGCAGGTCCCAGTTGCGGAACGTCCCCCGGCACGCCACAGGATCCACGGCGAACGAACCGCCTCGCAGCACCTTGTGGGCCGGTCCGAAGAACACCTCGGAGTACTCGCGGTACGGGAACGCGCAGAAGCCCGGGTACGGCAGGAAGTCGCTCGCGGTCCACTCCCACACGTCGCCGATCAGCTGCCGCACGCCCAGGGCCGACTGCCCGGCCGCGTAGGCGCCCGCCGGGGCCGGGCGCAGATGGCGCTGGCCCAGGTTGGCCCGCTCGGGGGCCGGGTCCTCGTCGCCCCACGGATAGCGCCGTGAACGCCCCGACGCCGGGTCGTGGCGCGCCGCCTTCTCCCACTCCGTCTCCGAGGGGAGCCGACGCCCCGCCCAGCGGGCGTACGCGTCCGCCTCGTACCAGCTGACGTGGAGCACGGGTTCGCGCTCGGGCACCGGCTCGGTCACCCCGAAGCGGCGGCGCAGCCACTGGCCGGCGTCCCGGTACCAGAACAGCGGGGCGGTCAGCTCGTGCTCGCGGACCACCGCCCAGCCCTGCGGGGTCCACCAGCGCTGCTGCGCGTAGCCGCCGTCCTCGACGAAACGCAGGTACGCGCCGCAGGTGACCGGGGCGGTGTCGATGAAGAACGCCGGTACGTCGCGCACATGGGCGGGGCGCTCGTTGTCCAGGGCCCATGGCTCGGTCGACGTGCCCATCGTGAACGGGCCGCCTTCGACCAGGACTTCGGCGGACGAGGGGCCCGCGTCGGTGGGCGCGGGCGGTTCCGGAGCGGTGAGCACCGCCGGACCGGACCGCAGTTGATGGGTGATCAGCATCGTTTCGTCGTGCTGCTGTTCGTGCTGGGCGATCATTCCGAAAGCGAACCCGGACCGGAGCAGCGGACGGTCGTCGCGCAACACCGTACCGTCGAGGACGTCCAGCGCGCGGTCCCGCACCTCCGCAGCGTACGAGCGGGCCTCGGCGGGCGGCAGCAACGGCAGCGAGGGCCGGGTCGCCCTGGGGTGCTGGAAGGCGTCGTACAGCCCGTCGATCTCCGGGCGCATCGCCTCCCGGCCCGCCACCGTGCACAGCAGCCACAGCTCCTCCTGGTTGCCGATGTGCGCGAGGTCCCAGACCAGCGGGGACATCAACGGTGAGTGCTGTGCGGTCAGTTCGTGGTCGTCCACGCTGTCGGTGAGCAGCGCGGTCCGTTCCCGGGCGGCGAGCAGCGCGGCCAGGGCGCGCTCGCGGAGCGTCTCGGTGTCCATGGATTCCGTCCGGTCCGGCCCGGCCGAGGGGGCGGGGCCGGACGTGTCGGGTGCGGGGGAGCGGGTCATGAGCGGTGTCCCTCGAAGTGGCCGGAGCCCTCCGCCGGTCGCGGTGTGAGCAGCCAGGGAAGATCGTCGGCCGGGCAGCGGCCCCGCGCGACGAAGCGGTCGTCGAACTCCGCGACCGCGTCCCGCACGGCCGTGGTCGCCCCGATCCGGGGCAGTGCCTCCAGCGCGGCCTCGAAGCAGACGGTGGCCGCCGCCCGCAACTCCGGGTCGCTCAGCCCGTCACGGGCTGCGGCCACCCACAACGGATTGCGTGGGGCGGGCCTCGGTCCCGCCGTCTCGGCGAGCGGCTTGACGGCGCGGTACACGGTCTCGGCGGCCTCCGGATCGTCGAACACAGCGGTCGTGACGGCGAGCGGTACCAGCCATCCGTCCGTGCCGGACTGCGCGTCGATCATGCGCAGTTCGAGATGCCCGCGCGGGCGCACCGGCGGGAAGAGGGTGCTGATGTGGTAGTCGAGATCGGCACGCACCGGTGGTCTCGGAGCGCCGGTGCGGATCCACTCGCGGAAGGTCAGACCGTCCGGCACGACCCACGGCCCGGTGTCGTCCCGGACGCACATCACCGGCGAGTCCAGGACGTGCGTCGCCCAGGCGTGGCGGGGCGGCAGATGACCGGCCGGGGCCAGCGACCGCCGCGGATCGAGCTCGGCCCACAGCGACTGCCGGGCGGACCGCCACGGTGTGCGACGGCCCCGGCGCAGGGGCGAGTTGGCGAAGACCGCCACCAGCACCGCACCCAGCAGGTGGGCCAGCTGCCAGCGCCGCGCGTAGCCCAGCGGGCCGGGTTCCTCCTCCCCGGCGTCCAGGCAGACCTGGACGGACGCGGTGCTGCACATCATGGCGCGCCCGGCCGGGCCCGACCGGTCCAGCGAGACCTCCATGGCGTCGTAGCGCGGCTCGCGCAGCACGCGGCGCGGGGGATGCCAGGGGTCGAGACCGAGCCCCACCGGTGCGAGATCCAGTCCATCCAGGGCGCCGCGCACGGCGGCGAGGTCGGCGGACGCGGCCTCCACACAGGCCATCAGGGAGTTCGCGGGCCGCGAGCTGAGCTCCAGCTGGCCACCGGGTTCGAAGGTGAGAGCCGCGCTCAGGGGCAGCTCCCGCAGGGCCGCGCGGGCGGCGTCGAGACGTTCGGGCGGGACCGGGACGCGAGGCCGGTCCCGGTGGTGGATGAGCCATTCGAGTTCGACCCCGACGGTGCGGGGCGGCCCGGTCTTGAAACAGATGCAACGCAGTAAGTCCTCCGCCCCGCCCTCGTCGAGGGGCGGGGCATGGACGGGCGGACCGTGGTCGCCCGATACGCCGTCGGATGACATGCCGGGACCTCCTTCTGCTCGGTTCGTCCGTACCACCCAAACCCCCGCGGAGGGATCGCACAAGAGTGCCCTTCCGCGTCGGAAATTCGATTGCGCGGGTGCCCCCGGAGCGACGACGATGCCCGGTATGCACCACACGGGGGAGTATCGATGAGCACACGGCTGCGCGCCATCGCGCGCGAGACCGAGGAGATCGTGGCGGCCGGCCGCTACCGCACGCCGGACGGACGCGAGGTGGACATCGAGCGCGCCGTCACGGCCGCGCTCTCGGGCACCCGGCTGTACGGTCCGCAGCCGGTGCCCGTGGCGGCACTCGACACCGACCGCACCCCCGCCATCGAGGTGACCGACGAGAGCAGTCTGCGGGCGGCGCACCGGATGACCGGCGAGACCCCCGGCCGGATCGCCGTCCTCAACTACGCCTCCGCCCGTAACCCCGGTGGCGGTTACCTCAACGGCGCACAGGCCCAGGAAGAGGCTCTGTGCCGCGCGTCGGCCCTCCACGCCACACTGCTGCGCGCGCCCGAGTACTACGCCCGTCACCGCGCGGAGCGCAGCGCCCTCTACACCGACCGGGTGATCCACTCACCGGGCGTGCCGGTCTTCCGCGACGACCGGGGGCGGTTGCTCGACATCCCGTACACCGTCGGTTTCCTCACCTCCCCGGCGCCCAACGCCGGGGTCGTCCGGGACCGCACCCCCGAGGAGGCCCACCGCATCCCCGCCGTCCTCGCCTCCCGCGCCGAACGCGTCCTGGAGGTGGCGGCGGTGCGCGGCTACCGCAGGTTGGTGCTGGGCGCCTGGGGATGCGGTGTGTTCCGCAACGATCCGGAGCAAGTGGCCCGGGCGTTCCGGTCGCTGCTCCTCGACGGCGGGCGGTTCGCCGGGCACTTCGAGCAGATCGTCTTCGGCATCCTCGACCGTGCCCCGGATTCCGCCACCCGGTCCGCCTTTGCGCGGGTGTTCGACAGTCAGTGCCGGCCGTAGCGCTCCCGCAGCCGGCCGACGACCCGGCCGAACCGCTCGCGGTCCAGGGCGCACGCCTCGCGCCGCATCCCGTCCTCGTGCACCCGCAGCAACGACCTCACCCGCGATAGAGAGCGGGCTCCCGACGCCCTGCAACTCCGCCTCCGGCGTTGTCGTCGGTCAACGACGCCCCTTCCCCGAGCTCTCAGTTGCGTTCGAGCAGGGGAGACCCCATCCGCCTCCCTCCTCCGCCCTGGATTCGAAGCCGCACGGCGCCGCTCGCTGATCCACTGCCTATCGCGGGTGAGGTCGTAAGCGGTCCAGATCGACCCAGGACGGCCGACCCGAGCCGTCCCACGGCCCGGACCGGCGGGGCCGCGGACCGGGCCCACGTCGCGCGGGTCGGTCTCACGAGTCGCGAAGGAGCCGGTGCGGCCGGGGACGAAGGCCGCGTCGTCGGCGTGGTCGTCATGGTGCTGCGCGTTCAACCCCCACACCGTGGAATCCGACACCCGAGACCCGACACCCGACCCCGGACCGTCCGGCGGGCGGGGCCGCGGACCGGGCCGGTCCGGCGGTGCCCCGGGTCCGACGGGGCGTCAGGTCGGCGCGATCGGTCCGCTCCCGGTGCCCGGGTCTGCGAGACTGCCCGACGCCATGAGCCAGTTACCGAAGCAACCCACCGAGGGCCCCGTCCCGACCAGCGCGGATGTGGCACGCCTCGCCGGCGTCTCCCGGGCCACCGTGTCGTACGTACTGAACGACAGCACGACCGTGCGGATCAGCGAGTCCACCCGGCGCCGGGTCCGGGCGGCCGCCACCGAACTCGGCTACGTCCCGCACGCCGCCGCCCGCAGCCTGCGCGCGGGACACAGCCGCACCGTGCTGCTGCCCACCGTCGACCTCCCGGCCGGCCCGCTCCACCACCGCTTCCTGTGCGAACTCGAATCCGGTCTGCGCGGCCTCGACTACACCGTGGTCCAGTACGGCAGCACCGGCCTGGGCGCCGACGAGGCGGCCCTCGCCTGGGCCGAACTGCGCCCCGTCGCCGTCGTCGCACCCGGCACCATCGCCCTCACCCCGCAGGGCATATCCACGCTCCGGAGATCGGGGGCCAGAGCCGTCGTCACCCTCGGCCCACGACCGGTGGCCGGCGCCCACGCGCTCGTCATGGACCAGCGGGAGATCGGCGGCCGGGCCGTCGGCCATCTGCTGGCCCGCGGCCGCCGCCGCATCGGAGTGATCATGCCGGAGGACCAGGGCCTCGCCCCGTACGCCGAACCCCGGCTCTCCGGGGCCCGGCACGCCGTACGGAACCACGCGGCCCTCGTCGAACCCCTGCCGCTGCGGTACGAGGAGGACTCCGCCGCCCGGCTCGCCGCCCGCTGGCGCGCCCTGCGGCTCGACGCCGTGTTCGCGTACGACGACGCCTACGCCATGCTCCTGATGCGGGCGCTCCAGGACGCCGGGGTCGACGTGCCCGGCGAGACGGCCGTGATCGGCGCCGACGACCTGATGCTCGGCCGGCTGCTGCGGCCCCGGCTGAGCACCGTACGGACCGAAGCGGCCACGGCCCAGCCGCTCGCGGACCTCGTCGACCGGCTGGTGCGGCAGCCCGGTGGCGCCCCCGAGTGCCACGACCTGCTCAGGGCCGAGGTGGTCCACCGCGAATCCAGTTGAATCCGCCCCGCCTCCCCGTCCGCCACGCGCGGGCCGGGGAGCGCGCCCGCCCCGGGGGAGCGGCGACGTGCGCACCGCGCGCCGCTTGCCTAGCGTCGTGACCATGAGCCATCCGCAGAGTTACGAGATCCTGCTCGTTCCCGGATTCACCGAGAAAGCCGCCGACACGTCCGCGACGGACGCCGGGAAGGACGCGTCGGAGACCGGTGCCGGGAAGGACACCTCCGGGGCCGGTGGCGCGACGGACACGTCCGGTACCGGAACCGGAGCGGACGAGACCGACGACACCGGGAGGGGTGACACCGTCGTCCTCCGTTCGGCCGTCGTGGCGGCGACCGGTGAGACGGGCGCGTCGGGCTATCCGCGGTACGCGGGCGAGGGCGTCGTGGCGGACATCGACCCGGCGACGCGCACGGTCGAGGCCCTGCTGGTCGACGGGGCCGAACTGGACTACGGTCTCTCCGTCCGCATCAACGAGCGCACCGCCGACGCCCCCGGCGACGGAGCCGACGACTGAGCGGCCCACTGAGCGGCCCACTGAGCGGCCGCGCCGGCCGCGCCGGCCCCGCGGCGGGCACCGATCACCCGCACAGGCGACCGACGTTCCCCCATCGGACGCGTGAGCGGCCCGACCGGCGGGAGGGCCGGGCCGCTCACCCTGCTCGCGCGGGCACGGGACCGGGGACTGTCTTCGAACCGTCGCCTGCCGTGCGGAGCCCGGCGCGTTCCCGCTCCCTCGGCTTCACTCCACGAGGGGAATCCCCACCCCGCTACCGGGTCTATTCGCAGTGCACCGGGCTTCAGCCCGGTGGTGAAGCGAATCTTTGGCCTGCTCTGACCTCGGCTGTGGACACGGGTCCGTACTGTTCACCTCGGCCGGCGTCAGAGCGGCCGGTTCTGCTGCTCGATGTACTGCTTCACGATGCTGAGCGGCGCACCGCCGACCGACCCGGCGAAGTACGAGCCGGACCAGAGGCGTTGCGCCCGCCAGTAGTGGCGGACGAGATCCGGGAACTCCTGGCGGAGCCTGCGGGAGGACACGCCCTTGAGGGAGTTCACCAGCCTGGACACGGCGACCTTCGGCGGGAAGTTCACCAGCAGGTGGACGTGGGTGGCCTCGCCGTTGAACTCCACCAGTTCGGCCTCGAAGTCCTCGCACACGGCCCGCATGATCTCTTCGCAGCGCGTCAGATGCCGGTCGGCGAAGACGGAGTGCCGGTACTTCGTTACGAAAACCAAGTGGACATGCATGCGGAAAACGCAGTGGCGGCCTGTACGAACGTTCTCATCGATACCCATAAACCAATTGTGTATCGTGATCCGCGTGCAGCTTCGGTACAGCTTCCGCCTGTACCCGAGCGCCGGTCAGCGCACGGCGTTGGCACGTGCGTTCGGGTGTGCGCGGGTGGTCTACAACGACGCCCTCAGGGCTCGGGAGACCGCCCGCAGCGAGGGGCTGCCGTTCCCGAAGACCGGAAACCTTTCGAAGCGGCTCATCACCGAGGCGAAGAACACTGCGGAACGGGCCTGGCTCGGCGAGGTGTCGGCGGTCGTCCTCCAGCAGTCCCTGAGGGACCTGGACACGGCGTACAAGAACTTCTTCGACGGCCTGAAGGGCAAGCGCCCGCGCATGGGCGCGCCCCGGTACAAGTCCCGCAAGGACACCCGGCAGGCCGTCCGGTTCACCGCGAACGCCCGCTGGTCCATCACCCCGGGACAGAAGCTGCGCCTGCCGAAGATCGGGGACGTGCGGGTGAAGTGGTCCCGCACGCTGCCCTCCACGCCGTCCACGGTGAGCGTGGTCAAGGACAGTGCGGGCCGGTACTTCGCGAGTTTCATCGTGGAGACCGGCCCGTTGGAGGTGCTGGCGCAGACGACGCCCGAGCTGGGCATCGACCTCGGGCTCGG
>NZ_JBIARH010000001.1:354082-459346 GCF_042889785.1 Streptomyces sp. NPDC002476 | reverse complement strand
AGTGCAGACCCGTGCACACAGCTGAGCTCAGAGCAGTTCTCAGATTCGCTTCACCACCGGGATGAAGCCCGGTGCACTGCGAATAAACCCGGTAGTGGAGGTAGCGGAGGCAGCAGGCCGGTGCGCCCGTGACCGGTCCGGACCCGGCCGGTCCGTACGGCGATGTACGAGGTGCGGGACTGCTGCGAGGATGACGGCCATGGTTGACGTCACCACATCCACGCCCCCGCGAACCGGACCGAACACCCGTACCTGGGCGGCGGCGCTCGCCGCCTGCGTCGGTCAGTTCCTCGTCGTGCTGGACGTGTCCGTCGTCAACGTCGCCCTGCCGTCCATGCGCACCGACCTCGGAATGAGCCCCGCGGGACTGCAGTGGGTGCTCAACGCCTACTCCATCGCGTTCGCCGGGTTCATGCTGCTCGGCGGACGCGCCGCCGACATCTACGGCCGCAAGCGGATGTTCCTCACCGGCCTCGGACTGTTCACCGCCGCCTCCCTGGCCGGTGGTCTCGCCCAGGAGGGCTGGCAGCTACTGGCCGCGCGCGCCGCGCAGGGGCTCGGCGCTGCCGTGCTCGCCCCCGCCACCCTGACCCTGCTCACCGCCGTGTTCCCCGAGGGCCCCGCCAGGACCAAGGCCATAGGCACCTGGATGGCCGTCGGCGCGGGCGGCGGCGCGGCCGGCGGACTGATCGGCGGGGTGCTGACCGACCTGCTCTCCTGGCGGTGGGTCCTGTTGGTCAACGTGCCCATCGGGGCGCTCGTCCTGGCCGGCTCCGCACTCGTGCTCGTCGAGGGCCGCTCGGGCGAACGGCGGCGGATCGACTACCTGGGCGCGGTCCTGGTCACGGTGGGCCTCGCGGCCGTCGCCTACGGCATCGTGCAGACCGAGGAAGCGGGCTGGACGGCGGCGCGGACCCTGGTGCCGCTGCTCGGCGGGGTGGCCGTGCTCGTCGTGTTCGTCGTGGTGGAGGCATGGTCGGCCGAGCCGCTGATGCCGCTCAGGGTGCTCGGGGCGCGAGCGGTGGCCTCGGCGAACGCGGCGACGTTCGTCATCGGTTCCAGCACGTTCGCGATGTGGTACTTCATGACGGTGTACGCCCAGACGGTGCTGGGCTACACCCCGCTGAAGGCCGGA
Organism: Streptomyces sp. NPDC002476; assembly: GCF_042889785.1. Lineage (NCBI taxonomy): Bacteria > Bacillati > Actinomycetota > Actinomycetes > Kitasatosporales > Streptomycetaceae > Streptomyces > Streptomyces sp. NPDC002476. The sequence continues at coordinate 458,211 of NZ_JBIARH010000001.1, read as the reverse complement.
CTCGCCCTGCTCCCCACGTCCTTGGCCGTGGTCCTCGGCTCGAAGTGCGCACCACCGATCATGGCCCGGGTCGGTGCGAAGAACCTGGCGCTCATCGGTACGGCCGCCGCCGCCGCGGGCTTCGGCTGGCAGTCCACGATGAGTGCCGAGGGCTCGTATCTCACCGCGGTCTGTCTGCCGGGCATCCTGATGATGGCCGGCGCGGGCCTGGCACTCACCCCGCTCGCCTCACTCGCCATCTCGGGCGTGGCACCCGGCGAGTCCGGTCTCGTCTCCGGCCTCGTCGGCACCTCCCGCACGATGGGCGGCGCGCTCGGTCTCGCCGTGCTCTCCACCGTCGCTGCCGCCCGCACCGCGGGCGGCACCGGGCCCGAGGAACTCACCGCCGGGTACGCGCTCGCGTTCCGCACGGCCGCCGCCGTCCTGCTGGGCGGGCTGCTGCTGATGGCCCTCTGGCTGCCGCGCCACCGGCCCGCCCGGCCCTGAGCCGGACCCTGCGTCCCTCTGAGTCGGACCCTCCAACCACCTCTGCTGCCGCGCCGCCCGGAACACGCATCATGCCCTGGTCCTCGGCGAGTGCGTCCTCGGCTCCGGTCGGTGCGGCCCGCTCCAGCCCTTCATGACCACCCCGTGAGGCGTCCAGGGTCATCAAGGTGTCCAGGCCGTTGCGGAGCCGGACGATGTCCGAGGAGCCGACGGCAATGGCTCCTCGCCAGGCCTCTCCCACACCCGCGCGCCCACTGACGTGCCGTCCGTAAGGAGTTCGACACCGTCTCTCTCCGACACCTCCACACCTCCGTATCAGGTAAACCGCTGCTCGGAGAGCTGCTGTATCTTCTGAGTCTTTGTTGATCTTGCGTGTGGCGCGGGGGTGCCGGTCTGTTCGCTCCCCCGCGCCAGAAGGAGGGGCGCGTTGAAGACCGTGAGAAGAGCAGTCGCCGCCGCGGTGGCGGCCGGACTGCTGGCGGCCTGCGGCAGTGGCGGTGCTGATGACAAGGCCGGGAACGGGGCCTCGGGCGGCTCCTCGCCGAGTGCGGGGGCGTCCCCGAAGCCGTCGGTGAAGGCACCGGAGGGCTTCGACACCACCAAGGGCTGGTACGCGTCCCTCGACTGGCTTCCGGAGGAGCGGGTGTCCTCCCGCCCGCCGGTGGAGGCTGTGCCCGAGGCGGGTGTCGTCGCCTTCCTCCAGCGAAAGGGCGGGAGCTACGTCGTCGAGGCACGCGACGCGGTCACCGGCAAGCTCCGCTGGAGCAGCGCGCAGTGGCAGCCGCCGGCCCCGGAGGACGGCGAGGACGAGGACGTGGTGCCTCAGCTGCTCGTCGTGAACGAGGACGGCCGCGAGTACGTCGCCCTCTGGGCCTATGGCAAGGGAAAGGGCGAGGCCGCGTCCGGTGCGGAGACCTCCGGTGACGAGGAGTCGAAGGTGGTCTCCTTCGTCTTCTACCCGGCCGACTCCTCGGGGAAGGACGTCGCTCCCGTCCGCACGGTCGCCATTCCGGCGGACGCCGACAAGAGCGGTGTGACGGTCGATGCCGGCGGGAACGGGGTCGCGGTCCGCTGGCTCCGCCCGATGCATGCCGCCCCGGATTCCGCGACGATCGACATTTCGGAGAATCGCGTCCAGACGTATGCGGAGGGAAAGGTGGAACTGCCTCCGGTCTGCGCGGGCGAGGGGCGCGACAGCTGCAGCAGCGGCGAAGTGGCCGGGCTGTCCCCGGACGGCCCGGTGGTAGCGCTCGACACAGGCGGCTTCGGTGTCGGCGGGGTCTGGCTGTCGCGTGACGCCGTTCCGCCGGGCACCAACTCGGCCGCCCCTGGGGACCGCGTGTGGCAGATCCTCGGTGGCCACGTCATCGCCTCCTGGAACCCGCCCAAGGGCGTGGCGGGCTGGGGCGCGACGGCGGTGATGGCCGTGCACGACCTGAAGTCCGGGAAGCTGAAGACGTCACTGAGGTGCGACACGGAAGCGGGGCCGGCGTACGGCCTCTTCAAACCCGTCCTGTCGCCGAACGGCCGCTACGCCGTCGCCGGTACGCTCGCCGTGGACTTCGAGCGGGACCAGGCGCATTGTCTTGACGACCAGGCAGCGGCGCCGGTCCAACTGGTGTCCGTGGGCGACGACGGCATCGCCTACGGCTACCAGAAGGCCGACTCGCCGTCCGGGTACGTGCCCGTCGCCGTCCCGCTCGACACCGGGAAGGCCCAGGCGCTGCCCAAGGACGCCGAGATCCCGTTCCTGTCGCTGCAGGAGGCCGGAGGATTCGAACTGCCCGGTGACGGCCCCGGCAAGCAGTTCGTCTTCCACCCGCGCCGCTGAACGCCCCGGGGAGACGCACGGTGGGCCCGACAGGTCCTTCCCGTCGGGCCCGGCCCGAAGCCCTCCCCGCGATCGGGCGATGTGGTGGAACCGGCGACCGAGGGCCTGGCCCGCCGGCGCCAGGAACCGAGGCCGGCCGGGCCAGGCGCACGCCTCCGGGGAGGCGACCGAGACCAGATCTGACGTGTCGTCAGAAATAGTCTTCACATCGACTGGGGGCTGCGTTATACATGGGAGTCATCGGCTGGAACACGTTCTAGAACGAGTGTGACGGCCGGTCCCGCACGGCCTCGGTGCGGTCGACGGTGCGGACGGCCGCGCCGAGGTCTCCCACCGTCAAGGAGCAGCTTTCCCATGCCGATTGATGCCGAAAAGGCTGTTGCCGCCGAACCCCGTTCCACCCGGATCAGCTGGGACCACAAGGACATCCAGCTCTACCACCTGGGCATCGGCGCGGGCACCGGTCCCGCCGGGGCCGACGCCGTCACCGACCCCGGCGAACTGCGCTACACCCTGGAGTCCCGGCTCCAGGTGCTGCCCTCCTTCGCCACGGTGGCGGGTGCGGGCATGGGCGTCGTCGGCGGGCTCTCCTCGCCCGGCATCGACATCGACCTCGCCGCCGTCCTGCACGGCGGGCAGAGCGTCCGGGTGCACCGGCCGATCCCCGTGAAGGGCGGTGCCGTGCAGACCTCGAAGGTCGCCGCGGTGTACGACAAGGGCAAGGCGGCCGTCCTGGTACTGCGTACCGAGGCCGCCGACGACGAGGGTCCGCTGTGGACGAACGACGCGCAGATCTTCGTGCGGGGCGAGGGCGGTTTCGGCGGTGAGCGCGGCCCGTCCGGACGGTCGGACCCGCCCACCGGCGACCCCGACCATGTCGTGGAGCGGCCGATCCGCCCGGACCAGGCCCTGCTCTACCGTCTCTCCGGTGACTGGAACCCGCTGCACGCCGACCCCGAGTTCGCCCGGCGGGCCGGCTTCGACCGGCCGATCCTGCACGGACTGTGCACCTACGGCATGACGCTCAAGGCCGTCACCGACACGGTGCTCGGCGGCGACGTGACCCGTATCCGCTCCTACCGCACCCGGTTCGCCGGGATCGTCTTCCCCGGCGAGACCCTCCGCATCCGGATGTGGACCGGCGAGGACCACGTCCGGGTCGAGGTGAGCGCCGTCGAACGGGACGACGCCCCGGTGCTCGGCGACACCTTCGTCGAATGCGTCGAGCACTCCGGGGGCTCCTGAGACCTCCGCGGACCTTCCCTGAGGCCCGCCGCTCCTGACCGTTCCCGTCACCTGACACCCGTGCCACCCCTGCCGTTCCCGTCGTTCTCGCGCCTCCGGCACCTCCAGCGCTTCCGGCGCTTCCGGCACGTCTGGCATGTCTGGCACCTCCGCCGTTCCCGTCCGTCACTCCTGATCCGATTCCGAGAGGTCCGCGGGCCCGAGGCACGGGCCCGCGGGACGTGTACCCGACCCGGGCCCATGAGGGGAGCCGCACCATGCGCGCAGCCGTACTGCACGAGATAGGCCAGGACAAACTGGAGGTCCTCGACGACGTCGAGGCGGTGGGCTTCGGCCCGGGGAAGGTCCGGATCCGGGTCCGCGCCACCGGGCTGTGCCACTCCGACCTCTCCGCGATGAACGGCGTGCTGCCCCAGCCGGCCCCCTTCATCCCCGGCCACGAGGGCGCGGGCGAGGTCGTCGACGTCGGCGACGGCGTCACCGGACTGAAGGCGGGGGACCGGGTGCTGGTCTGCTGGCTGCCCGCGTGCGGGGCGTGCCCGTCCTGCAGGCGGGGTCAGACCCATCTCTGCCTGGCAGGCTTCATGAACGCGGGCACCCCCAACTTCAAGCGCCCCGGCGGGGACGTGTTCGGATTCGCGGGGACCGGCACCTTCACCGAGGAGGTCGTCGTCGGCGCGGGCTGCGCGGTGCCCATCCCCGACGACGTCCCGTTCGAGATCGCCGCGCTGATCGGCTGCGGGGTGACCACGGGGCTGGGCGCGGCGATCAACACCGCACGGGTGGAGGCCGGTTCGTCGGTCGCCGTGATCGGCTGCGGCGGCGTCGGGATCTCGGCGGTCCAGGGGGCCAGGGTGCAGGGCGCCGCCCAGATCGTCGCGGTGGACCCTGTCGCGTCCCGGCGCGAGGCGGCGCTGCGGTTCGGCGCGACCGAGGCCGTGTCCCCCGACGAGTTCGCCGACGCCAGGCAGCGGATCACCGCGGGCGAGGGCTTCGACTACGTCTTCGAGGTCGTCGGCAAGTCGGCCACCGCGCGCACCGCGTACGAGAACACCCGGCGCGGCGGCACCCTCTGCATCGTCGGCGCGGGCGCGCTGGACGACCACTTCCAGGTCAACATGTTCGAGCTGTTCTTCGACGAGAAGCGCATCCTGCCCTCCATGTACGGCGGGGGCGACGTGCTCCGCTCCTACGGACGCGCCATCGAACTGTGGCGGGCAGGCCGGATCGACCTCGAATCGATGATCACCCACCGGGTGCGGCTGGACGGCATCAACGACGCCCTCGACCAGATGCGGACCGGGACGTCGCTGCGCACCTGCGTCGAGCTCTGAAGCCCTCGCCGCCGTTCCGCCGTCCGCCCCGGTCCCGGGTCGTCCCGGCCCGGGACCGGGGTCGGGATCCGGCCCGGGCCGAGGTCCGGGACCGGGCCCAGGCCCCGGAACCGGAACCCGGATCAGTTCCGGACCTCGGCCCAGGACCAGGCCACGGCCCCGTCCGGCCGTGGCTTCGTTCCCGTACCCCCGCTCCCTTCTGAGAGGTTCCGAGAACCCGATGTCACATCCCCTGTCACTTCCTCTGGACGGCCTGAGCGCGATCGTCACGGGCGCGGGCCGCGGTCTTGGACGCGCCGAGGCGCTGGAACTCGCCCGGCTCGGGGCGTCCGTCGTCGTCAACGACTACGGGCAGGCCGGGCGCGACGGCTCCGGCGAGGCGTCGGCGGCCCCGGCGCAGGAGGTCGTCGAGGAGATCCGCGCGGCGGGCGGCCGAGCGGTCGCGCACCTCGGCGACGTCTCCGACCACGAGCAGGCCCGCTCCCTGGTGGAACTGGCCGTCGGCACCTACGGAAAGCTCGACATCCTGGTCAACAACGCGGGCATCCTGCGCGATCGGATGATCTTCTCGATGACCGAGGACGAATGGGACTCCGTCATCAGGGTCCACCTCAAGGGCCACTTCAACACCACGCACTTCGCGGCGGTGCACTGGCGTGCCCGTTCCAAGGAGTCCGGCGGCCCGGTGTACGGACGGATCGTCAACACGTCCTCGGAGGCTTTCCTGGCCGGTTCGGCGGGGCAGCCGAACTACGCGGCGGCCAAGGGCGGCATCGTCGGCCTGACCACCTCCACGGCCCTCGCCCTGGCCAAGTACGGCGTCACCGCCAACGCCATCTGCCCGCGAGCCCGCACCCGGATGACCGAGGACGTCTTCGCCGGCTTCCAGGAACCGGAGGACGGCAGGCTCGATCCGCTCGGCCCCGAGCACGTCTCGCCGCTGGTCGGCTACCTGGCCTCCCCGGCCGCGGCCGGGGTCAACGGGCAACTGCTCGTCGTGCACGGCGGAATGGTCGCGATCGCCGAACGCCCCAAGGTGGCCGCGAAGTTCGACTCGTCGAAGGAGGCGTTCACTTTCGACGAGCTGGACGAACTGCTCTCGCCGTACTACGCCGACCGCCCGCCGAACGAGACCTTCGCGGCGGCGGAGGTGCTCGGCCTGAAACGGGGCTGAGCAGGGCGCGCACGCACCGGCACGGGAAAGGCCGGCCGCGTGCCGGTGCGGAGCCACGTACCGCGCACGGGGAACGACCGCTCCGGCGTACCGGAAGCCCGAAGCGGATGGCCCCCGGAAGTCGGAGACGAGCGGCCTCCGGAAGTCGGAGACGGGTGGGCCCCGGAAGTTGGAGACGGGTGGGCCCCGGAAGCCGAGAACGGCTTCCGGGGCCCACCCGTCCCTCGTCGCTGTCGATGTGGCGCGCGGTCAGGCCGCCCGGTTGTCCCCCTCGGAGGAGCGGCGGTGGCGGCCGTGCGGCTGTATTGCCGTGTCGTCCGTCGACACACCCCCTCGGTGCTTTCCGGAGCCGCCGGCTTCGGCCCGTTCCGCGTCCGCCCCCTGCGGGCGCGTCTGGGTCGTGTCGGTTCGGGCTTCAGACATGTGGGAAGTCACCCCGTCGTGATCGCTTACGTGCTTACGTGCTTGCGTGTGAGTGTCACCAGGGCCGAACTCGCCACCGCGGTACGGCAAGGCCGCCTCCGGCGACCGCCGACACGGCTGCGTGGCCCAGGCCCGAAATCTTAGACCGACCGGCACATGGGAGGCGGCGTCGCGGGGCTGGGTGCGCACATCTGCGGCGTTGTCGTCGGTCAACAACTCCCCCATAGCCCTGAAGGCATGGGGGGACCCCCTTCGCGTTGCGTCCCTCCTCCGCCTTGCAGCTGCACGCACCCAGCCCCGCTCCTTTTCCCACCCCCCCATGTGCCGGTCGGTCTCAACCAGGTACCACGCGTCCCACGAGTGGTGCCTGCCCCAGTGGAACCGGCCTGCACACAGGAAGAGGCACGGCGGCGGCGGACGGTTGCGTACCGCTTTCCGTACCCGCCGCGGCACCCGTTCCCGCCCAGGGGTCGATACCCGCCCGCGCGTCCGCCGCCGCATCCGCGGGAAGCTCCACCGACGCGTCCAGCGACACCACCCCGCACGCCACGTTCGCGTCGGTGTACGGCAGCCTCAGCACGCCGTCCCGGGTCCACACCCCGCGCCCGGCGTGCCAGCCCTCGGGAGCGGCCACCTGGAACAGCCGGCGGTCCGCCGGGCGCCACAGCCCGAGCCAGCTGCCCGCCGCCCCGTCCACGCGCAGCGCCACCGCGCAGTCCTCCGGCGTCAGCGTCTGCCCCGGCTGCACGGCGAACGGCGTCACCGCCACGTCCGCCGGACACAGGCACTCCGGGAAGCGCACCGGCAGACGACTCCCCAACACCCCCCAGCCGAGCCGGTCGTGGCCCGGCGCGTTCGAGCGGATCAGCAGCAGCCCGCTGTCCGGGTCGGCGAGCAGCAGCCGGTCGTCGCTGTCCGGTCCGATCTGGAGCAGCGGCGTCACCGCGCCGCCCCGCCCCAGGTCCACGGCCACCGCCTTGACCGGTCCGCCGCCCGGCAACTCCCGGTCCAGGGCGAGCATCCGCCCGGCTCGGTCCAGCCAGACCCCTCCGGTGCAGAGTCCCGGCACCTGTGCGACCGGCTCGGGGCCGAGGACGCCGCCCGTGACCCGCCAGACAGTGGTGGACCGCTCACCGGGCGAAAGGGCGTACGCGCTGGTGCCGTCCGGGCACGGCGGCAACAGCGTCAGCTCCTCGCATCCGATGGTGCCGAGCGACAGTTCACCGGTGCCGGGTCCGGTCGGGTAGAGCAGCGAGAACGCGTGGCGGTCCGCGACCCGGCGCCGGATCAGCACCCGCCCGTCGGTCAACGGGAGTACGTCCGAGTCGGGTTCCTCCGACTGGTCGAGGGGGAGCGGCACCGCGTACGGCTCGTGTCCGTCGAGCGTCCAGCGCTCCACGAACCACGCCCGCGCGGCGGCGCCGGGCGGCCCCCCGGTCCCGTGGCACGGATCTCCGGGAACCTCGCGCGCGGCGAGCCGGGCCGCGTACGAGCCGTCCGCCGCGATCGTGAACGCGGGCCACGCCGCCGGTGCGTGCGGTGGGTCGTCGTCCTGCGGTACCGCGTCCCCGGGGTCTTCGGTCGTCCCAGTGGCCCCAGCGGGCCCGCCCTCGATGGCACAGACAGTCACGGTCTGATCACCTCCAGCGACAGACGGTAGTTATCGCACTGCCAGCCGAACAATGCGAGCCTCGGCACTTCACGCATAAGGGTGGTGATGTCCGTAATTCCCTGACGGATGGGGGGTGGGTGTGGTTGATCCTGGGGGGCTGGCTAAGGTTAGGCATCCCTAAGCGATACCTGCTTGATCTACGGCTTGATCGACAACTGGAGCAAGACATGTCTCTTCGTCGCCGCGGCACCGCCGCAGTCGGCCTTGCGGTGGCCGCCGCCCTCTCCCTCTCCGCCTGCGGGAGCGGCGAAGGGGGCTCCGAAGACTCCGCCAAGTCGGACAACGGCGGCGACAAGAAGGCGGCCGTCGCGACGGGCGGCAAGGACTTCGCCGACGCCGCGAAGAAGACGGCAGGATACGGGACGGACGCCGAGGCGGGCGAGTTCCCCCGGACGGTCACCCACGCCATGGGCAAGACCGAGATCAAGGCGGCTCCCAAGCGCGTCGTCGTGCTGGACGTCGGCGAACTCGACAACGTCGTCTCGCTGGGCGTCAAGCCGGTCGGCTACGCCCCCTCCGAGGGCAGCGCGGCCATGCCCTCGTACCTGAAGAAGGACGCGGGCGACCCGAAGGACATCGGCACCATCAACAACCTCAACCTCGAGGCGATCGCCAACCTGAAGCCCGACCTGATCCTCGGCAGCCAGCTGCGCGCCGCCGACAAGTACGACGCGCTCTCCAAGATCGCGCCGACCGTGTTCTCCATCCGCCCGGGCTTCACCTGGAAGGAGAACTACCTCCTCAACGCCGCGGCACTGGACAAGACGGCCAAGGCGAAGACCGAACTCGACGCCTACGAGGCGAAGGCGAAGAAGCTCGGTGACGACATCGGCCCGGACAAGCCGACCGTCTCCATGGTCCGCTACATGCCGGACCGGATCCGCCTCTACGCCAAGGCGTCCTTCATCGGCACCATCCTCGAGGACGTCGGCCTGCCCCGGCCCAAGAACCAGCAGATCGACGACCTCGCCGCGGAGATCAGCCCGGAGAAGATCGACGAGGCCGACGCCGACTGGATCTTCACCGGCGTCTACGGGGACGTGAAGGCCACCGAGCGCGACACCACCCAGTCCAACCCGCTGTGGAAGAACCTCGAGGCGGTCAAGGAAGGCCGGGCCAAGGACGTTCCCGACGAGACCTGGTACCTCGGCCTCGGCGTCACGGCCGCCGACCTGGTCCTCGACGACCTCCGCGCCGACCTCGTGAAGTAGCCGCCACGGCCGGGGCGCGGGGCGGCCTCACGGCGCGGCTGCCCCGCCCGCGGGGCGACCGGCTTCGCGGTGCCGCGGGCCCGTTCCGCTGCGCCGTCGGCCGGCTGTGGCGGTCCGGCGGCCGCGACCGGCCGCCGGGCCGACGGCGACGACCGGCGGCCCTGGTCGACGGCGCGCGGCGGGCAGGTAGCCTTTTCCTTGTGCCCCGTCTGTCTGAAGTCCTCGCCGAGATCGACGTGCTCTGGCCGCCCGAGCGGGCCGAGAGCTGGGACGCGGTCGGCACCGTCTGCGGCGACCCCGAGTCGCACGTGGACCGGGTCCTCTTCGCCGTCGATCCCGTCCAGGAGATCGTCGACGAGGCGCTCCGGCTCGGTGCCCAGCTGATCGTCACCCACCACCCGCTCTATCTGCGGGGTACGACGACGGTCGCCGCCTCCACCTTCAAGGGCCGGGTCGTGCACACCCTGATCAAGCACGACATCGCGCTGCACGTCGCCCACACCAACGCCGACACCGCCGACCCGGGCGTCTCGGACGCCCTCGCCGGTGCCCTCGACCTGCGCGTCGAACGGCCCCTCGTACCGGATCCCACCGACCCCGCGGGCCGTCGCGGCCTCGGCCGGATCTGTGTGCTCGACCACCCCGAGAGCCTGGCCGACTTCGCGGCCCGCGCCGCCGCCCGGCTGCCCGCCACCGCCCAGGGCATCCGGCTCGCCGGGGACCCGGCGGCCACGGTGCGCACCGTGGCGGTCAGCGGGGGGTCCGGCGACAGCCTCTTCGACGCGGTGCGCGCCGCGGGCGTCGACGCGTTCCTCACCGCCGACCTGCGCCACCACCCGGCGTCCGAGGCCATCCAGCACTCCCCGCTCGGCCTGCTCGACGCCGCGCACTGGGCCACCGAGTGGCCCTGGTGCGAACAGGCCGCCGCGCAGCTCGACGCGATTTCCGACCGCCACGGATGGGACCTGCGGGTCCACGTCTCGAAGCGGGTCACCGACCCCTGGACCACCACCACCCACCACTCTCCTGGAGCCCCCAACTGAACGCCGCGCCCGCCGACCAGAACCGACTCCTCGACGTCCAGGCCCTCGACGTCCGCCTGTCGCAGCTCGCCCACCGGCGCAAGTCGCTGCCCGAGCACGCCGAGATCGAGTCGCTCACCAGCGACCTCGCGCAGCTGCGCGACCTGTTGATCGCCTCGCAGACCGAGGAGAGCGACACCGCCCGCGAGCAGACCAAGGCGGAGCAGGACGTCGACCAGGTGCGCCAGCGGGCCGCCCGCGACCAGCAGCGCCTCGACTCGGGCGCGGTCGCCTCGCCCAAGGACCTGGAAAACCTCCAGCGCGAGATCACCTCCCTGGCCAAGCGCCAGGGCGACCTGGAGGACGTCGTCCTGGAAGTGATGGAGCGTCGCGAGGCCGCCCAGGAGCGCGTCACCGAGCTGTCCGACCGGGTCTCCGCCGTCCAGGCCAAGGCGGACGACGCCACCGCCCGCCGTGACGCCGCGACCGAGGAGCTCGACGAGGAGACCGCGTCGGTCACCAAGGAGCGCGAGGTCGTCGCCGCCTCCGTCCCCGCCGACCTGCTGAAGCTGTACGACAAGCTCCGCGAGCAGCAGGGCGGGATCGGCGCCGCGCGCCTTTACCAGCGCCGCTGCGAGGGCTGCCGCCTCGAACTGAACATCACGGAGATCAACGAGGTGAAGGCCGCCTCCCCGGACACCGTGCTGCGCTGCGAGAACTGCCGTCGCATCCTGGTCCGCACGGCGGAGTCGGGCCTGTAATGACCCCACCGCGCCAGCTCGTCGTCGAGGCCGACGGAGGATCCCGGGGCAACCCCGGGCCCGCCGGTTACGGGGCCGTCGTCATCGACCCGGCGACGGGGGAGACCCTCGCCGAGGCGGCGGAGTACATCGGCGTCGCGACGAACAACGTCGCCGAGTACAAGGGCCTGATCGCGGGCCTGAAGGCGGCGAAGGCGCTGGCACCGGACGCGTCGGCGGGGGACGCGCTCCGGGTGCGGGTCCGGATGGACTCCAAGCTGGTCGTGGAACAGATGTCGGGCCGCTGGAGGATCAAGCACCCGGACATGAAGCCGCTCGCGGCCGAGGCGGCGCGCGTCCTGCCGTCCTCCGCCGTCACGTACGAGTGGATCCCCCGCGAGCAGAACAAGCACGCCGACCGGCTCGCCAACGAGGCGATGGACGCGGGCCGACGTGGTGAGCAGTGGGACCCGGCGGTGTCGACGGCCGCCCTCGACACCGCCCGGCCGTCGGTCGCCGACGCCCTGCCCCCGGTCTCCGGCCCGCCCGGTGACGCGACGGCGGGCGCGGCGAGGGCACGCGCGGCCCTCGCCTCCCGGCCGTCGGCGGGTACGGCGACGGCGGCCCCGGTGACGGACACGGATACGGCCGCGGTCACCGGTGGGGCTCCTGCGGCGGGTACGGCCCCGGCGCCGGAGCGGGCGGCCGTCCTGCCGACGGCGGCCACGCCCCAGGTGGGCTGGGGCGCGGCCCCCGACCTCGGCGCGCCCGCCACCTTCGTCCTGCTCCGGCACGGCGAGACGGCCCTCACTCCCGAGAAGCGGTTCTCGGGCAGCGGCGGCACCGATCCCGAACTCTCCGCGGCGGGCCGCCGTCAGGCCGAGGCCGTCGCCCGGTCGCTGGCCGCCCGGGGCACCATCCAGGAGATCGTCAGCTCACCGCTGCGGCGCTGCCGCGAGACGGCCGGTGCGGTGGCGGCCCGGCTCGGCCTGGAGGTCCGCATCGATGAGGGGCTGCGCGAGACCGATTTCGGCGCCTGGGAGGGGCTGACGTTCGCCGAGGTGCGTGAACGCCACGGCTCCGACCTGGACGCCTGGCTCGCGTCCGAGGAGGCCGCTCCCACCGGGGGAGGCGAGAGCTTCGCCGAGGTCACCCGTCGGGTGGCGGCCGCCCGGGACCGTCTCGTCGCCCGCCACGCGGGCCGCACGGTCCTCCTCGTCACCCACGTGACGCCGATCAAGATCCTGGTCCGGCTGGCCCTCGGTGCCCCGCCGGAAGCCCTGTTCCGCATGGAACTCTCGGCGGCGTCGGTGTCCGCGGTGGCGTACTACGCGGACGGGAACGCCTCGCTCCGGCTGCTGAACGACACCTCGCACCTGAGGTAGGCCGCGCTCGCGGCACATCCGCCCGGGACACCGGTCCTGCCCCGTACCGCGACGGACGGCGGCACCCGCCCCGGTCCGGGGCCCGTGGTCCTGTCCCCGGGCCCGGGCTGCCCGTGGCCGCCCCGGTCCCGGGCCAAGGCGTCTCCCGTCCTCGTCCCCGGGCCCGGATCGGTCCCGGTCAGCCGCGCAGCGCCGCCGCCTCGCGCGCGAGCCGTTCCACCCGCGCCCAGTCCTTCGCCGCCACGGCATCCGCCGGGACCATCCAACTGCCGCCCACGCAACCGACGTTGGGGAGCGCCAGATAGGACGGGGCGCCCGCCGCCGAGATGCCGCCCGTCGGGCAGAACCGGGCCTGCGGCAGCGGCGAGGACAACGCCTTGAGATAGGCGGTGCCGCCCGCAGCCTCGGCCGGGAAGAACTTCATCTCCATGACCCCGCGCTCCAGCAGCGCGACCACCTCGGACGTCGTCGAGACCCCCGGCAGGAACGGCGTCCCCGACGCCCGCATGGCGTCCAGCAGCGGGTCCGTCCAGCCCGGGCCGACCAGGAACCGGGCCCCCGCGGCGACCGCGTCGGCGACGTTCCGGGGCGAGATCACCGTGCCCGCGCCGACCACCGCGTCCGGCACCCCGTCGGCGATCGCCCCGATCCCGTCCAGGGCCGCGGGCGTCCGTAACGTGACCTCGATGGCCGGGAGCCCCCGGCGACCAGGGCCCGGGCGAGCGGCACCGCGTCGGCGGCGTCCGTCAGGACGACTACGGGGAGGACGGGGCAACGCCCGTTGCGCATGCCGCAACGCGTCATCCGCATCCTCGGCGGCGGCTCGGCCGGTCCCGGGTCAGTGGATCTCCGTCACCACCACGTCCAGCGACCACGCCCGCCCGGTACGTGCCGGGGCCTCGGCCTCCACCACGTACCCGAGGTCCCGCAACGTCCCGACCAGCTCCGCGGGCCCCTTCGGCCGTGCGCCCGACACCAGCAGGTCCCGCACCAGCCGGCCCTTCGTCGCCTTGTTGAAGTGGCTGACCACGGACCGCTTCTCGACCCCGTCCACCATCTGGGAGTGCAGCACCCGCACGCTCGCCGTGCGCTCCGCCACCTCCCCCTTCGGCTTCCAGGCGGCGGTGTAGGCGGAGGACCGCAGGTCCAGTACGAGCCCGTCCCCGGCCACCTCCGGCACGACCTCGGCCAGCGGGCCGCGCCAGTACGCCCCGAGGGCGCCCAGGCCGGGCAGCTTCACCCCCATCGAGCAGCGGTACGACGGAATCCGGTCGCTCACCCGCACGGCGCCCCACAGCCCGGAGAAGACCAGCAACGACTTCCCGGCCCGCCGCTTGGCCGCCGCGTCCAGCGAGGCCAGGTCCAGGGCGTCGTACAGCACCCCGGTGTAGACCTCCCCGGCCGGCCGCGTTCCCGCCGTCCGCAGTTCCGCGTTCTTCGCGACCTCGCCGCGCAGCCCCTCGCTCAGTCCCAGGACCTCACGGGCCTTCTCCTCGTCCGCCACGCACAGCTCGACCAGTTCGTCGAGGACCGCCGCCCGCGCCGCGGCCAGCCCCGGGAGCGACAGCGACTCCGGTTTCAGCGGCGCGCCCCGCCCCGACGCGGCCTTGCCCTCCGACGGCGGCAACAGCACCAGCACGGCGTTTCCCTTCGTACGTACGCACAGGTGAACGGCCCGCGAAGGGCCTCGCACCAGCCTACGGGGACTTCCGCGGCCCCCGCACGAGAGCGGTCACGACGGCTCCCGGATCGTCCGCGTGGAACCGCACCGTCCGCGCCGAGCCGCGCTTCCCCAGCGGTCGCACGAACGCCACCGGACCGGTCAGCTCCACCGTCACCGTCGTCTGGCCGCCCACGGCGAGATCGAGCACCCCGTCGGCGCCCGCCCGTGCCGATCCGCCCTCGGGGCAGCGCCGTTCGACCCGCGCGGACGCCACCGCCCCCGCCGGAACCCGCACGTCGAACAGGGCGCCGTACCGGATCCGCAACGCCCCGTCGGCCCCCACCACATGCGGCCGGGTCACGCACGACGCGTGGAACGCGAGGACGAAGACCACCCCGTACGCGTCCAGCACCAGCACCACCGCGTGCACGACCGGCCACGGGATCAGCAGCGCCAGCACCAGCGTCTCGACCAGCGCGACGAACAACAGGCCGTACACCATCGCCGTCTGCGGACCGGTGTACGGCACGGCGAGGGCGTCTCCCGGCACACCGTGGCGCCGCCGCAGCACCCACAGCCCGAGGCTGCGCAGTGCCCGTGCCTCGTGCGCGACCAGCCGGCGCACCGGCCCCGGCACGGCGGTGCGCACCACCGCGCCCACCGCCGCCCGCCGACCGGCACCCGCGCGCCGCGCCACGAGCCACAGCCGCCCCAGCGCGACGCACTCCACCGCCATGGCGCACGCCACCAGCACCGCCGCCCCCGCCAGGACCGACCCCGGTGTCCGGACCCCGGCCGCCCGGCAGCCCACCAGCACCGCCTCCACGGCCAGGGCGGCTCCCGCGACACCCCGCACCACCCGCCTGCTCACCCCGCTCACCCCGTTCCCCGCCCCGCCGCACGTTCCGCCACGCGCGCGGCCAGCGCGGCCATCACCCGGCGCACCACCTCGGCCTGCGCGGGCGCGCACTCGTCCAGCAGCGCCTCACCGAAGCCGGACGCCGTGACCGGGTCGCCGGAGGAGGCCACCGCCAGCACCCCGGCCAGCACCTCCTCCGGTACGGCGGCGGCCAGATCGGCGGCCAGCGGGGCGATGCGCGGATCGTCCACCGGGGCCTCCGCCAGTGCGTCCAGCCGCTCGTACATGGCCGGCAGGTCGGGGTCCTCGGCCATGCTCCGCAGCGTTTCGGAGAAATCGCCGCCGCTCATCGCCTCCAGCAGCATGAGGTGCTCGCGGTCCCTGACGGCCATGGGGGAGGCGATGCCGGGCGCCGTGCCCAACAGTTCCACCAGCGCGGGCGGCATGGACTCCCCGGAGCCGCCCGACGTGTCCAGCAGCCGGGCCAGCCGCAGCCGCCGTTCCCGGATCGCACGCTCCTGCCGTGCCAGATCCGCGTCCAACTCGGCGAGTATGTCGAGGAGTTCACGGCCGTCGTCGTCGGCCAGAGCGTCACGGACCTCGTCCAGCGTGAGCCCCAGCTCGGTCAGCCGACGTATCCGGGCCAGTTTCACCGCGTCACGCACGCCGTAGACCCGGTATCCATTGGCGCGGCGTCCGGGCTCGGGCAGCAGACCGATGTGGTGGTAATGCCGGACCGCCCGCGAGGTGACCCCGGCGAGCGCGGCGATCTCTCCTATCCGCATGAGGCCAGTAGAAACGTTGACGCAACGGCAAGGTCAAGCGCCGAACGCCTCACGACCGCCCGAGGTCCTGCCCCGGCCGCCCGGCCGGGCGGGTAGCATGGTCGGCACGGCAGACGAGCCGGGCGGACGGCCGCGTGGTGATCTTCGGATCTCCCCGAGGAACGTCCGGGCTCCACAGGGCAGGGTGATGGCTAACGGCCACCCGGGGCGACCCGCGGGACAGTGCCACAGAGAACAGACCGCCGGGGACCTCGGTCCTCGGTAAGGGTGAAACGGTGGTGTAAGAGACCACCAGCGCCTGGGGTGACCCAGGCGGCTAGGTAAACCCCACCCGGAGCAAGGTCAAGAGGGGCCGTCGTGAGGCGGCCCTGCGCGAATGATCGAGGGCGGCCCGCCCGAGTTCGCGGGTAGACCGCACGAGGCCGGCAGCAATGCCGGTCCTAGATGGATGGCCGTCTCCCCGGCCGCCGCGAGGCGACCGGGTGACAGAACCCGGCGTACAGCCCGACTCGTCTGCCGCCCTGTGTTTCCGCAAGTCAGGATCGATGCGCGTCATGGGCGCAAGGCCCATGGGGGTTCCGGTCGGATGTCATCCGGCCGTTGAGGCAGGCGAACGGTGGTGCGTTGCGGAAGCCGACGCGAGCCGTCGAGCGGCAGGGCTTTACACTCGGTCACCGTCGCCCAGCGGGGGCGGAGCCGTACATCCGGAAGGCCTGATCGAGTTTGTTTCAAGATGTCCCCATCTATCACCAACTCGTCGCCGAGCGCGGTGACATACCCGCGCGTGTGCGCGATGCGGCCACGTTCATTTTCAGGCAGTTGGACGAGGTGAAGCGAACAGGTCGGCCGCCAGCCACCTTCGAGCTGGGCCCGTCGTCCTCGGATCCGGTCGCCGCCCCCAAGTCCGTTCTACCGCCGGGCCGACAGTCGTCCGGCTGATCGTCGGCGCCCCGTATGCGCCGGCCCGGCCGGATACCACCGGAGGGGCCGGGATCCGTGAGGGCGCCGACATGGGCCCGTCCGGTGGACGTTCGGACCGAGCGCGGACGCGCCGACACCGCCGGGCCCGGACTGGTGGCCCCGCCGGGCCGGACGTGCGCGTCTACGCCGGGGGGATCGACCGTGACGTCCTGGCCCGGTACGCGGTTCCGGCCGGCCGCGTGGAGGAGGCCGACCTCGCGATCCTGCGGCTGGCCGCCCCCTTCGACGTCCACCCCGAGGGCACGCTCGAAGCGGCGTTCCACTCCGGCGGTCTCGAATTCCCGGAGGAGACCGTCCGGCCGGTCGAACGCGTCGCGGCGGCCGTTCCCACGGTCGTCGACGTCTTCCTCGAACGCGCGGCCGTGCTCACCCCGATCGACGCCCTCCCCGCCGTGACCCTGATCGGCACCTCCGGCGTCGACGACGTCATCCTCCTCGACGCCGTGAGCGGCCGGGCGACCGTGAGCGGCCGCCTCCCCTTCGACCTGCCCCGCTCGGGGAAAGCGGTCGCCGCTGCAGGTGAGGGCGTCCCCTTCGACACGGCCGACGCCCTCTTCGGATTCGGTCACGGTCTGCACTGGTCCGCCCGGACGCACCCGGCCGGATGACCGTACGCGGTCGGGCCGGACGGCCCCACGTCGTCGGGCCGGTCCCTGAAGGGACACCGGCCTCGGCTCCCCGGAGCCTGGTCCGCCCGGGCGCCCCGGGGCGCCTCCGGGGGACGGCTCCGGGCGGGCCGGTCCGCGGGAACTGCTGGGCGGAGAGCCGGTCGTGAGGCACGATCGTGTCGAGCTGACTCCTCGGGAAAGGTTCGCACGTGTCCGATCACGCCTCCGGAAGCCGCGGTTCCCTGTTCGCGGTGAGCGACCTGCACATCGGGATCGCGGACAACCGCCCCCTCACCGAGTCCCTGCGTCCGGAATCGGACGAGGACTGGCTGATCGTCGCCGGTGATGTCGCGGAACGGGCCGAGGACGTGGAGTGGGCGCTGCGGCTGCTCGCGGGACGGTTCTCCCGGGTGCTGTGGACCCCCGGCAACCATGAGCTGTGGACGGTCAACCGCGACCCGCTCCAGTTGCGGGGGCGGGAGCGGTACGAGCACCTGGTCGAGGTGTGCCGGAGCATCGGGGTGTCGACGCCGCAGGACCCCTACCCGCTGTGGCCGGGCCCCGGGGGACCGGTGGCCGTGGCGCCCGTGTTCCTGCTGTACGACTACAGCTTCCGGGCGCCGGGGACCGCGACCAAGGAGGAGTCGTTGGCGTACGCGCACGAGACCGGCGCGGTGTGCACCGACGAGTACCTGCTCCACCCCGACCCGTACCCGGGCCGGGACGACTGGTGCCGGGCCCGGGTGGCGGAGACGGAACGGCGGCTCGCCGCGCACGATCCGGCGATCCCGCTGGTCATCGCCGGTCACTGGCCACTGGTGCGGGATCCCATGAACGTACTGAGGTACCCCGAGTTCGCGCAGTGGTGCGGCACCGAGCTCACCGCCGACTGGCACCGGCGGTTCAACGTGGCGGCCGTGGTCTACGGCCATCTGCACATCCCGCGCACGACCTGGTACGACGGGGTCCGCTTCGAGGAGGTGTCCATCGGATACCCGAGGGAATGGCGCGAGCGCGGTCACCCCAAGGGACTGCTGCGGCGGATCCTTCCGTACGACGGCGCCCCGGTGGCGCGGCCCCCGCTCAGCGGTGGCTCAGCACGTTGACCACACGGCCGTTGGGGTCGCGGACGAAGAAGCGGCGTACGCCCCAGTCCTCGTCGCGCAACGGGTACACGATCTCCGCGCCGTTCTCCTTCATGGCCGTGTACGCCGCGTCCACGTCGTCCACCTCCAGGCTCAGATCAGGTGTGACCGGCGCGGTCGCGTCGGCCGCCACGATGCTGATCTGGGCCGACGGGTGGGCGGGGGAGGCGAGCGTCATGATCCAGCCGTGGTTCATGACCTCCTGGAGGCCCAGCCGGCCGTAGAACTCGGCGTTCCGCTCCATCGCGGGCCCCGGGGCGACGGCGGTCGTCCGGATGTTGGGGACGATCCGGCGGATGGACATCGGCGACTCCTGTCCCGGGCCCGTCTGGGGCCCGTCTAGGGATCCGCACCCTCCCGAAGAGCCGTCGGATCGACGGAGCGTCGGACCGGTAAACCGCCGGATCGGCGGATCGTTGGACCTACGGATCGTTGGATCGACGGTCGGCGGACGGGTGCGGACGGGCGGCGTGGACCGGTCCGGATACCGGACCGGTCGGTCGGTCAGCCCCTCCAGTCTTGCCCTCCGGCGCCCCGTGTGCCACCGAACAGGCCGACATCGCCCCCGTGGTGTACGGAATTTCACGCCATGGGCCGGGTGGGCCGTCCCTCAGCCGGTCGCGCCGGCCTGGCCGGGCACCGCTTCGAGGGCCTCGGAAAGCCGCTCGCCGCGATCCTCGGCCATGTCGAGCGTGGTCAGCACCGCCGGTGTCGAAATGCTCGGCAGTACGAAGTGCAGAAGCACCGAAATTCGATGCCCCAAATCCTCCCGCCTGCAAAGGGCTTGGGACATCACTTGAATACCGGAGAACGAACCGGCGAACATTTCCGCGGTCTCGCGCGGGTCGACGTGCGGCAGCAGTTCGCCCTGGTCCTTCGCCGCGTTCAGCAGGTGTTCCAGCCTGTCTATCCAGGCACGGAACGGGGTGCCCCGGTCGAGCCCCTCCACCGCCTGGTCCATGGCCAGCCCGACGCTGGCACGCACCAGCGGCTCGTTGCGGAGCCGGTGGGCGAGCAACATGCCCTGGTCGACGAGCTCCTGAAGCTTCGTCAGCTGAGGCAGCGGATTGCTGTCCAGCTGCACGTCCATCACCCCGAGTGCCAGGTCTTCCTTCGAGGAGAAGTGGAAGTAAAGTGCGCCTTTGGTGACTCCGGCCCGGGCGAGGATCTCGCTGATGGTGGCGCTGCTGTAGCCGCGTTCATCAAATACGGCGGCGGCCGCCACCAGGATCGACCGTCGAGTCTGGATCGCGCGCGCCTGCTGTGCCATCAGCTACAAGTCTCTCTCCGCCGTGGCGTGGTCAGCACCAAGTATGGCTGGATAGGAAAACCGGACTGTCAGTATCTTACTGCGGAGGCCGTCGGCCCTCCCGGTACGGATCCTCTGGGAGGAAGATTCATGGTTCAGCTCACCTCGCACAGCGCCTCGGTCCGCACCGAGGGCGTCGGGGCCCGCGAAGCCACTGGAGTCCCGGACGCCGACGGGGCGGCACCCGGGCGCGGGCAGGTGGGCGCGGACCTGCTGGGGCGCCTCGTCCACCGGTACGACCCGCAGGACATCTTCCCCACCGGCTGGACCCCGCAGACCGCAACCCAGTTCTCGGTATCGGCCCGATGGCCGCGCGCGCACCGGTTCTTCGCGCCCGTGGGGGGCCGTCACCAGGACCCGCTGCTGATCGCGGAGACCATGCGCCAGACGACGATGCTCCTGGCGCACGCGGAGTTCGGGGTCCCGGACGGGGACCAGTTCGTGATGTGGGAGCTGTCGTACGTCTCCGAGCCCGGCAGGCTGCTGTTGGGGAACGAGCCCTGGGACATCACCGTGGACGTCACCTGCTCCCGCGTCAGGCGTCTGCGCCAGAGCATCGGATCCATGCACGTCGAACTGCTCCTGCATCGCCTGGGCACCGTCCTCGCCCGGGGCGGCGGGCGCATCAGCTGCACCTCCGCCAAGGCGTACGGCAAGCTGCGGGGCGACCGCAGACATGTCGTGGGCGCCCCGATACCCCTGCTGCCCGCCGTCTCCCCGGCCGAGGTGGGCAGGGCGGACGAGCGCGATGTCGTCCTGGCGCCCGCGGCGCGGAGAAACGTTTGGCGGCTGCGGCTCGATACCGGGCACCCCACCCTGTTCGCCCGGCCCAACGACCATGTGCCGGGCATTCTGCTGTTGGAGGCGGCCCGTCAGGCGGCCGCCGCCGCCACTCCCGGCCACGACTTCCTCCCACTGTCGGTGCGGACCGAATTCCTCCGGTACGTGGAGCTCGACCGCCCCTGCTGGATCGAGGCGCGGCGCCTCCCGGTCGACGACCCGGCGGTGGCCCGGGTGCACGTCACGGCGACCCAGGACGACCGCCGGGCCTTCGCCTGCACCCTCGAATCACCCGTCCAGGGCTCGCGGTACCGCACCACCGTGCCCCGGGGCGGGCAGCCGTGACATCTCGCGGATCCGGGGCCGCTCGCGTGCTCGTCACCGGTGCCACCGGGTTCATCGGAGGCCATGTGGTGGCCGCCGCCCGCGCGATTCCCGGCCTCCGGCTGCGGCTGATGACCCACCGGACCGCTCTGGCCCCGTCCATCGGCGCGGACGCCGGGCCCGGGGCCGGGGTGGAGACGGTGCACGGGGATCTCGGCGCTCCGAAGACGCTGCACGGCAGCTGCGAGGGGGTCGACGCGGTGATCCACTGCGCCTCCGTGATCGGTGGTGACGAACCGACCGCCCGGTCCGTTAATGATCAAGGAACTCGGGCTCTGGTCGACGAGGCCGTCCGTTGCGGGGTCCCCCGCATCGTCCAGCTGAGCACGGCGTCCGTCTACGGGCGGGGCCCGTTCACCCGACTCCGGCCCGGTGGCGCCGAGCCCGCCCCCGCGTCCGCGACCAGTCTGACCCGTGCTGCCGCCGAGCGGCACGTCCTCGCGGCCGGCGGTGTCGTCGTGCGCCCGCACATCGTCTACGGGACCGGGGACCGGTGGGCCGTGCCCGGACTGGTCGCGCTGCTCGGGCAACTCTCCGCCGTTCCGGCCGGATGCGGGGCGCGGCACTCGTTGATCGAGGCGGGGGCCTTGGGGCGGGCGCTGCTGGGAGCGGCCCTGTCCCCGAACGGCCCGGCCGGGATCTACCACGTCAACCACCCCGAACCGGTGAGCTGTTCACGGCTGCTGTCCACGGTCGTGGACGAACTGCGGCTGCCCTGGGGGGCCGAGGGGATCGACGTGGCGGAGGCCCGGGAGCGGCTCGTCGGTGTCCCGTACGCGCTGCACCATCTCGGCATGCTCGTCGTGGACCACTGGTTCACCGACGAGCGGGTCGGCCGGGACTTCGGCTGGGAGCCCGGCGAGGACTTCACGGCCGCGTTCGCCCGGCATGCCCCCTGGTACCGGCGGCACCTGGAATCCGTGCGACGGTCGGCCCCCGGGCGGTGAGGGGGGCCGGTGACCGGCGGGGCCCGGAGAGCGGGGGCCGGACTCCGGGGGCGCGGTGCCCGGGGCCCGAGGGCCGATGCCCGGGGCCGGACGGTGGTGGCGTCGTGGCTCGTGGAGCGTCGTCAGTCCGTGATGCGGGTGCCGGTTCCGCCGACCCTGACCCGGGCGTCACCCGCGCGGAGTTCCACGGCGGCAGGGCCGGGTCGAGGTCGGCGGCCGGCCAGCGCAGGATGTCGAGCGCCTCCGTCAGGTCGTCCGGCGTGATGTCCGTGATGCGAGGCTCGACGCTGGTGAGCGTGGCGCGGAGTTCGGTGTCCTCCCGGGCGACGGTGACCGGGACCGCCCCCGCGACGGTGTGGAACACCAGATCTCCGGGGCCGTCGCGCTCGGCCAGTGCGAGGGCCGTCGCGACGGTGGCATGGCCGCAGAACGGGACCTCGGCCTTCGGGCTGAAGCAGCGGATCGTGTACTCCCGGGCGGCCGACGGTCCCGCGTCGGGTGATCCCGGGCCCGTGAGGAAGGCGGATTCGCTGTAGCCCAGCTCGGCCGCGAGGGCGAGCATCGCCGCGTCGTCGAGACCGGACGCGTCCAGGACCACCCGCGCCTGATTGCCGCCCGCCGGATCGGCGGAGAAAGTGATAGTGGCTGCCCGCGCGTTCCGGGGCGCATCCCTCGTGGTGGGCCCGCCAGCGCACCGGTTCCGGCCGGGCCATCAGTACTCCTTCGCCCAGTGCTGGGTGGTCTTCGACGGCTCGCAGGACGCCAGGACCGGCCAGGTGGCGCTCTCGCCGAGACACTGGCTGCTGTACAGGTTCACGAGGGTGCTGTTGGTACCCGTTCGCCAGTTCTGGCCGGTTTTGGAGCCGCATTCGGCCAGGTACAGCACGTTGACGTTGACAGTCAGGCACTGGCCGGCGGACTCGTTGTACAGCATGTAGGAACCGCCCGAACCGGCCTTCGCGGTCCAGTTGGCCACCGGGCTGTCCGCGCAGGTGGCGAACACGACGTTGAGGTAGCTCGCGGTCAGGCACTGGCCGTAGCCGACGTCCCTGAGCCGGAAGTGGTCGCTGGGCGCGGGGGGTTTCGGAGAGGGCGCGCCGGACGTCCCACCGGAACCGCCGGAGCCGCCCGCGTCACCCGACCCGCCCGTGGCGTTCCCGCCGGTCGCGTTGCCGCCCGTGGCGTTGCCGCCGGCGGCGTTCCCGCCGGTCGCGTTGCCGCCCGTGGCGTTGCCGCCTGTGGCGTTGCCGCCGGTCGCGTTGCCGCCTGTGGCGTTGCCGCCGGTCGCGTTGCCGCCGGTCGCGTTGCCACCGGTGGCGTTGCCGCCGGATGCGTCTCCGCTCGATGAGTTGCCGTCGTGCGCGGGTCCGCCCCCGGCTGCGGGGAGCGTTGCGGAGGTTCCGGCCGAAGGGGTGTCGCTGTCGGAGGTGCCCTTGGTGTCGTCGGGGTCGCCGTGCAGCTGGGTGCCGGCGTAGACGGCGAGGGAGACGACCAGGGCCCCGGCTGCGATCAGGGCGAGTACGAGTCGCCGCCGTTTGGTGCCACGGCCGGGGGGTGGCGGGAGCGGCACGAAAGCGGGTTCGTGGGGGTAGTGCGTATGCGGACCGCCCTGCTCAGTGCCGGGTTGCCATTTCTCCAGTTGCTGGTCGTTCTCGTAGGCCGTGAGGTCGGCTCGGATCTGGTCCCGCTGGGCGAGGGCTGCTTTCCTCTTTGCGGCCCGGTCCTGGTTCTGGCTGTTCAGTGAGTCGATCTGCTGCTGCAGAGTGATCCGGCGCCGGCGTTCCCCGTCCCGGTCCTCGCGCAGCGTCTGCAGTTCCTCGGTGAGCCCCGCCATTTTCTCCAGGGCCGCGTTCGTCGCATCGTTCAGCTCGCGGATCAGGAGGGTGTTCTGGTAGTCGAGGAGCATCTGGCGGTGGACGTTGTGCGGGTTGGCCCGCGTGCAGTACAGCTTGAGCAGCTCGCCGTACTGGTGCAGGAACACCGCTGCGGCCCGATCCTGCAGATTCGCGCGTTCCTGTGCTTCCTTGATCAGCACCTCGACGAAGCGCAGGGGCGGGATGTTGGGCCCTTCACGCTTCGGGGTCTGCCAGGTGGCGACCTTCCCCTTCCCGAAGTTGTGCATGTCCGCCAGCGCGTTCGTCGACAGGCCGGTCTTCTCGACGAGGCCGCGCACCGTCTTCTTGAAGCCGCTGAGTGCTTCCCACAGCCTCTCCTCCTCGCCCTCGCCGTCGAAAACGTCTAATAATCGCTGGTCAGCCACTGGTTCTCACATCCGAAGAAAGTCCGGCGCGGGGCAGCGTTCTGCCGCGCGTGCGTAACCACAGCCAGCCGTTCGCCTCCCTTTCGGGCCTCCCTCAGGAGGTCGCGCCAGCCGGTGACGGGCAGCCCGTTCTTCTCCATGAGGTGGGAGGTCCAGTCCAGGAGATCGGCTCGGGTACGGAGCTTCCCGGCGGAGATGCGGTAGTGACTCCCGCTGCGTTGCGGGTCGCATCCTTCGTGGTGGGCCCGCCAGCGCACCTGGTCCGGCCGCGCCATCAGTACTCCTTCGCCCAGTGCTGGGTGGTCTTCGACGGCTCGCAGGACGCCAGGTACGGCCAGGTGGCGCTCTCGCCGAGACACTGGCTGCTGTACAGGTTCACGAGGGTGCTGTTGGTACCCGTTCGCCAGTTATGGCCGGTTTTGGAGCCGCATTCGGCCATGCCCAGCGCGTTGAAGTTGAGACCCAGGCACTTGCCGGCGGACTCGTTGTACAGCATGTAGGAACCGTCCGAGCCGGCCTTTGCGGTCCAGTTGGTCGCCGGGCTGTCCGTGCAGGTGGCGAACACGATGTCGAAGACGTTCACGGCCAGGCACTTGCCGTAGCCGACGTCCCTGAGCCGGAAGTAGCCTCTGGGCGCGGGGGGTTTCGGCGAGATCGCGCCGGACGCCACACCGGAACCGCCGGAGCCGCCCGCGTCACCCGACCCGCCCGTGGCGTTGCCGCCGGCGGCGTTCCCGCCGGTCGCGTTGCCGCCGGTCGCGTTGCCGCCTGTGGCGTTGCCGCCGGTCGCGTTGCCGCCTGTGGCGTTGCCACCGGTGGCGTTGCCGCCGGATGCGTCTCCGCTCGATGAGTTGCCGTCGTGCGCGGGTCCGCCCCCGGCTGCGGGGAGCGTTGCGGAGGTTCCGGCCGAAGGGGTGTCGCTGTCGGAGGTGCCCTTGGTGTCGTCGGGGTCGCCGTGCAGCTGGGTGCCGGCGTAGACGGCGAGGGAGACGACCAGGGCCCCGGCTGCGATCAGGGCGAGTACGAGTCGCCGCCGTTTGGTGCCACGGCCGGGGGGCGTGGCCGGGCTCACGTGCGGGGCGAGTTCGGGAACTTCCTTCAGCAGCGTTCTCACCCGCAGGACGAACGCCTGCTGAGCCTCACGTACCGGCTGCGCCGCCACCATCATCCCGACGGCGGCGCCCAGTTCGTTGTCCCAGACAGGACTTCCGCTGAAGCCTCCCTTGACATACACGGCCTCACCGTTGGCGCGCGAGAGCTGGATCCAGCCCTGGCGCGTGGGCCCACGGAACCTGCCGCTGTGCCAGATTCCATCCGGGTGGTCGTCGGTGAAGCCCACTGCACGCGCGTCGTGGTCCCATACACCGCGCTGCGGGTCGATCACGGGAAGCGGACGGGCTCCGGGAATCCGGTTGCGTAATCGCAGCACGGCGATATCACCGGTCTGATCGGGCCTGACCGGGATCCAGCGCTGGACCTCGGCACCGTGGTCGCCCCCGTCGACGCCGTCGGCGTTCCCGGCCAGCGGCACGTCGACCGTTACCTCGGTGCCGGCCTCAACCGTGGCCTCCCGGAGCCGGTCCAGCGCGTCCGACACCACATGTGCGCAGGTCAGCACCAGGTCTGGAGCGATGAGGAAGCCCGCGCCGCCGATCGCGCCGTCCGGCCCCTTGACTCGGACAACCGCCGAGACCAGTGCCGGCTCCGCCTCCTCGCCATCCCGCTCCTGAATCCCCGTCACCGTGACCTCCGCGCTATCGAGTCCCCGTTGCGTGTCCTGGTCGAATCAACCGCCCTGCAACGCGTCTCCGTCGGAGTCTCTCGCATCCTCCCTGTTCCAGGTCAGGCTTACGGAGAAATTGGCGGCTGTCGCCGTGCTGGCAATCACCACGTCCGCCTCAGCCGACAATGACACCCCGAACTCCAGCGTGATCTCGTCCGGCGCGTTCGCAAGCCCCTTGAACCGCCCCACAAAGCTCTCCGCCACGGGGCGTACGGTGTCCAACATCTGCCCGAACGACCGTTCGGCCCTCGCTACGGAGCGGCCTGCTCGGCCCACGCGGACGAGTGACTCGTCCACCTCCCGGATCTGAACACGCACAGACTCTTCGCTGCCATCGCCCAGAGGCACTTCCACCGTATGGACAGGACGGTCGCTCATGACTCTCCTCCACTACTCGGAAGCTGGAGATCCTAGCGGTATCCGCGCTTCACAGGGGTGACGCAGGAAGGCCCAACCACACTGCTCTGACCCCCAGATGAGACAGATGAGGCCGGCGTTCACAGCAGGCCGGTCGATTTCGAGGCCGTTGGTGAGACTGAGCAGGTGGGGCAGGCTGACGGCACGGGTGGCCGTGATCTACTCGGTGAGTTTCACATCGTTGTCCTCGGCCGGCTTCAGTAGGGCGGCGAACCCGCGCACGAGATCGGCGAGTGCGGTCATCTCCGGGCAGGCCGCAGCGATCTTCTCCAACAGGGCCGATTCCCTCGGACGTAGGTTCTCGGGGTCGGTGAGCAGGAGACGGCTGGCGTGACTTGGGGCCCGGCGTGCGCGCGGACCTCGGGCAGGACTTTGTCGCAGAGATTGCGCCAGAGGTGCCATCGGTCGCCGACCTGCACCGCGTCGGGCAGGGCTCGGCGGACAGCCTCAGCGTCGGCGGG
The DNA here is from genome assembly GCF_042889785.1 of Streptomyces sp. NPDC002476. Lineage (NCBI taxonomy): Bacteria > Bacillati > Actinomycetota > Actinomycetes > Kitasatosporales > Streptomycetaceae > Streptomyces > Streptomyces sp. NPDC002476. The sequence continues at coordinate 431,306 of NZ_JBIARH010000001.1, read as the reverse complement.
AACGGTGATCACCCGGGCGGTCTCCCCGGCCGGCGCGGCGGTCTCGCTGAGCGGGTCCGGTCGCCGGCCCGCGAGCGCCACCGACCAGCCGCACCGGTCAGCGCGAGGGCCACCGCGCGGCCGATCCCGGAACCGGCGCCCGTCACCACCGCCGTCCTCGGGCGCGATGCGTGGAATTCGGCCTGCTGTTGTCCATGGCGCCGCAGCGTACGCCCCCGCGCCCCGCGGCCGCGTCCCACCGCCGACCGGGCGAGGCCGACGCCCTGGCCCGCCGGGTCCCGCGACTGGTCAAGAACGGGTATGGGTTGGCGGGTTCGGCGTACGGACGGCCGTTCGCGCGTAGACCATGCCCCTCGGTACGTATGCGCACTTTGCCCCGTGAATCCATTCCCGCCGCGTTCCTCATGTGCCGGACGCTCCAACGACGCGAGCACGACAACAGCTCGACGCGCTGGGCCGGTGCACTGCTCCGAGCACACCACCAGTCAGGGGAGGGACAGATGACGCACTCATCGCATCCACAGGAAATGCGGGACGCCGCCCGGCACTTCGGCCGCCGCCGCTTCCTCACCGTCACGGGTGCCGCCGCCGCGCTCGCGTTCTCGGTCAACCTGCCCGCCGCGGGCACCGCGAGCGCCGCCGAACTGGACACGCGGAAGCTCAAGGAGGATCCGTTCACCCTCGGCGTCGCCTCCGGCGACCCGCTGCCCACCTCGGTCCTGCTGTGGACGCGGCTCGCCCCCCGGCCGTACGAGGCCGGCAGCGGACTGCCCCGGGCCCGGGTCCAGGTGGGCTGGGAGCTCGCCCGCGACGCCCGCTTCTCGCACATCGTCCGGCGCGGCAGGGCCACCGCCCACCCGGAGTTCGACCACAGCGTCCACGTCGAGGTCAAGGGCCTCGAATCCGACCGCGTCCTCTACTACCGCTTCCGCGCCGGGAGCTGGACCAGCCCCGTCGGCCGCACCCGCACCGCGCCCGCCCGGGGCGCCCGCAACAGCTCGCTGCGCCTCGCCGCCGTCTCCTGCCAGGCGTACCACGACGGCTACTTCACCGCGTACAAGCACCTCGCCGACGAGGACGTCTCCGCCGTCTTCCACCTCGGCGACTACCTCTACGAGTACGCCGTCACCGCGACCGGCGGCGCCCGCGACTACACCGACCGCACGCTGCCCGCCCACTTCAACCGCGAGACGATCACGCTGGAGGACTACCGGCTGCGGTACGGCCTCTACAAGTCCGACCCCGACCTGCGCGCCGCGCACGCCGCGCACCCCTTCGTCGTCACCTGGGACGACCACGAGACCGAGAACAACTATGCGGGCGGCACCCCCGAGAACGACGTGCCGCCGGAGGAGTTCCTGCTGCGCCGCGCCGCCGCCTACCGCGCGTACTGGGAGAACCAGCCGCTGCGCCTCCCGCAGCGCCCCACCGGACCGGACATGAGGCTCTACCGGCGCCTGCACTTCGGCACCCTCGCCCAGTTCGACATCCTCGACACCCGCCAGTACCGCAGCGACCAGGCGTACGGCGACGGCTGGCAGAAGCCCGGACCGGAGTCCGAGGACCCCGCGCGCACCATGACCGGCGCCACCCAGGAGCGCTGGCTGCTGGACGGCTGGCACGCCTCGAAGGCCACCTGGAACATCGTTCCGCAACAGGTCGTGATGGCCCAGCGCAAGGACGTCCCCACCGATGCCTTCAAGCTGTCGATGGACGCGTGGGACGGCTACCCCGCCTCCCGGGCGCGGGTCCTGAACGGGGCCGAGGCCGCCGGGATCGAGAACCTGATGGTGCTCACCGGCGACGTGCACGTGAACTACGGCTTCGACCTGAAGAAGGACTTCGACGACCCGTCGTCCCGCACCCTCGGCACCGAGATCGTCGCCACCTCCGTCACCAGCGGAAAGAACGGCTCGGACAGGCCCGCCAGCTGGGACAACCTGATGCGGGCCAACCCGCATCTGAAGTTCTTCAACGGCAGGCGCGGATACGCGCTCGTCACCCTGGGCCGCGAGCGGGCGCGTGCCGACTACCGCACGGTGTCGGCCGTCACCACGCCCGGCGCGCCCGTGACGACCGCCGGATCCTTCGTCACGGAGGTCGGGAACCAGGGGCTCACACCCGCGTAGGCCGGCCCACGCCTCGCGGGCCGGCCCCGGCCCGCGATGGCGGGCGCCCGGCCGTCGTGGCGCGGACGCCGGAGGGGACCGGGCGCGCCGGAGGGACGTCGGTCAGCCGATGCCGTCGGCCCGGACCACCCGGATCTCACCGATGGCCCCCTCCCGCACCTGCTCCGTCATGCGCCGGACGAGCGGGTTGCAGTACGTCCACATGACCTCCGTCAGGAACAGACCGCGGTCCCGGGCGAGCTTCACCAGCTCACCGGCCTCCGTCGCCAGTACGCCCCGGTGCACGACCTCGCCCGTGCCCGTCATGCCTGCTCTCCCCCTGAAAGGTCTCGACCGGCGCGGCCGAGCTGAGAGCATAGATGCCGATTCAACGACATGGAGATGGCGATGGCGGAGAGCGGAGCCCGGCAGGACAACGCGCACATACCGGCCGCCGGGGGGCGCGGCCGGTCCCTCGACGAGACCATGACCCCCGGCGCGCACTCCGGGAGACCGGCCGCGGCCGAGGCGGTCCGTCGCACCGGACTGCTCGTCACCCTGGTGCTCGGCGGTCTCACCGCGCTGCCCCCGCTCTCCATGGACATGTACCTGCCGGCGCTGCCCGCGGTCACCGAGTCCCTGCACGCCCCCGCCGCGACCGTCCAGCTCACCCTCACCGCCTGCCTCGCCGGCATGGCGCTCGGGCAGATCGTCGTCGGGCCGATGAGTGACCGCTGGGGGAGGCGCCGGCCGCTGCTCCTCGGCATGGCGGTCTACGTCGTCGCGACCGTGATCTGCGTCTTCGCCCCCACCGCGGAACTCCTCATCGGCTTCCGCCTCATTCAGGGGCTGGCCGGCGCGGCAGGCATCGTCATCGCCCGCGCCGTGGTGCGCGACCTGTACGACGGCGTGGAGATGGCCAGGTTCTTCTCCACGCTGATGCTGATCTCGGGCGTCGCCCCCGTCGTCGCCCCGCTGATCGGCGGGCAGGTGCTGCGGTTCACCGACTGGCGGGGCATCTTCGCCGTCCTCGCCGTCGTCGGCCTGCTGCTCACCCTGGTCGTGTGGAAGTGGCTGCACGAGACGCTCCCGCCGGGCGACCGGCACACCGGCGGCTTCGGCGACGCGCTGCGCACCATGCGCGGGCTGCTCGCCGACCGGGTCTTCGCCGGTTACCTGATCGCGGGCAGTCTGGCCTTCGCCGCGCTCTTCTCGTACGTGAGCGCCTCGCCGTTCGTCGTGCAGGAGCTCTACGGGGCGTCGCCGCAGACGTTCAGCCTGCTCTTCGGGATCAACTCGGTCGGCCTGGTCGCGGTCGGCCAGATCAACGGCAAGCTGCTGGTCGGCCGGGTCAGCCTGGACAAGGCGCTCGCCTTCGGCCTCTCGGTCATCGTGCTGGCCGCGACCGCGCTGCTGGTCATGACGTCCGGGATCGTCGGGAAGGTGGGCCTGGTCCCGATCGCGACCGCGCTCTTCGTACTGATGTCGGCGATGGGGCTCGCGATGCCGAACACCAACGCGCAGGCGCTGATGCGGACGAAGCACGCGGCCGGATCCGCCTCCGCGCTGCTCGGCACGTCGTCGTTCCTGGTCGGCGCGGTCGCCTCGCCGCTCGTCGGGATCGCGGGCGAGGACACGGCCGTTCCGATGGCGGTCGTGCAACTGGTGTGCGGGCTGGGCGCGATGGCCTGCTTCCTGGGCATGTGCCGCCCCTGGCGGCGGGCGTCGTAGCCCGACTCGGCCCGGTCGGGGCAGGTGAGGCGCGCACCGGCCCGCGCGGGGCCGTACCGCCCCGCCCGGACCCGGGCGGGGCAAACCTTGCCGGGTGCGGCACTAGTGCCGCGGCAGGCTACGTTTGCCCGTCAAGGAGCGGCGTGGGGTGCGTGCTCTCGGTGTGCCGGCCGGAAGTCCTTGTACTGGACGTACTTGGGCTTTCGGCTGGTGCAGCGAGAGCGCGTGCCCGACGTCGCGACGGGGCAAACGTTGCCTGATGCGGCACTAGCGCGTGCCCGGGTAGCCGATCAGATGCGGGCGGTCCTTCTCGTCGGTCCAGCGGAACAGTCCCACACCGTCCGACGTCACCGCGCCCGGAACCCGCACGTTCGACGGCAGGGCGCCCGTGGAGCCGCTCCTGACCGCGACCGCGACGGGGGCGCCGCCACCGGCCAGCACGTCCCCCGCGTTGCGCGCGCTCGCCGCGCCGTACGCGATGCCCTCGTCGTTCACCGACACCAGGGTCAGCGGTTTCGAGCCGTCCGTGCCCTCGAAGCAGAAGCCCCGGTGCGTCACCAGATCGAAGGCGAGCGGCCCGGCCACCACGGAACCGGCCGAGGGGGCGGCGGCGAGCTGTGGGTACTGGCCCGGCTTTATCGCGGGCTTGCTGCACTCCACCGAGGCGAGCGCCTTGCCCGTCTCCAGGTCGTGCACCGTCCACAGGTCGTGCGTGGCGGCGCGCTTCGCGCCCTTCGCGAGCTGCCACTTCGCCAGCAGCAGGCCCCGGATCACCGACGTAGGGATCCCGCTGCGGCGGTCGGTGCCCTTGGGCGCGACATCGCGGCTGAACCAGCCGTCCTGCACCCAGAACTCCTTGGAGCCGCTGACCAGCAGGCCCTTCTGTGCCAGCCCGCGCACCTCCGTGAGCTGCTTGCAGGCGGGGCAGCCCTTCGGATACTTCAGCTGCGCGGCCGTGACCTGCGACACCCGGCCGGTCGCCGGGTCGACCACCGCGCTGTTCGTCCGGCCGTCGCTGATGAGGATGCCGGGGCCGGTGGCGGAGACCGTCGGGACGGTGCTCCACGGCACCTCGACGCGCCTCCGGGAGCCGTCCTGCGCGTTGTAGACGTCCATCGAGACGATCGTGTCGGCGGGGGTCAGCGCGTTCTCGCCGACCTTTCCGTACGACCACGTCACGAAGTACTCCCGGTCGTCCGCGGTGGCCGTCAGGAGCCTCGGGAAGCGCTGCGGGGACGGCGGACGCCAGCTCTCCCCGTGCCAGCCGGACTGCCCGGTCTTCGAGTCGATGGTCCGCAGCTGGAACTTGGTGTCCGAGACCCGCACGAGGTAGGCGAGACGGCCCGTCTCCCGGGAGATCGCATGGTCGGGCGAGGTGCCGACCAGCTCCCAGCCGTGCTCCGTCTCGAACGCGGAGGGGACGGTGAGCTGCGTCACCGGTGTCGCACTCGTCTTGACCTTTTTGTCCGCTTTACCGTCCTTTTTCCCGCCGCTGCCGCACGTGGCCAGCAGAAGCAGCATGGCAAGCACGAGCACTCCGCCGACCAGAACCAGGCGCACGATCTTCTGTCTCATGGTGTCCCTCGATGGGCAATCCCGACCTCGCGGCCGTCAGAGTAGCAACACGCGTAGCGCTCGCGGCAGTTCGTGAGGACCGCTGTTCTCCGCAGTTTCCGGGCCGTAGGCCCTGTCTTCCCGGGCCGTAGGCCCTGTCGTCACACTGCCGCCCGCTGTGCGACGCCCGGCCGCGCACGCTCGCGGCGTTGTCGGAGCCGTCCTCGTGCGTCCGGTACGAGGACGGTCCTCCGCCTTGCGGTCGATGGGGTCTCCCCTGTTCGGGCAGGACCGAGAACCCGGGGAAGCACCGGACGCCGCACGGCCCGGCCCCCGGCCGGACGACGGCGGTGTGACGGCAGGGCCCGGCCGGTTCGTCACCTCCGCCTACAATTCGCCGGTGAATGCCACCCTCTCCACCGCGGAAGCCCTGCGCACCGCACTGGCCGGACTGCTCGACGGACTGCCGCCCAAGCAGGCCGCCCAGGCCGTCGACCGGCTCATCGCCAACTACCGTGGGAACACCCCCACCCACGCCCCGGTGCTCCGCGACCGCTCCGACGTGGCTGCCTACGCCGCGTACCGGATGCCCGCGACCTTCGAGGCGGTACGGTCCGCCCTCGACGCGCTCCGGGTGGCGGCCCCGGACTGGGCGCCCGCCACGCACACCGACATCGGCGGCGGCACCGGAGCGGCGAGCTGGGCGGTGGCGGGGACCTGGGAGGGTACGCGGACGACCGTGCTGGACTGGGCGGAGCCCGCCCTCGACCTCGGCCGTGAGCTGGCGGCCGCCTCCGGCATCCCCGCCCTGCGCGCCGCCGAATGGCGCCGGGAGCGGATCGGCGCGGATCTCGGACTCGCCCCCACCGACCTCGTCACCGTCTCGTACGTGCTCAACGAGCTGACGGCACCGGTCCGGGCCGCCCTCGTCGACTCCGCCGCCGCGGCGGCGCGGGCGGTGGTGATTGTCGAGCCGGGCACCCCCGACGGGTACGCCCGGATCATCGAGGCCCGGGACCGGCTGATCGCCGCCGGGCTGACGGTTGCCGCGCCCTGCCCGCACAGCGACGCCTGCCCCATAGAACCGGGCACCGACTGGTGCCACTTCTCGGCCCGGGTCAGCCGCTCCTCGCTGCACCGGCAGATCAAGGGCGGCTCGCTGCCGTACGAGGACGAGAAGTTCAGCTACGTCGCGGCGACCCGGTTCGAGACGGCTCCCGCCCCGGCGCGCGTCGTCCGCAGGCCGCAGATCCGCAAGGGACAGGTGCTGCTGGACCTGTGCACCCGTGACGAGGCGCTGCGCCGGGCCACGGTCACCAAGCGGCACGGCGAGCTCTACCGGGCCGCCCGGGACGCCGCGTGGGGCGACGCGTGGCCGCCGGACGGATCGGACGACGGACAGGACGACTGAGAGCCGCGCGGACGAAGGTTGGCGGACGGGACGACTGAGAGCCGCACGGACGACAGGTGGCGGACGACCGGAACCCCCCGGTCGTCCGCCACCCGCGCGGTTCCCGCGGCTATCCGCGCAGCTCCTGGGTGCAGCACTTCACGCTGCCGCCGCCCTTCAGCAGCTCGCTCAGATCCATCGGTACCGGCTCGTAGCCGCGTTCCCGCAACGGCTGGAAGAGTCCCGTCGCGGCCTGCGGAAGCAGCACGTGCAGCCCGTCGCTCACCGCGTTCAGGCCGAGCGCCGCCGCGTCCGCCTCCTCGGCGATCAGCGCGTCGGGGAAGAGGCGTGCCAGCACCGCCCGGCTGCCGGGCGAAAAGGCGTCCGGGTAGTACATGATCTCGTCGCCCGCCTCGTCCAGCACGGACAGGGCCGTGTCCAGGTGGTAGTAGCGCGGATCAACCAGGTCGAGACCGATCACCGGGCGGCCGAAGAACTCCTGCGCCTCGTCGTGCGACAGCGGACTGGACCGGAAGCCCCGTCCGGCCAGCAGGTACGACGCGGTGACCGCGAAGTCGCCCTCGCCCTCGTTCACGTGCGCCGGCTCGTGGATCTCGGTGAACCCGGCCGCGCGGAACCACTCGCGGTGGGCGGCGGCCTCCCCGTACCGCTCCCGGTACGCGAACCGCGCCCCCAGCACCCGGCCGTCGACGACGGTGGCGCCGTTGGCGGCGAAGACCATGTCGGGCAGGTCGGGGCGGGGTGTGAGCAGCTCCACCGTGTGCCCGAGAGCGCGGTAGCGGTCCCGCAGGTCCTCCCACTGGGTCTGGGCCAGCCGGAGGTCGACGGGCTTGCCGGGATCCATCCACGGATTGATGGAGTACGTCACCCGGAAGTGCGCCGGAGGGCACATCAGGTAACGGCGGGGCATGGCCCGACGACCGGGGGCGTGGCGCGGGGCGCCCCGGTGGAGGGGGGTGGTGTCCGGGTGGTTCGTGGGCAATGAAGGCTCCTCACGAAACGCAGGGGTCGCCTGCCGGGTACGTCGCACGGGTGCGTGCGTGAGCCCATGGTCCGCTTTCCGCGGGCGGTGCGCAGTGATCCGATCGGGTGGTTCCGCACGGTGGCCGGGGACGCGATGCGACGATACGTATCGACTCGTACCGTCGTCAGATCGGGCGTCATGACAGACAAGCGTTCCCCCGACTCCAGCCGTCGCAGCGAGCGCTCGCGCCGTGCGATCCACGACGCGGCGCTCGCCCTGGTCGGCGAGGTCGGCTACCGGGCCACCACCATCGAGGCCATCGCCGCGCGGGCGGGCGTCGGCAAGCAGACGATCTACCGGTGGTGGCCGTCCAAGGCGGCCGTGCTCCTGGAGGCGTTCGTGGCGCTCGGCGAACGGTCCGGACGGCAGGGCGAGGGCCACGGAGAGGGCCGCGGGAGCGATGCGGCCGGCGGGGCCGTTACGGCCGGGGAGCGGGGCTTTCCGGACACCGGAGATCTGGCGGCCGACCTCAGGACCGTCATGCGGGCCACCGTCGACGAGCTGACCGACCCCGCCTTCGAGGCGCCGACCCGGGCACTGGCCGCCGAGGGCATCGTCGATCCCGAGCTCGGTGCCGCGTTCGTCCAGAAGCTGCTCGAACCGGGGCTCCGGCTGTACGAGGCGCGGCTGCGCGCCGCCCAGGAGGCCGGCCGGGTGCGCGCCGACGCCGACCTGCGGATCGCCCTGGAACTCCTCGTCGGCCCGCTCACGCACCGCTGGCTGCTGCGCACCCTTCCGCTGACCCACGCCTACGTGGACGCGGTCGTCGACCACGCCCTGCGCGGCCTGGAGGAGCCCTGAAGCATGCCCATCATTTCGTAGCAAAAAGTGCCATAGTGACCGGTTCCTCGTGGTGTTTCCCGTACCCCGCTTCGGAACTCCGGCCACCTGAGGCGCAGGATGGTGGGACGATGGGCAGAGGCAACTGAGGTGAGGGGATAGATGGGCGCCGATTTCGGCCGTAGTCGCGGCTCAGCGAGCAAGATTTCCCAATGGCTCCGCCGCCGACCCAAACCACAGCAGAGCGAGGTCGACGACACCGCCCGGGAGGCGCTGCTCCTGGCCGTGGCCGACGCCGGAATGCCGATCGCGCCCGCGGCCCACCCGGTCGGCTACCGATGCTCGTGCGAACGCATCGGCTGCCCCACGCCCGCCCGGCACCCCGTCTCCTTCGCCTGGCAGACCCAGGCCACCACCGACCGCGCCCAGATCGAGCGCTGGACCCGCAACCAGCCGCAGGCCAACTTCATCACCGCGACCGGCATGATCCACGACGTGCTCGACGTGCCGCTGTCCGCGGGGGAGCAGGCCCTGGAGCGACTGCTCGCCGCGGGCGTCGAGGTCGGGCCCGTCGCCCGGTCCGGCGACGACCGGATGCTGTTCTTCACCGCCACCCGGGGCACCCCCGAGGACGAGGACGAGTGGTGGCCCTGCGAGCTGGACTGCCACCCCGAGACCATGGACGAGCATCCGGGACTGCGCTGGCACTGCCGCGGCAGCTACGTTCTGCTGCCGCCGGCCATGCTCCCCGCGGAGCTGGACGTGCGATGGGTGCGCGGACCGGAGCATCCGCTGCCCGATCCGCTCACGCTGCTGGGAACGCTCACGGACGCCTGCGCCCAGTACGCGGACGCGGCGGATCAGAACGAACTCGATCACGGCTCGGTGGCCTGGCCACTGAGCCGTTAGGGCGTGTTTCGACAGTCCCGTCCGGCCCGCGACGCCTGGCACGGCGCCTCGCCACGTTGTCGGGATCGTCCACGTACACCCAGTACGTGGACGACCCTCCGCCTTGCGATGCACCGCACCGGACGCCGCAGGCCCCGCCCTTCGGGCGGACGACGCTACTTTCGAAACACGCCCTAGGGCCTGCCGGGCTCCCGGGCCCCGGACTCCGTACCGCCGGGACCCGTCAGGAGCCCTTCGCCGACGTCAGACCCGGCAACCGGTTCAGCACGACCACCTTGCTGTCGCCCGCGCCCTTCTTCGGCACGTACACCAGCTGACCGGACACCCGCTCCTTGGTGAGGGTCGACTTCACCTCGCCCGTCAGCAGCGCCTCCACGTCCGCGTTGAGTGGCGGGCGCAGCCCCTTCGCGGCGGTCTGCCGTTCGAAGTGCTTGCTGCTGAAGAAGACCAGCGCCCCGCCGTCGTCCGTCTCCAGGCCCAGGGGAGCGAACGTGCCGGTGTCCAGCGGCTGGTCGACGTACTGGTACGAGAAGCCGGGACGCCGGGTGGTGCGGCGCGCCTCGCGCCAGCCGGAGGTGGAGTCGCCGGGGGCGAACACGTCCGGGGTGCCCTTCTGGAGGTACTCCGTGTACCGGGTGCTCAGGTCCTCGGGTGCCACGGCGAGGCCGGCGTCGTCCGATGCCACCGGCCGGGCAAGGCCGTCGTCGTCCTTCGCGAACCGGGGCAGCCGCGAGGGCGCGACCACCGCCAGATAGGAGGTCCGCCACCCCGCGTCGGGGCCGGACCTGACGAAGACGAGCAGCCAGCGGGTGTCGAGCTTCCCGTTGTCCTCGTCGCGGTTGGAGTCCGTGTCCGCGACGAACCAGCGCGGCCAGCCGGCCTTCTTCGGGATGAGGTAGGTGGCGTCGGTCAGTTCCAGCGGCGTGTGCCGGGCGTTGCCGTCCGGGTTGTTCTTCCGGCGTGCCTTCAGACCGGCCTGGTTGATCGCGCCGAGCGGGCCGGCGACCCGGTCCGCGTCGAGGGCCGGGTCGTACGCCTTGTCCGCCGCGTTGTACGCGTCGGTGAAGTCCTTCAGAGCCTGTGCGGCCTCAGCCCTGGTTGCCGCCGGCACCACTTCCAGCTCGCCGTGCACCGTCACGCACCCGCTCGCCGTCACGCACAGCACCGTCGCCGCCGCCGTGAGCCCCGTCGTCCGCCGAATCGGCCCCAGACTTCTCATCCGTTGCTTTCCGCGCCTTCTGATCCGTCGCCCGCACTGACCGTCCGAACCCTACCGGGGCGAGGAACAGGACGAGAGTGGGGATCAGATACGCGAACCACACGATGACTTGGAGAACGGTCGGGTCCGGCTGGAAGTTGAACGTCCCCTTCAGCAGCGTGCCGTACCAGCTGTCCGGCGGAATCGCGCCGCTGACGTCGAACGCGAGGTTGTGCAGGCCCCCGATGAACTCGGCCTCCTGGAGGTCGTGGACGCCGTACGCGAGGACGCCCGCGGCGACGACGACCAGCATGCCGCCGGTCCAGGTGAAGAACTTCGACAGGTTGATCCTGAGCGCGCCCCGGTAGAACAGCCAGCCCAGCACGACGGCCGCGGCGATCCCGAGGAGCGCGCCGACCATCGGGTGCCAGCCGTCGTCCGCCGCGTGCACCGCGCGCCACACGAACAGCGAGGTCTCCAGGCCCTCGCGGCCCACCGCGAGAGCCGCCGTGGCGACCAGGGCGCCGGTCCCCATCGCGAGCGCCGCGTCCAGCTTGCCGTGCAGCTCCGTCTTCAGGTGCCGGGCGGTGCGCCGCATCCAGAACACCATCCAGGTGACCAGGCCGACCGAGAGGATCGACAGCGAACCGCCGAGCGCCTCCTGCGCCTTGAACGTCATCTCCTGCGAGCCGAATTCGAGGCCCGCGCCGAACGCCAGGCTGATGAAGACCGCGATGCCGACGCCGGTCCAGATCGGCACCAGCTTGTCCCTGTTGCCGGTCTTCACCAGATAGGCGATGAGGATGCAGACGACCAGGCTGGCCTCAAGACCCTCGCGCAGGCCGATCAGAAAGTTGCTGAACACGTCTTGGTTCTCCTGTTCCGCTGTTCCGCTTCGGATCCCGTCACGAGATCCGCTCCGGGTCCCGTCACGGAACCCGCTCCGGGTCCCGTCACGAGAACAGCGCCCGGCCCCACCAGTCGTCCTTGCCGCGGACGCCCGGCGGGACGGCGAAGTGCGCCGAACCCACGTGCTGGATGTACTCGTTGAGCGCGTCGTGCGCCGCCAGGCGGCGCTGCATCGGGATGAACGCCTTGCGGGAGTCGCGCTGGTAGGCGATGAAGAACAGCCCGGCGTCGAGCCGGCCGAGGCCGTCGGTGCCGTCGGTGAACGAGTACCCGCGGCGCAGGATCGTCGCACCGTCGTTGCTGTCCGGGTGGGCGAGCCGCACATGGGCGGTCGGCAGCATCGCCTTCAGGAACGGCTGGTCGTGCTCCTTGGACTTGCCGACCGCGGCGCCCTCGCCCTTGTCGCGGCCGAAGATGTCCTCCTGCTCCTGGAGCGGGGCCCGGTCCCAGGTCTCGATGTGCATCCGGATGCGCCGGGCCACCAGGTACGAACCCCCGGTCATCCAGCCCGCGTCGTCGTCCTTCTCACCGACCCAGACATGCTTGTCCAGGGCGGCGGTGTCGGTGCCGGAGATGTTCCGGGTGCCGTCCTTGAAGCCGAACATGTTGCGCGGGGTCTGGGCGTCCGGCGTGGTCGAGGACGTCTTGCCGAAGCCGAGCTGGGACCAGCGGATCGCGATGCGGCCCATGCCGATCCTGGCCAGGTTGCGGATGGCGTGGACCGCGACCTGCGGGTCGTCCGCGCACGCCTGGACGCAGATGTCGCCGCCACTGCGGGCCGTGTCGAGGTTGTCACCGGAGAACTTCGGCAGGTCGACGAGCGCCGCGGGGCGCTTGTCCTCCAGGCCGAACCGGCCCTCGGCGAAGAGCGAGGGGCCGAAGCCGATGGTGAGGGTGAGCCGGGACGGCTTGAGCCCCAGGGCCTCACCGGTGTCGTCCGGCGGCGCCTCGGCCGGGCCGCCGTACGCGCCGTCACCGACCGCGTGACCGGCCGTCATCCGCTCGGCCGCCCGGGTCCACTCCTTGAGCAGAGAGACCAGTTCGGCGCGGTCCTTCGTCGTCACGTCGAACGCGGCGAAGTGCAACCGGTCCTGCACGGCGGTGGCGATGCCCGCCTGGTGCGCCCCGTGGAACGGTACGGCCGCACCGCTGTCGGCGGCCGGCGTCGCGTCGCTCTCCGGCCGGATCGCGGCCATCGCGCCACCGGCCGCGGCCGCGCCGAGCGCCAGTCCGGCGCCGCCCCAGCCGAGCAGGGCCCGGCGGGACGGTGCGGGGCCGGCGGGAGCCGCCCCGGTGTCGTCGCCGTTCCGCTTCTGATCGGACATCCCGGTCACTCCCGTCCGCTCCTGCTTCCGCCTGATCCTGTTTCCGTCCGCCGCTACTTCGTCACCGCCGCGGCCAGCTTGGACAGAGGCTCGGCCAGCGCGTTCACCGCGTCCGACAGCTCCTTGCGGTCCGCCTTGCCGACCTTGTCGTACGAGGTGAACTCGTACGAGGACTTGTCCTCGCGGTACTTGTCCAGCAGCGTGTTCAGCTCGGCGAACCGCTTGTCCAGGGCGGCGGTCAGCGTCGGGTCGTTCTTCGAGGCGATCGGCTTCAGCAGCTGGTAGGACTTCTCCGCGCCCTCGACGTTGCCCTTGAAGTCGACCAGGTCGGTGTGGCTGTAGCGCTCCTCCTCACCGGTGACCTTGCCGGTGGCGACCTCGTCGAGGAGTTCCTTGGCGCCGTTGGCCATCGAGGTCGGGGTGATCTCCGCGGTGCCGACCCGCTTCTGCCAGTCGACCAGATCCTTGTAGAGGACCGGGGCCAGGGCCTTCTCCTCGGCGCCCAGCTTCTTGTCCTGCCACAGTGCCTTCTCCAGACGGTGCCAGCCGGTCCACTTCTGCCCGGCCTCCAGGCCGTCCTCGCGGATGTCGACCTTCGGGTCGATGTCGCCGAACGACTCGGCGACCGGCTCGGTGCGCTCCCAGCCCAGCCGCGAGTCGGCGTAGAGCTTCTTGGCGGTCTCGATGTCACCGGCGGCGACGGCGTCCGTGAACTTCTTGGCCTTCGGCAGCGTCTCGTCCGCCTGCGCCTGGACGTAGGTGCGGTACTCCGCGACGGCCTTGTCCATCTCGGGGCTGCGCTTGGCCGCGTTGGCGCCGGTGACCTCGATCTTCTGCCGGATGCCGTGGCCCTTCATGCCCGGCTTGCAGGCGATCTCGTACGAACCGGCCTTGATCTCGGCCGTGATGTTCGCCTTGGTGCCGGGGCCGATGTTCTCGCGCTCGGCGACGATGCGGTCGTCCGGGAACAGGACGTAGACCTCGGTGACCTTGGAGCCCTTGTTCTGCACGGCCAGTTCGACGTGACCGGCCGGCACCTTCGTCTTCGACACCTCGCAGGCGTCGTCCTTCGCGACGACCTGCACGGCGCCGTCGCCCTTGCCGTCGCTCTTCTGCGCACAGCCCGTGACGGCGGTCAGGGCCGCCACGCCGGCGGCAGCGGTGACGACGGAGAGACGAACGGCTCGCATACGAGGCTCCACAAGAGGATGAAGGGGAAGCGGGGGGAAGAACGGACAAAGGCAGGTGAGGCAGACCTAACTTAGTCGAGGCTTACCTGTCCGGTACCCGCTTGGGCCGTGATTCACCTCTCACCTCGGCCCCGCGGATACGAACCGGTCACGGCTGCGCCATGGGCGTCTCCCGCAATGGTCAAGAGAAGGTCAAGGGTCCGCGTCGGGCGGCCGGGCCCGCCGGACGAACCGCCCGGCGGGCCGGGGCCCGACCGGAGCCGGCCGGGCCGATGGGACGGGCGGCCCCGGCCGCTCAGGCCGCTCCCGTCGAGCGGTCCGGTACGACGAGCGGCACCCCGGTCCGCGGATGCGGGAACACCTCGACCGGCTGCCGGTAGACCTCGCCGAGCAGCTCCCCGGTGAACACTTCGACGGGCGGGCCCGCCACCGCGATCCGCCCGCCGTGCAGCACGGCCGCCCGGTCCGCGTACGCGGCCGCCAGGTCCAGATCGTGCAGCACCACGACGACCGCGTCCCCGGCCGCGGCCCGCTCCCGGCAGATCCGCAGCACCAGCTCCTGGTGGCGCAGGTCGAGGGCGGCGGTCGGCTCGTCGAGCAGCAGCAGCGGGGCGCGCTGCGCCAGCACCCGGGCCAGCGCGACCCGGGCCCGCTCCCCGCCGGACAGCGCGGAGAAGGGGCGCGCGGCGAACTCGGCGACCTCGGTGGCCGCCATCGCCGCGGCGACGGCCGGATCGTCCTCGTCCGCCCGCTGCGTCCCGGCCCACGGCGCCCGGCCCATCCGGACCACGTCCGCCACCGGGAACGGGAAGGACAGCGCGGCGGTCTGCGGCAGCACCGCCCGGCGCAGGGCCAGTTCGGCGGCGGACCAGTCGGTCACCGGGCGCCCGTCGATCCGTATCCCGCCGTTCTCGGCGGGCAGATCGGCGGCCAGCGCCGCCAGCAGCGTCGACTTCCCCGCCCCGTTGGGCCCGACCAGCGCGAGCACCTCGCCCGCGTGCGCGGTCAGATCGATGGAGTCGAGCACCGTCCGCTGCCCCAGCCGCACCCGCAGCCCGTGCGCCTCGACGGCGGCGGCGCCGGGGGAGAGGGGGCCGGGCAGCCGGCGCCCCCGCGCCCGGAACGGATTCCTCGGCACCTTCATGCCCGACCACCTCGCCCCTGGCGGTCCACCGGTGTCGTCCTCATGCCCAACCACCTTGCCTGCGACGGGTCCTGCGCAGCAGCCAGAAGAAGAACGGGCTGCCGAAGAGTGCGGTCAGCACGCCGAGCGGCAGCTCGGCGGGATCGGCCACGGTACGGGCCGCGAGATCGCCCACCACCAGGACGAGGGCACCGCCCAGCGCACTGCCGGGAACGAGGAAGCGGTGCCCCGGACCGTTCGCCATCCGCAGCAGATGCGGCACCAGCAGCCCCACGAACGAGATGATCCCGGCGACCGCCACCGCCGCGGCCGTCAGCAGCGCCACCACCAGCACGAGCGTGACCCGCAGCCGCTCGACGTCGACCCCCAGGTGCCGGGCGGGCCGCTCGCCCAGCGCGAGGAGGTCCAGCTTGCGTGCGTAGAACGGCGCGACGAGCAGCCCCAGCACCGCGCACGGCAGCACCGCGAGCACCTTCGGCCAGGTCGCCTGCGCCAGGGAGCCCAGCTGCCAGAAGGTGATCTGGGAGATCTGCGCGTTGTCGGCGAAGAAGACGAACAGCCCGATCAGCGCTCCCGCGAAGGCGTTGACCGCGATCCCGGTGAGGATCAGCGTCACCACCTCGGTGCGCCCGTTCGACCGCGACAGCGCGTACACCAGCAGGACCGTCCCGAGTCCGGCGACGAACGCGCAGACGGTGATGGTCCAGTTGCCGAAGAAGGTCAGCCCGAGCGCGATCGAGGCGACCGCGCCGACCGCCGCGCCCGAGGAGATCCCGATCACGCCCGGCTCCGCGAGCGGGTTGCCGAACACGCCCTGCATCAGGGCGCCCGCGCAGCCCAGTGACGCCCCGACGAGCAGGGCGAGGACGACCCGCGGCAGCCGTACGTTCCACAGCACGCTCTCGCCGACCCGGTCCAGCGCCGCGCCGCCGAGCCCGAGACGGTGCTGGACGGAGCCGATGACATCACCGAGCGGGATGTTGTACGCGCCGAGCCCGGCGGACAGCAGACAGCCCACCAGGAGGGCGGCGACCAGACCGGTGGTCAGGAGGAAGGCGGTGGAGCGCCGGGGCCTCGCGCGCTCCTGCCCAGGGGCCGCGGGGTCCGCCGGCCGGGCGCGTTCCCCCTGCGGGGCGGTCATGTGCGAGGTCGTCACTCGGCCGTACCGCCCTTCGGGTGGAGCTGGTTGATGAGGTCACCGAGCACCCGGTCGGTGCGCGGCCCGTAGTTCAGCAGCACGCCGTCGTCGATGGAGACGATCCGCCGGTCCATCCCGGCCGGGGTCTCGGCGACGCCCGGGATCTTCACCAGCCCGTCGACGCCGCCCACCGAGTCCAGCCCCTTGCTCATCACCAGGATGGCGTCGGGCGCCGCCTTGGCGAGTGCCTCGCTGGTGATGGCGGTGAAGTCCTTCTTCAGACCGGACGCCTTGCCCGCGTCGACGCCCCCGGCCGCCTCGATGAGCGAACTCGCCCCCGAATCCCGGCCGCCGAGCAGATAGACGGAGGCGGAGCCGCGCAGGTAGAGGAAGGCCACCCGGGGCTTCTTCCCGCCGTCGGCGGGCACGGACTTCTTCACGGCCTCGATCCGCGACCGGGTGCGGGCGTCGAGTTCGGCCCCCGCGTCCGGCACGCCCAGGGCCGCCGCCACGGTCTCGACCCGGCGGCCGACATCGGCGAGTTCCTTGGCCGGGTCGACCACCACGAGCGGGATTCCGGCATCGCGGATCTGGTCGATGGCCTCGGCCGGTCCCGTGGTGGTCTCCGCGAGGACGACGGTGGGCCTGAGCGAGAGCACGCTCTCCGCCGAGACATCGTGAGCCCGGGTCACGACCGGGAGATCCGCCGCCTGTTCGAAGGTGGCGGTGATGTCCCGGGCGACGACCTGCTTGCCGAGGCCGAGCGTGAAGACGATCTCGCTCAGGCCGCCGGTCAGCGGTACGACGCGGTCCGCCGAGGTGATGGTGGTCCGTTTCCCGTCGGCCGACTTCACGGTGACGGGCAGTCGGGGCTTCGGCGTGCCGGGCAGCGGCTCGACCCGGTCGGCGGCGGCCTTCGCGGAGCCCGGGGACTTCGCGGCGGACGTCCCGGCGTCGGTGCCGCCGCAGCCGGTCAGGAGGAGGGTCAGGGCGAGGGCCGCCGTCAGGACCGCGAACGGGCCGCGTGTGCCGGACCGCCGGGCGGAACCGGCGTCCCTCCCGGCACCGAACGGCCCGTCGGCCCCGATGCGTTCGCGTCCCGGCCGCCGGGTGCGCCGCCCCGGTGGCGTGAAGTCCTGCGAGAAGCGCACTGGGGCACCGTCCTGTCGTTCCGCCGCGCGTAGTTGGTCATGGTTCGCGGATCGTGCGGTGGAAGGGGGTACCGCCACACGATCTCCGGATCTTAGGTTAGCCTTACCTGAGTCGCGACGCCATGGGCGGTCACGGCGCCAGATCTCGGAGGGGTCCTCATGCTGTCGTTCCGACCTGCCCGCGTGCCCGGACGGGCGCTCACGGTCGCGCTGTTCGCGGCGCTGCTCGGAGCCCTGCTCCCGGCCACCGCCGCCCAGGCGGCGAGCCGCACGGTGCAGGGCGGCCGGCTCGACTGGGGCATCAAGTCGTCGTTCCAGAGCTATGTCACCGGCCCCGTCGCGCACGGGAGCTGGAGCCTGACCGGCGGCGCCGCCACGGTCGGCGGCAGCCGGTTCCGCTTCCACTCGGCCACCGGTTCCTACGATCCGGCGACCGGTGCCTTCAGTGCGGGCTTCTCCGGCGGGGTCCGCTTCGTCGGACACCGCAAGGCGGACGGCGGCGACGAACTGGACCTCTCCATCAGCCACCCCACCGTCCGGATCACCGGCGGCCGGGGCACGCTCCATGCCGACATGGTCAGCAAGGAACGGGGGACCGGCCGGGTCACGTCCGCCGCGCAGGTGCCGCTCGCGACGCTCGGGCTGTCCGGGATCGACATGAGGGGCGGCACCACCCCCATCACCCTCACCGACGTCCCGGCGACCCTGACGGCGCAGGGCGCGAAGGCGTTCGCCGGCTACTACACGGCCGGTACGCCGCTCGACCCGGTCAGCCTCTCCGTGGACACCTCCGCCCCGGCGGGGAAGCCGGACACGGGCGCCTCCCCGGGGAAGGCCGACGACAGGGCCGGCAAGGCGAAGAAGACCGAGAAGGCCGCGGGACGTGTCGAGGACGCCGCCGTCGACTGGGGCGTGCGCCGCACCTTCCGCGAGTACGTCACCGGCTCCGTCGGCAAGGGCAGGTGGACCCTCGCCGACGGCGCGCAGGACGGCGGCGCGCTCTTCCGGTTCCCGCACGGCAAGGGCACGTACGACCCGAAGAAGCAGACCCTGGACGCCCGGTTCGCGGGCAGCGTCCGCTTCACCGGCGCCGACGGGCTGGACCTGGAACTCTCCTCGGTCGCGGTCCGGGTGACGGACGGCAAGGGCACGCTCTCGGCCGACGTGCGCGGCGACGGCGAGCCGAAGAAGGCCGTCCCGCTGGTCACCTTCGGCGCGAAGGACTTCGCGCCGAAGAACGGTCTCGCCGTGCTCACCGAGGCGCCCGCGACCCTCACGGCCGACGGCGCCGGGGCGTTCGGCTCGCTCTACAAGGCGGGCACCGCGATGGACCCGGTCTCCCTGGCCGTCGCCGTCGACCGCGGCGCCGAACTCCCCGCCCTGCCCGACCTGGGCAGCGACCCCGCCCCGTCGCCCTCGCCGACGAAGAAGACCACCGCCGCGTCCGCGCCGGACACCGGCTCCGACGCGGGCTCCCGCACCGGGCTGTACCTCGGCGCCGGAGGCGCGGGCGTCCTGGCCGTCGCGGCCGGTGCGTTCTGCCTCGCCCGTCGCCGCGGCGCCCCGCAGCAGAACAGCTGACCCCTGTTTCACCCCCGTACCTCACCCCCCGAGGAGACCGCCCACCATGGCAGCCACCCGCCGCCCCATAGCCCTCGCCGCCGCCGTCGCCACGGCGACAGCCCTCGGCGCGACCGCCTTCGCCCTCCCGGCGCTCGCCGCCGACGCCGCCGCCCCCGGCCGCGCGACCGCCTTCGCCCTCCCGGCGCTCGCCGCCGACGCCGCCGCCCCCGGCCGCGCGACCGCCGGCGCGCCCACGCTGGACCTGAAGGACGGCACGCTGGAATGGGGCGTCAAGGCGTCCTTCCGCACGTACCTGGCCTCGCCGTTCTCCGGCGGGAGGATCACCGTCGAGGACGGGGCCACCCAGGCGCCCGGCAACGGAGCATTCACCTTCGTCGACGGCAAGGGCACCTACGACACCACCACGCACGGCACCCGCACCGCCTTCGGGGGCGGCGTCAACTTCTACGCCCACGGCGGCGTCCTCGACATCACGCTGTCGGACGTGAAGCTCTCCACCACCCGCACCGGCGGCGCGATCACCGTCGATGTCACCACCCCGGAAGGCACCCGCGACGACGTGGAGTTCGCCTCTCTCGACCTGACGGGCGTGAAGCCCGGACAGGGCGAGGGCGGCGCGATGGTCTTCAAGGACATCCCGGCGACCCTGACGAAGGCCGGCTCCGAGGCGTTCAACGGCCAGTACAAGGAGGGCGACGAGCTCGACCCGGCCACGCTCTCGGTGAAGGCGGGCGCGGCCCCGACCACGGAACCGACCGGGGAACCGACCACCGAGCCCACCGAGGAACCGACCAAGGAGCCGACGACCGAGCCCACCAGGGAGCCGACGGCCGAGCCGAGCGGCAAGCCCACGTCGCCCACTTCCCCGTCCCCGTCGGCCACCGGCAAGCCGGGCACCGACGAGCCGGCCGCCGAGACCGGCGCGATCCTCGACGGCACCCTGGACTGGGGCGTCAAGAAGTCGTTCCGTACCTACGTCACCGGGCCCGTCGCGCACGGCAAGGTGGAGACGACGGGCGGTGCCGCCGCGTCCGGCGACGGCTACCGCTTCCCCGACTCCACCGGCGACTTCGACGCCGCGAAGCAGACCCTGACCGCCGGGTTCGGCGGCAAGGTCCGCTTCCTGGGTCACGAGGAGAACGGGGCGTACACCCTCGACCTCTCCCTCACCGGCCTGGAGGTCCAGGTGAGCGGTGGCAGGGGCAGGCTGATGGCGGACGTCTCCACCAAGGACCGCGAGACCAAGAAGGTCTCCACCTACACCGGCATGGCCATCGCGGACCTGAAGCTGCCCAAGGGCGAACTCGCCGCCGAGAACGGCGTGGTGACCCTCTCCGCCGTCCCGGCGACCCTCACCGCCGACGGCACCAGGGCGTTCGGCGGCATGTACGGCAAGGGCGAGCAGCTCGACCCGCTGACCGTCGCGGTCGCCCTCGACAAGGACGCCGAACTCCCCGGCGCCGCAGGCGGCAGCGGTTCCGGCGGGTCGGCCGGCTCCACCGGTTCCACGGGCCTGGCGGGCGGTTCCGCGTCCCTCGGCGGCGGCAGCGTGGGCGGCGGTTCCGTCGGCGGCTCCGGCGCCCTCGCCTCCACCGGCTCCCACATCCCGACCGGCGCCCTGATCGCCGGAGCGGGCATCGTCGTGGCGACCGGAGCGGGTGTCTTCCTCGCCGCCCGCCGCCGTACCGCCTGACGGCACACGGTCCGAGCGCACCGCCCGGGTGACGGCCCGACCGAAGGCCGTCACCCGGGCGGTGCTTGAATGCGGACGTGAGCGCGAGAACGGGCCGCGGACACCGGTGAAACGGGCCATCGGGGCAACGGCCCCCTGGGCAGTGGCCTCCTGGTCAAGGGGCCGGCGCGGCCGAAGACACCGGACCGGGATCATCGGTCGGTGCCTTCGGCCGCGCCGGTACGAAGGTCCGCGAAGGCCCTGTGCGCGAGGCCCCAAGAGCTGGCCCGTCATCCGTGGTGGACCAGCGCGCGGCGTCGGATGTGGTGCATCGCAAGGCGGAGAGGCATCCGCATACTGGACGTATGCGGATGTTCCGACAATGCGGCGAGGTGCCGCAGCTGTCGTCGCGCGCCCGCCAGGGATTACGGGACAGCCCTTACGCGCTGATCGGGAAAGCCTCGCCCAGCTCCCGGAACACCGCGGTGTTCAGCGCGAACGCGCGCTTGCACTCGTCGACGACACGCTGCTTCTCCAGGTCGTCCGCGTCCAGCGTGTCCAGCAGCTCGCGGTAACCCCGCTTGAACGCGGCGGGGTTGGGGATCTCCTCGAAGACGTAGAACCGGACACCGTCGCCCTTGCGCGCGAAGCCCCAGGCCTTCTCCGCCTTGTCGCGGATGATCTGGCCGCCCGAGAGATCGCCGAGGTAGCGGGTGTAGTGGTGGGCGACATAGCCGGCGGGCCAGGTGCGGGCGCACTCCGCGACCCGCGCCGCGTACGCGGCGGTGGCGGTCAGCGGCTCCAGGCCCTCGCGCCAGTCGGCACCCCGCAGATGGGCCAGGTCGCGCTCCAGCTCGGCGGTGCGCATCAGTTCGGCGCGTATGAACGGGCCGGCGACCGGGTCGTTCCGCAGTGCCCGGCCCCCCTCCTCCAGCGCCCGGTACACGAACCACAGCTGTTCCGTGTAGCGCGTGTACGCGTCCACTCCGAGGCGGCCGCCGAGCAGGTCGCTCATGAAGGTCGAGGTCTCCGCCTCGGTGTGCTGTTCGTGCGACGCCGTGCGGATGAGCGTCGAGAAGGGCGTGACTGCGGCGGTTGCGTCCAAGGCGGGCCTCCGGGGGCCGAGGGGACGGGAAAGTCCTGAAAGAGGCGGACAAAAAGACGGCAGCGACCACGTCTCGGTCCCTGTCGACATCTCCGATCTTCCTGCTTAGGCTTACCTAAGTCAACGGCTTCCCGACAGTCTGTCGGTAAAAACGATACGCCTGGCTCCGCCGATGCGCGCAGGCGTGGTGGGAAGAGGAGGCACGGGTGCGCGAAAGCGGCCGCCCGCGGGCGGCCGCTTTCGCGTCGGTACGTGGTGATGCCTGGTGGGCTGTCCGTGTGACTACGGGAGGGTCAGGATCTCGGCGCCCGTCTCCGTCACGACCAGCGTGTGCTCGAACTGGGCGGTGCGCCTGCGGTCCTTCGTGACCACCGTCCAGCCGTCGTCCCACATGTCGTAGTCGTGGCTGCCCAGTGTCAGCATCGGCTCGATGGTGAACGTCATGCCGGGCTTCATCACGGTGGTCGCGTGCGGGCTGTCGTAGTGCGGGATGATCAGCCCGGAGTGGAACGAGGAATTGATCCCGTGCCCGGTGAAGTCCCGCACCACCCCGTACCCGAAGCGCTTCGCGTACGACTCGATGACCCGCCCGATCACGTTGATCTGCCGCCCGGGCCGGACCGCCTTGACGGCCCGGTTCAGCGCCTCCTCGGTGCGCTCCACCAGCAGCCGCGACTCCTCGTCCACGGCGCCGCAGAGGTAGGTGGCGTTGTTGTCGCCGTGCACGCCGTCGATGTACGCCGTGACGTCGAGGTTCACGATGTCGCCGTCGCGCAGCACCGTGGAGTCCGGGATGCCGTGGCAGATCACCTCGTTGATCGAGGTGCACAGCGACTTGGGGAACCCGCGGTAGCCCAGCGTCGACGGGTACGCGCCGTGGTCGCACATGAACTCGTGCGCCACCCGGTCGAGTTCGTCCGTCGTGACACCCGGGGCGATGTGCTTGGCGGCCTCCGCCATCGCCTGCGCGGCGATCCGGCCCGCCACGCGCATGCGCTCGACGGTGTCGGCGTCCTGGGTCTCCGGGCCGGTGTACGGGGTGGGGGCCGGCTTGCCCACGTACTCGGGGCGCCGGATCTTTCCGGGAACGGAGCGGATGGGAGTGATCTCCCCGGGCACGAGCAGCGACTGGCCAGACATGTCAGCGAGTTTAAGGGCTGTCCCGCCATCCCTGACGGGCGCCCGATGGCGGCTGCGGCGCCTCGCCACGTTGTCGGGGCGCCCGCATACTGCCAGTACGCGGGCGCCCTTCCGCCTGTGCGATGCACCACATCCGAACATCCGAAGCCGCGCGCTGATCCGCCGCGGATGACGGGACAGCCCTTGACCCAGCGGGCTTGGGGCAGCATGGCCCCGAGGGAAGGAGCCGGAGATGGCCCTGTTCAAGAAGCGCACGGTCGGCAAACCGGGCGAGTGGTACTACTGCCTGCAGCACAAGAAGGTCGAGGAGGGCCCCGAGTGCCCGGCCAAGGACCGGTTCGGGCCGTACGCCTCCCCGGGGGAGGCGCGCCAAGCGATGGAGACGGCGCGGGAGCGGAACCTGGAGTGGGAGACGGACCCCAAGTGGCACGACGCCGAGACCCCGGCGGACCGGGACCCGGACGCGTGACGGGCCGGCCGCCCGGGGCGCGACGGATCGCCGGTGAGGCGGACGGCCGACCACCGGCGAGGCGGGCCTGACCAGCGGCGAGGCGTGCGACGGACGAGGGCCCGTCCTCAGCCCCCGGACGGGCTGGATTCCGGTTCTATCCGGCCGCGTCCCGCACCGGACGGGCCGGTTTCCGCCTCGTACGGGCGGGCCTGCGTTTCCCGCGTGCCGGCCCCCGACCCGGGCGTGCCCGCATCCTCCTCGCGCTGCGCCCGCCTGCGTACCGCGTCCTCGTCCGTCGCGGAGTCGTACGTGAGCAGCTTCGGCAGCGCGGCGGTGAGCAGCGCGACCGAGGCCACGCACGCCACACCGCCGCTCCAGATCGCGGGACGGGTCCCCGTCCAGCCCGCCATCGCGCCGGCCCGCACCTGACCCAGTTGCGGGCCCGCGCTGTACGAGAGCACCTCGATGCCCGCCAGGCGGCCCCGCAGCTCCTCCGGGATGGTCTGGTTCCAGATCGTGGAACGCCCCAGTCCGCTGAGCATGTCGCCCGCGCCCGCGATCGCCAGGCAGACCAGCACCGGCCACACACTGGTGAACCAGCCCGCCGCCGCGATCGCCAGCCCCCAGACCGCCGCCCCGAACACCACGAACAGCCCGTGCCGCCGCACCCGTGACGTCCATCCGCTGGTCAGGCCCAGCACCAGGGAGCCGACCGACCCCGACGCGTACATCAGGCCCAGCGACCACTCGGCGTGCAGCTCGTCCGCGAGGAACGGGAAGATCGTGTTGGGGAAGGCGAAGAACATCGCGGCCACGTCGACCGCGTACGTCCCCAGCAGCACCGGCCGGCTCCAGGCGAACCGCGCCCCCTCGACGATCCCGCGCAGCGACGGCTTCGTGTTCTCCCGGACGGGCGGGGCCGGGGTCAGGCGCAGGCACAGCAGGACGGAGAGGGCGAACGTGACCACGGTGACCGAGTACGCCGTGGCGTGCCCGGCGTAGGCCACCACGAGCCCCGCCACCGCCGGACCGGTGATCGCACCGACCTGCCAGCGCAGCGAGTTCAGCGCGGCGGCCGCGGTCAGCTGGTCGTGCGGCACGATCCGGGCCATCAGCGAGTCCAGCGCGGGCCGCTGCAGCCCGGAGAGCGCGGAGACCCCGCCCGCCACCAGATAGAGCGGCCAGAGCAGCGGATCGGGCAGCACGGCGTTCACCAGGAGCAGCAGGGCCAGCACCCCCAGGCCCGCCTCGGTGCCCAGGATCACCTTGCGGCGGTCCACGGCGTCCGCGAGCGCCCCGCCGTACAGGCCGAAGACGACCAGCGGCACCAGTTCGACCGCGCCCATCGCGCCGACGGCCAGCGGCGACCCGGTGAGCTCCTTGATCTGGAGCGGCAGCGCGATCAGCGCCATGAAGCTGCCGAAGTACGTGACCACGCCCTGAACCCACAGCAGCCGGAAGTCGGCCGACGAACGCAGGGGGGTGAGGTCGGGCAGCAGCGCGGAGAAACGGCCGGACGGGGAAGGGGCTGAGGTCACGAAGGGTCATGCTCCGAAGTCGTGGTGCCCGGTGCAACACCTTTTCCGTGCCCGCGTCCCGGGCCGCGGTCGTGGTCGCGGGGGCGGGCGCGGGGGCGGGCGGTCCCGGCGCTCACCAGCGCGGCGGAGGCGGCGCCGTCAGCCGGTCGGCGAGCCGGGACAGCCGGTCGCGGAAGCGACGGCCGCCGCGCGGCACGGGGTCTCCGTTCTCCCCGGCAGCCGCGCTCACCAGATGCTGCACGGTGTCCAGGTCGACATCGTCGGAGCCGGTCACCGCCAGCGCCTCGTGGGCGAGTCCCCGCACCTCCGGGTCGCCGCCATCCAGCGAGAGGACCGTCGCCCCGGCCCTGCGGGCGTCGTGCATGCGCTCCAGCAGCCCCGCGCAGGGCCGCTCCGGCGCCACCAGCAGCAGCGTCTCGCCCCGGCCGGCCGCCTCGATCCGGCCCAGGCCGACCGCCAGATGCGCCGGATCGCCCGGCTCCACCCGGTGGCGCACCAGGGTCGGGGCCAGCTCGGGCAGCCCGGACCAGGTGGACTCGTCGACGAGATGGGCCGCCAGATGCCACGGCTCGTACTCCGCCGTCCCCACCAGCAGCAGCCCGCCGCCGTGCGGGGCGACGGACGACCTGAGCGACCCGGCGAACCGGCGGGCCGCGGCCGGCCACTCGGTCCCGGCGAGCACTTCACGCAGCAGAGCGACGCGTACGGCATCCATGGCCAGGCATCGTGCCCCGGGCACCGGCCGCGCCGTCGGTGAACGCCGCGGAACCACACGAACGGGGCACGGGCACGGGCGCGCGGCACGGGGTGCGGGGACGCGCCGGACGGGTCGGTGACTCCGCGTCGGGGCGACAGACTGTTCGTCCCGGTGGCGGGCAGTAGTGTCGAAGCCATGACTACGAATGAGACGGGCAGCGCGCCCAAGCCCGCCAAGGACCCCTGGGACCTTCCCGACGTGTCCGGGCTGACCGTCGGCGTGCTCGGCGGCACCGGCCCGCAGGGCCGCGGCCTCGCCTACCGGTTCGCCCGCGCCGGGCAGAAGGTGATCATCGGGTCCCGTGCCGCCGACCGCGCGCGGGCCGCCGCCGAGGAACTGGGCCACGGCATCGAGGGCGCGGACAACGCGGAGTGCGCCCGGCGCAGCGACGCCGTGATCGTGGCCGTGCCGTGGGACGGCCACGCCAAGACCCTGGAGGCGCTGCGCGACGAACTCGTGGGCAAGCTCGTCATCGACTGCGTCAACCCGCTCGGCTTCGACAAGAAGGGCGCCTACGCCCTGAAGCCGGAGGAGGGCAGCGCCGCCGAGCAGGCCGCGGCCCTGCTCCCGGAGTCCCGGGTCACCGCCGCCTTCCACCACCTGTCCGCGGTGCTGCTCCAGGACACGGCCGTCGAGGAGATCGACACCGATGTGCTGGTGCTGGGCGAGGCCCGCGCCGACACGGACCTGGTGCAGGCGCTGGCGGGCCGGATCCCCGGCATGCGCGGCATCTTCGCCGGGCGGCTGCGCAACGCCCACCAGGTCGAGTCGCTCGTCGCGAACCTGATCTCGGTCAACCGCCGCTACAAGGCGCACGCGGGGCTGCGTACGACGGACGTCTGAGAGAGCCTGTCGGGTGACGCCCGGTCAGAGGCCACCCGACAGGCTCTGAGCGGGGCCCGCGTCGGGGCGGTCCGGTCCGGCCCCCGTTTCCGGGCCACCCTGCGACGGGCGGAAAGGGGCATGGGGGACACTGGACGGGACCGTGCACCACTCCGGACAGGAGCCGACTCCCATGCCCCGACTCGCTCTCTACGCCATCGCCGTCTGCGTCCTGGCCGTCGTTGCGGCCGTGTTCTCGT
Source organism: Streptomyces sp. NPDC002476 (assembly GCF_042889785.1). NCBI lineage: Bacteria > Bacillati > Actinomycetota > Actinomycetes > Kitasatosporales > Streptomycetaceae > Streptomyces > Streptomyces sp. NPDC002476. Next base: position 404,405 of record NZ_JBIARH010000001.1, on the reverse strand, counting down.
TCGTCCAGGGCAGCTGGCTCGGGATCGTCTGGGTGCTGCTGGCCGGGCTCTCGTCCAACATGGCGTGGTTCTACCTGCGTCGGCACCGCGCCGGGACCGCCACGGGCTGAGCCCCGTCGCCGTGACGACTCGGACCGCACCTACGAGCGGTCGGCCGTCCCGTCGGCGCACGGGAGGGGCCTGGGTGCCGGCGGGGAGCGCCTCGCGGACGCGGGCACCGGGACGGGTGCCTTCGGCGACGCCGAACCGGGCGAGTGTCGCACGCGTGTCCTGCCGCCGCTCCCGGTCGCGGGAGAATGGGCGAGTGCGCTACAGCATCCTCGGAACCACCCAGGCACTCCATGACGACGGCACCACCGTCTCCGTCGGCGGTGCGCGGCTGCGTGCCCTGCTCACCGCCCTCGCCCTGCGTCCGGGCCGTTCCGTCCCCGCCGCGGTGCTCGTCGACGAGGTGTGGGACGGCGACCCGCCGGCCGATGCGGTGGGCGCGCTCCAGGCGCTCGTGGGACGGCTGCGGCGGGCCCTCGGACATGGGGCGGTCACGTCCGGGGAGAGCGGCTACCGGCTGGCCGCCGCCCCGGACGAGGTCGACCTCTACCGCTTCGAGCGGCTCGCGGGGGAGGGGGCGCGGGCCCTGGCGGAGGGGGACCCGGCGAAGGCCCTGGCCGCGCTCGACGACGCCCTCGCCCTGTGGCGCGGCCCGGTCCTGGCCGATCTGCCCGACCGCGGCGCCGTCGCGGCCCGCTGGACGGCCCGGCGGCTGGACGCCCGCCGCACCAGGATCACCGCGGCACTCGCCCTCGGCCGCGCCGACGAGACCCTGCCCGAACTGATCGCGCTCTGCGCCGAGCACCCGATCGACGAACCGCTCCAGGCGCTGCGGCTGCGGGCCCTGCGCGACGCCGGGCGCCCGGCCGAGGCGCTGGCCGCGTACGACGAGGTGCGCACCGTGCTCGCCGACCGGCTCGGCACCGACCCCGGCCCCGAACTGCGCGCCCTGCACGCCGCGTTGCTGGAGCAGGACGCGACGGGCGGGAAGCACCCGGCCGGGCCGTCACGGCCTCCCGCGCCTCGGCCCGTCGCCGCCGCCCCGGCCGGAGACACCGGCGCGTTGCGGGAAGCCCTCGCCGCCCCGCGCGGGAACCTGAGAGCCCGGCTCACCAGCTTCGTCGGGCGCGAGAACGACATCGAGGCCCTGCGCGAGGACCTGGCGCGCACCCGGCTGGTCACCCTCCTCGGTCCCGGCGGCGCCGGTAAGACCCGGCTCTCCCAGGAGGCCGCCGAGTCCTTCGGCTCCGCCTGGCCCGACGGCGTCTGGCTGGCCGAACTCGCCCCCGTCGACGACCCCGAGGCCGTACCGGAGGCCGTGCTGACCGCGCTCGGCGCCCGCGAGACCGTGCTGCGCGGGGCCGGTGCCGAGGAACTGCGGGTCGCCGAGGGCAACGCGGGCGACCCGCTCGTGCGCCTCGCCGAACACTGCTCCCGGCGCCGGATGCTCCTGCTCCTGGACAACTGCGAGCATCTCGTCGGGGCCGCCGCCGCCCTCGCCGACCACCTGCTCGCCCGCTGCCCGCAGCTCACCGTGCTGGCCACCAGCCGTGAACCCCTGGGCGTGCCCGGCGAGTTCGTCCGGCCCGTCGATCCGCTGCCCGACGCGATGGCGCTGCGGCTGCTCGCCGAACGGGGCGCGGCGGCCCGGCCCGGCTTCCGGACCGACGCCGACGAGGAGACCGCCGAGGCCGCCGCGGAGATCTGCCGCCGCCTCGACGGCCTGCCGCTCGCCATCGAACTCGCCGCCGCCCGGCTGCGGATGCTCACCCCGCGCCAGATCGCCGACCGGCTCGACGACCGGTTCCGCCTGCTCACCAGCGGAGCCCGTACCGTACTGCCCCGCCAGCAGACGCTGCGCGCCGTCGTCGACTGGTCCTGGGAACTGCTCGACGCGTCCGAACGCGCCGTCCTGCGCCGCCTGTCCGTCTTCGCGGGCGGCTGCACCCTCGCCGCCGCCGAGGCCGTCTGCGCGGAGGGCCCCGGTGGCGCGCGCGAGGTCGCCGGGCTGCTCGGCTCGCTCGTCGACAAGTCCCTCGTCGTCGCCGCGCCCGCCGAGGACGGCGAGATGCGCTACCGGCTGCTGGAGACCGTGGGTGAGTACGCCGCCGAACGGCTCGACGAGGCGACGGAACGTGACGCCGCGGAACGGCGCCACCTGGTGCACTTCCGGGAGCTGGCCCGTACCACCGACCCGCTGCTGCGCGGCGCCGGGCAGCGGGCCGCCATCGACCGCCTCCAGCGCGACTACGAGAACCTCCGCACCGCCCTGCGCAGGGCCGTCGCCGCCCGCGACGAGCAGGAGGCGCTCTGCATGGTGCTGTCGCTGTGCTGGTACTGGCAGATGCGCGATCTGCGCGCCGAGGGCCTGCAATGGGCCGACGCGGTGGCCGCGCTGGGCCCCGACCCCTTCGCCGGGCCCGCCGAACCCGCGCCCTCCCTCCACGAGCGCTGTACCGACGCCCCGCCGCCCATGTCGCCCGAACTGCTCCAGGAGGCGCGGCGCCAGGTGGCCCTGGTCCAGCTGGTCAGCATGGACCACTCCAAGGACGTGTGGGCCGACGAGCAGGGCATGGCCCGGCTGCGGATCATCGCGGCCACCTACCGCGCGGGACAGCCGCAGACCTGCCGCGCCCCCGGATCGCTCTGGTTCTTCGCGGTCATGATGACCGGCGGGGTCGACGACCTGCGCGCGCTGCTCGACGAGACCGTCCGGGCCGGCCGGGAGCTCGGCTACGCGTGGGAACTGGCCGGAGCGCTCCAGACGCGGGCCAACATCCTGGCCAACCGCCCCGAATGGGCGGGCGGCGCGCTCGCGGACGCCGACGAGAGCCTGGAGATCTTCCGTCGGCTCGGCGACGACTGGGGAGTCGCCGAAGCGCTCTCCTCCCGGGGCGAGGCCAACGAGAGGCACGGCGAGTACGCGCGCGCCGCCGAGGACTTCCAGGCCGCCATCGGCTACGCGGCGAAGCTCGGCGCCCAGTCACAGGTGTCCGTCCTGCGCACCAGATACGCCTCCGCCCTCACCGAACTCGGCCGCGGCGACGAGGGCGAGACGATCCTGCGCGAGGTGCTCACGGAGGGGCGCCACGCCGGTCACGAGGCGATTCCCGCCGCCCGGATCTACCTCGCCCTGTGGCTGGGCCGCACCGGACGCACGGCCGAGGCGCGCGAACAACTGTCCCTGCTGCGAACGGAGTTCCAGTCCGAGACGCTGGCGATCTTCGAGGGGTTCGTGCTGGGTACATTGGCCTGGCTCGACAACCAGGACGGGCGCTACGCCGAGGCCCTGCCCCGGTCCCTGGAGGCGCTGCGGCGGTCCCACGACCGGCTGTCGCAGATGGTGGCGCCGCAGATGTCCGTCATCCACCTCGTCTCCGTCGCACGGGCGATCGCCGGGATCGGCGGTGAACGGCGGGCCGCACTCGCGGCCCGGCTGCTGGGGGCCGGCCGGGCGCTGCTGCCCCTGGGACACGCGCCGACGTCCATGGAACGCGACGACTACGCCCGGGTGGAGGAACTGGCCCTCGCCGTCCTCGGCCGGGACGCCTACGACACGGCGTACGCCGAGGGCGGCGGCCTCTCCATGGAGGAGGCCACCGCCCTCGCCGAGACGTACGGACCGGAGCGCGACTGAACCGCCGCCCGGCCCTCCGGTGCGCGCACCGCGTCCGGCACGTACCGGGCGCGCCCTTCGACCCGCACCGGTTCAGCTCTTCCTGCGGAACTTCGAGACCGCCAGCGGAGCCGCCACAGCGGTGATCGCCACCGCCCAGCCGAGTGTGAGCCACGTCGCGTGGGCGACCGGTCCGCCGATCATCAGCCCGCGCGCCGCGTCCGCCAGGTTGGACAGCGGGTTGTAGTCGGTGAACGCCTGGAGCCAGCCGGGCATGGTGGCGGTCGGGGCGAAGATCGAGGAGCCGAACTGCAGGGGCATCAGCACCAGGAACCCCATCCCCTGCACCGCCTGGGCGGACTTCAGCGACAGCCCCAGCAGGATGAAGATCCACATGATCGCGGCGCCGAACACCATCGAGAGGCCGACCGCCGCGAGCAGGCCGAGCACCGAGGTCTTCAGCTCCATGCCGAGCAGGAAGCCCATGCCCAGCAGGATCGCCGTGGCCACCGTCATCCGGCCCAGCTCGACCACGATCTTCGCGACGAGGACCGACGACCGGGCGATCGGCATCGTCCGGAACCGGTCCATGACCCCCTTGCGGAAGTCCTCGTTGACCCCGGTGCCGACCGCGGTGGCGATGTTCATCCCCAGCATCGCCATCATGCCCGGGACCACGTAGTTGACGTACGTCTGCCGGTCGCCGCCCAGACTCGCGCCGATGGACCCGCCGAAGACGTACACGAACAGCAGGATGAAGACGATGGGCATCAGCAGCACATCGAACATCGACTCCGGATCCTTCTTGATCTGGAGCACGTTGCGCCGCATCAGCGCGCCGATGTGCCGCAGGCTGGCGCGCAGCCCGATCCGGCCCTCGCCGGCGAGGGCCCTCGGCGCGGCGGACGGGGCCCGGCCGGTCGTGGCGGGCTGCTGGATCGTCGTACTCGTGCTCATGCGGCGACCTCCGCGGGGATCGTGTCGGTGGCGGAAGCGCTCTTCTCGCCGGTGATGGCCAGGAACACCTCGTCCAGGCTGGGCAGTGCGGTGGCGACGTGCGCCAGCGCGTAGCCCCGGGCGCCGAGCAGGCCGATGACGGCGGTCAGCTGCTCGTCACTGAGGATCGGCACGTACAGCAGTCCCTCGTCCGGGACCGCCTGCGCGCCCGCGACCCCGTCCAGGCCGGTCTCCCGCAGCGCCTGCGCCATCGCGGGCAGCTGCGCCGGGTCCGAGGGGCGGATCTGCAGGGTGCGCCCGCCCACCTTCGCCTTGAGTTCGTCGACCCCGCCGTTGGCGATGATCCGGCCCCTGTCGATGACGGTGAGCTCGTTCGCGAGCTGCTCCGCCTCCTCCATGTACTGGGTGGTGAGCAGGACGGTCGCGCCCTCCGCGACCATCCTCTGCACCTCGTCCCAGACCTCGTTGCGGGTCCGGGGGTCGAGCCCCGTCGTCGGCTCGTCCAGGTAGAGCACGGCCGGGCGGCCGATCATCGAAGCGGCCAGGTCGAGGCGGCGCCGCATGCCGCCGGAGTAGTCCATCGCGGCGCGCCGGGCCGCGTCTGTGAGCGAGAACCGCTCCAGCAGCTCGTCGGCCCGGGCGCGGGCGGCCTTGCGCGACAGATCGAGCAGCCGCCCGATCATGTAGAGGTTCTCCCAGCCGGACAGCTTCTCGTCGACCGAGGCGTACTGCCCGGTCAGTCCGATGGTGCGGCGCAGCTGCCGGGGATGCTTCACCACGTCGTAGCCCGCCACGACGGCGTGCCCGGCGTCGGGGACGATCAGGGTGGACAGGCAGCGCACAAGGGTGGTCTTGCCCGCGCCGTTGGGGCCGAGCACACCGAGCACGGTGCCTTCGCGGACATCGAGGTCCACGCCGTCCAGAGCCTTGGTCGAGCCGTAGTGCTTGACCAGCCCCCGGACCTCCACGGCATGGGTGCCGTTCCTGGGGTTCTTGTCGTTTCGCGTCATGTCCACCATGGGAACAGGCGCCACCGACAGTCCGCCGACAACAGGCCGACACGGGGCCGACATGGGGCCGACAAGGCATCGGCAACGGGCCGGCGGAGGGACCGGTGGAAGGCCGACAGCCCGCCGATGGGGGAGGTCGGCGGGCTGTCGGTGGTGCGGGCAGTGGCCTGTGCGGGCCCCGACGGGTCACGGGCGGGGCCGGTCGACGCGACCTCTTAGTGGAAGGTGTGCTCGGCGGCCGGGAAGGCGCCGCCGACGACCTCTTCCGCGTACTCCTTCGCCGCGTCGCCCAGCACCTTGCGCAGATTCGCGTACTGCTTGGTGAAGCGCGGCATCCTGCCGCCGGTCAGCCCGACCATGTCGGTGTGGACCAGCACCTGGGCGTCCGTGTCCGGACCGGCGCCGATGCCGACGGTCGGGATGTGCAGGGCGCGGGTGATCTCGGCGGCCAGCTCGGCCGGGACGAGCTCCAGGACGACGGCGAACGCGCCCGCGTCCTGCACGGCCTTGGCGTCGCGCAGCAGCTGCTGGGCGGCCTCCTCGCCACGGCCCTGCACCCGGTAGCCCATCGCGTTCACGGACTGCGGGGTCAGACCGATGTGGGCCATCACCGGGATGCCGGCGTCGACCAGCAGCCGGATCTGCTCGTGGCTGCGCTCGCCGCCCTCCAGCTTGACCGCGCCGACACCGGACTCCTTGATCAGCCGGGTGGCGTTGCGCAGGGCCTGGACGGGACCCTCCTGGTACGCGCCGAAGGGCAGGTCGGCGACGATCAGCGCACGCGTGGTGCCCCGTACGACGGCGGCGGAGAGGACCGCCATCTCGTCCATCGTGACGGGCACGGTGGTCTCGTAACCGAGGTGGCAGTTGCCCATCGAGTCGCCGACGAGCAGGACCGGGATACCGGCCTCGTCGAAGACGGACGCGGTCATCGCGTCGTACGCGGTGAGCATGGGCCACTTCTCGCCGCGCCCGGTGGCGGCGGCGATGTCGTGGACGGTGATGCGGCGGGTGCTCTTGCCCCCGTACAGCGCCTTGCTGCTGTCGGCGGCGGCTCCCGCGGCGGGTGTGGCGGACGTGTTCCGCGCAGCCTGAAGCGACATGTGCCTACGGCTCCTTCGTCATCTCGAGGCGCCCTGACGGCGTCCCCGGACCGGTTCCATGGTGGCATCCCGTGCCCGTCCGCGGGAAGTGGGCCCGCACAAGCCCGTACCGCGGCCCCGGCGCGGCGCGAGGGGCTGGCGCCGGCCCGCCCCTGACCGGACCGGTCCCATGGACGGCGACGGCGGCGGCGCCTGCGCCCGGAGCCCGTGAGGGTGAAGCCGACCCGGGGAGACCGGGGAAGACCGGTGGAGTGAGCGCGGCCGGACCCGTGGAGTGTGATCGTTCTGTCACAAGCCCCGGCGGAGCCGGCCCCGTCGGAACTCATCGGCCCCCGCCCTTCGTCCTTGTGGCAGTACCGCCGTCGTGGACGGTCGGGAACACGCCGCGCATCGCCTAGGGTCGGGAGCACGGCGACACGTACGGCAAGGCAGTGAGGACAGCGCGATGGTGCAGGCGTACGGAGCGGACACCGGGAACGACCGCGCGGAGGCGCGGAGCACCGGGCCCCGTGTCCGGGACCTGCGCGACCGGTGGAGCCGGGCCAGAGGCGTCTGGCGGCGCGGTGTCGTCCTGGCCGTCTGCTCGGTCCTCGTGACCCTCGTGATGGTCTTCCACGCGCAGATCCCGAACGCCGTCGGCAACCTGGGCAGCCTCACCGAGACGTTCCTGCCGTGGATCGGCGTGCTCATCCCGCTGCTGCTGGTCCTGGCCCTGGTACGCCGCTCGGCGACCGCGCTGATCGCCCTGCTGCTGCCGGTCGCGGTCTGGCTCAACCTGTTCGGCGGTCTGCTCACCGGTAAGTCGGCCGAGGGCGGCGACCTCACCGTGGCCAGCCACAACGTCAACGCCGACAACCCCGACCCCGCGGGTACCGCCCGGAAGGTCGCGGACTCCGGCGCCGACGTCATCGCCCTGGAGGAACTGCCGAACGACGAGGTGGCGAAGTACGAGGCGGCGCTCGCCGACCGCTACCCGTACCACTCGGTGCAGGGGACCGTCGGCCTGTGGAGCAAGCATCCGATGCGCGACGCCCGGCCGGTCGACATCAAGATGGGCTGGCCCCGGGCACTGCGTGCCACGGTGACGACCCCCGAGGGCGATGTCGCCGTCTACGTCGCCCACCTGCCGTCCGTACGCGTCAAGCTGCACGCCGGGTTCACCGCCAACCAGCGCGACGACAGCGCCGACACCCTGGGCGAGGCCATCGCCGACGAACGGCTCGACCGGGTGATCCTGCTCGGCGACCTCAACGGGACGATGAACGACCGCTCGCTCAACGCGGTCACCTCGCAGCTGCGGTCCACCCAGGGCGCGGCGGGCGACGGCTTCGGCTTCAGCTGGCCGGCGTCCTTCCCGATGGCGAGGATCGACCAGATCCTCGTGAAGGGCGTCGAGCCGGTGTCGTCGTGGACGCTCCCGGCGACGGACAGCGACCACCTCCCCATCGCGGCGCGCGTCCAGCTCTGACGCGCACTCGCTCCCGGCCTGCCCGGACCCGGTCTCGGCGTCGGATCCGGGGCCGGGGAGCGCGGGCGTGTCCGTGCGGGCGACGGGGAGCGCGAGTCGCAGCTCACCGGCATCGCGGCGCGGCGACGCACCACGGCTCAGCCGGGTACTGCCGCCTGCCGGGTCCGCGGACGACGGGGCCGCCGCTGCCGGGCCGGTCGTTGCCCGGCCCGCCCACGACGGCCCGCCGGCCCGTCGCTCAGACCGATTCGCGCCACCGGTTGGTGATCGGCAGACGGCGGTCCTTGCCGAAGCCCTTCGGGGAGATCTTCGTGCCCGGCGGGTACTGCCGCCGCTTGTACTCCGCCGTGTCCACCATCCGCAGGGTCCTCGCCACCAGCGCCTCGTCGAAGCCCGCCGCGACGATGTCGGCCAGCCCCCGGTCCTGGTCGACATAGAGCTCCAGGATCCGGTCCAGCACGTCGTAGTCGGGCAGCGAGTCCGTGTCGACCTGGTCCGGGCGCAGCTCGGCGCTGGGCGGCTTGGTGATGGACGCCTCCGGGATCGGCGGGGTCTGCCCGCGCTCCTCGGCGGCGCGGTTGCGCCACTTCGCGAGCCGGAAGACCGACGTCTTGTAGACGTCCTTGATCGGCCCGTACGCCCCGACAGAGTCGCCGTACAGCGTCGAGTAGCCGACCGCCAGCTCGGACTTGTTGCCCGGCGCGAGGACGATCTGGCCCTCCTGGTTGGAGACCGCCATCAGCATCGTGCCGCGCAGCCGGGACTGGAGGTTCTCCTCGGCGAGACCGGTGAGCCCCAGCGACTCCATATAGGCGTCGAACATCGGCTCGATCGGTACGGTGCGGAAGTTCAGCCCGGTGCGGCGGGCCAGTTCGGCCGCGTCGCCCTTGGAGTGGTCCGAGGAGTACTTCGACGGCATCGAGATGCCGTACACGTTCTGCGCGCCCAGCGCGTCGCAGGCGATGGCCGCGACCAGCGCCGAGTCGATGCCGCCGGACAGCCCGATCAGCACACTGCGGAAACCGTTCTTCGCGGCATACGCCCGCAGGCCCACGACCAGCGCCGAGTACAGCTCCTCGTCGTCGTCGAGCCGCTCGGCGTACCCCCCGGCCAGCTCCGGCTCGTACGCGGGGACGGGGTCCTCGGAGAGCACCAGGCGGTCGATCCGCAGCCCGTCGTTCACCACGCCCGACGCCGCGTCGGCCCCGGTCGCGGCGGCCGGCAGGTCCAGGTCGAGGACCACGCAGCCCTCGGCGAACTGCGGAGCACGGGCGATCACCTCGCCGTCGCGGTCGACGACGATGGAGTCGCCGTCGAAGACCAGCTCGTCCTGGCCGCCGATCATCGCGAGGTACGCGGTGGTGCAGCCGGCCTCCTGGGCCCGCTTGCGGACCAGTTCCAGCCGGGTGTCGTCCTTGTCCCGCTCGTACGGAGAGGCGTTGATGGACAGCAGCAGCCCCGCGCCCGCCGCCCGCGCGGCCGGCACCCGGCCGCCGTCCTGCCAGAGGTCCTCACAGATCGCCAGCGCCACGTCCACGCCGTGCACCCGTACCACCGGCATCGAGTCGCCCGGCACGAAGTAGCGGAACTCGTCGAAGACGCCGTAGTTGGGGAGGTGGTGCTTGGCGAAGGTCAGCGCGACCTGCCCGCGGTGCAGCACGGCGGCGGCGTTCTGCGGGGCGCCCGCCGGCTGGCCGTAGCGCGGCTGGGCCGCCTCGGAACGGTCGAGGTAGCCGACGACGACCGGCAGCTCCCCGAGCCCCTCCGCGTCGAGCCGGGCGGCGAGCGCGCGCAGCGCCCGGCGCGACGCCTCGACGAAGGACGGCCGCAGGGCCAGGTCCTCGACGGGGTAGCCGGTCAGCGTCATCTCGGGGAACGCCACCAGATGGGCGCCCTGTTCGGCGGAGTGCCGGGTCCAGTGGACGATCGTCTCGGCGTTGCCGGAGAGATCACCGACGGTCGAGTCGATCTGATTCAGTGCGAGACGTAGTTGAGGCACGCGCACCAGTGTAATCGTCTGACTGACGCGATGTCCCGGCGGGGAACGCGGGCGCCGCCGGGCACCCCGCCGGGGCGAGGCACGCGACGGGGCCCGTGGGGATCAGCGGAGGTAGCCGAGGACCGTCATCATGCCCACGTCCGAGTGGTAGATGTTGTGGCAGTGGAGCATCCACAGGCCGGGATTGTCCGCCTCGAACTCCATCGCAACGGAAGTGTTCGGCCGGACGATCACGGTGTCCTTGCGCGCCCACTGCCACTCGCGCCGGTGCGACGCGCGGTGCCCCGGACCCGCCGACCCCACCAGCCCGAACGAGTGCCCGTGCAGATGGACGGGGTGCCACATCGAGGTGATGTTGAAGAACTCCAGCCTCACGCGCTCGCCCGCCGCGACCGGGCGGCGCCGCTCCGGCGAGTACGGCTCGTGGTCGAAGCCCCAGTCGTACGCCTTCATCGTGCCGGTCAGCTTGTAGCGGATGGTCCGGTCGGGCTTCCGGGCGGACAGGGCCACGGACGGGTGCGGCGACAACTGCGTGGCCTCCACCAGCTTCCCGTTCAGCTCCTTGGGCCGCACATGGGCGGCGGGCGGCGCGCCCATCCCGGTGCGCAGCAGGGCCAGGGCCGTCGCCCGCTTGCCCTCGGCGAGCGCGGTCAGCGGGAACACCCCGTCCTTGGCGGTGACGATCACGTCGTACCGCTCTCCCATGCCCAGCACCAGGGCGTCCGTCGTGGTGTGCTGGACCGGGTAGCCGTCGGTGTGGGTGATCGTCATCCGGTGGCCGCCGAGCGCGACCCGGAAGGCGGTGTCGCCGCCCGCGTTGATGATGCGCAGCCGGATGCGTTCGCCGGGCTTGGCGAGGAAGGTGGTGGGGGCCTTGGGGACGCGGCCGTTGATCAGGTAGTACGGGTAGTCGACGTTTCCGCCGTGGCTGTCGAGCAGTTGGCTGAAGCCGTGCCGCATGATCCGCGAGGGGCCGGAGCGCCGCCCCGGGGAGCCGGGCGAGCCTGAGGCGCCGCCGCGCCGGGTGTCGTCCGCGTCGTTCTTGCCGTCCGTCTCGTCCGCCCTGCCCTCCTCGTCCTTCTCGTCCGCGCCTTCGGTGCGGTTCATGGAGCCGTGGCGCTTCCCGCTGTGGTCCATGCCGCCCCGGCCGCCGCTGAGCTCGTCGAGTACCGAGTCCGGGGTGGAGCCGCCCACCCCGTCCACCCAGTCGTCGAGGACGACCACCCATTCCTTGTCGTACTTCAGCGTCTCCTTCGGGTCCTCCACGATCAGGGGTGCGTACAGCCCCCGGTCCTGCTGGACGCCCGTGTGCGGGTGGAACCAGTACGTCCCGGGGTGCGGCACCTTGAAGCGGTAGGCGAACTCCCCGCCCGGCTTGATCGGCCGCTGCGTGAGGTCGGGGACGCCGTCCATGTCGTTGCGCACGTTGAGGCCGTGCCAGTGCAGCGTGGTGGCCTCCGGGAGGTGGTTGGCGAGCGTGAGCGCCACGTTGTCGCCCACCGTGAACCGCAGTTCCCGGCCGGGCAGCCGGGCCTCGTAGGCCCAGGAGCCGACGACGAGGCCGCCGCCCAGGTCCAGGCGGGACGGGGTGGCGGTGAGGTGGAACTTCCGGAGGGGACCGGAGCGTCGTTTGGCCTCGGCCTCGGCGACCTCCTTCCCGTCGGGGGAGACGTACTCGTCCCAGGACTTCCCGTGGTGGGGGATTCCGTGCTCCGGGCCGCCGGCGTTCGCGCCACCGCTCTGCGGGGCGCGGCGGTCCGGGTCGGATTCACCGGAGCAGGAGGCCAGGAACGCCGTACCGGCGGTGGCGGCGGCCGCGCCGAGCACGGCGCGTCGGGTGGGTGGAGTGCGCATGACGGAGAGCACCTCGAGGTGTTGTCGGTACGGCGGGCTGCGGGGGAGGGGGGAGGTGCCCCTTCCGTATGCACAGCACCGACGACATGCGCAGCACCGACGACGGCGCGCCGAAAGCCGGACCGGGCCGGGGGAGCGGCCACGGCTTCGACGGCATCCGCGCCGCGACACCCGCGAGGAGGCGGGCGATCCCGATGAGCAGCGCCACGAACAGGGACAACTGTCCGTATGTCGCACATTCACTCAGGGTCATGTCGGGCACCTTACCCCGGTTGGGTACCCCGCGCGCGGGAAGACGGCCGGAAGCGTGGGGGCCGGACGGGGTGCGAGGACGCCCGGCAGGGCTGTGAGGAAACGTATCGGCGCGGGTGCGTGGTCCCGGCCGGAGCGAGATGTGCGGGCGGACGCCCGCCCGCTCGGCGGGGCGGGCACGCAGCGGCCCGGCGACCCCGCGGGGCGGGGTGCCGGGCCGGTCGAACGCGAGTCCGGGACGCGTGTGGTTGCGTGGACCCGTCAACCGCGCGCGTACACCTTCTCCATCCAGCAGGCGAGCTGCTCGTCGGAGAGATGCCGCGCCAGGTCGGCCTCGCTGATCATGCCGATCAGTTTCTTGTTCTCGACGACCGGAAGCCGACGGATCTGGTGGGTCTGCATCTCCTCCAGGACCATGTCCACGCTCGCGCCGGAGTCGATCCAGCGCGGTGTGCCGTGGGCGAGGTCGCCCGCGGTCACCCTCGACGGATCGCGTCCCTCCGCCACGCAGCCGAGCACGATGTCGCGGTCCGTGAGGATGCCGATCATCCGGTCCTGTTCGCCGCTGGCCGAGATGGGCAGTGCGCCCACGTGATGGTCGCGCATCAGCTGCGCGGCCCGGTCCAGCGTCTCGTGCGCGGGGATCCAGGTGGCCCCGGTGTGCATGATGTCCTTCGCAGTGGTCATGAGGGATTCCTCCTGCGTGCCGACGGGCATGCCGTTCACTCCCGAGAACATCCATCGTCGTACGTCCGTTCGGGACATGCGACCGCTATCGCCCGTTCGGGTGCATTCGGGATCCGGAGGGAACCGCCAGGTCCCGGCTCGAAGTGCCCCGCACGGCAGACGGCACTTCGATGCCGGAGCCCGGGGCCGTTCATGACCGGGGCTTCGCCCCGCGCGCCTCCAGCATCGCGGCCATCGCCTCCAGCTCGGACCGCTGGGCCTCCACCATCCCCTGGGCCAGCCGTTTCTCCGCCCCGACCGTGCACAGCCGGACGCAGCCGCGGGCCATGTCGACACCGCCGCGGTGGTGGTCGGTCATCAGCCGGAGGTAGAGGACCTCGGCGTCCCTGCCGCTCGCCGTGCGGAGCCGGTCCAGTTCGGCCCGGGTGGCCATGCCGGGCATGAGGGAACCGTCGCGGGGCGGGTGTCCCGCGTGCCCGGCGTGTCCCGCGTGACCTGCGTGGCCGGCGTTCCCCGTGTGTCCCGGGTGGCCGTCCGCCATCCAGGCCATCGGTCCCTGCCCGCCGGGGGCCGTCTTCGGCAGCTCCCACAGGTCCAGCCAGCCGAGCAGCATGCCCCGCTGATTGGCCTGCGTGTTGGCGATGTCGTACGCGAGGAGGCGAACCTCCTCGTCGCGGGTGCGGTCGCGCACGATGAAGGACATCTCCACGGCCTGCTGGTGGTGGACCGCCATGTCCCGGGCGAAGCCGGCGTCCGCGGAGTCCGCCCCGGGCACGCGGAGAGCGGTGGGGGAGTGGGTGCCCCTCGCCCCGTCGCCATTCGCCCCGTCGTCGTCACGGGCCCCGTCGTCCCGGGCGGAGGCGAGCGTCGCCGCCCCCGCGAACAGCAGCGCGAGCAGCGCGGCGGAGCCCGCCGCCCGTACTGCCACGCGCCGGTCGCGCCGTACCCCGGTCACGAGGCCCCCAGCCCGCCCGAGCACGTCGCGCCGGGCTCGGGCGTCTGCGGCCCCTGCACGAACGCCGAGAAGAACCGGTCGACCCGCGGGTCGTCGGCGCCGTCCACCGTCAGCTGGTTGCCCCAGGCGGTCAGCATGATCGCGCCGGCCTGGCCCTCGTACGGGCTCATCAGCGAGTACGGCGTCCTGCCGACCCGCTCGGCGAGCCCGGCGACATCGGCGTCCGCGGCTCTGTTCGTGTATGTCACCCACACCGCTCCGTGCTCCAGCGAGTGCACGGCGTTCACATCGGGGATCGCCTTCTCGTACACCTCGCCGTCGCAGTTCATCCACACCGGGTTGTGGTCACCGCCGACCGGGGGCTTCATGGGGTACGCGACGGGCCCGTCGACGTGCTTGCGGGTCAGTTTCGACGCGTCCCACGTCTTCAGCCCCCGGATCGGCCCGTCGGCGGACCCGTTCCGCCCCGGCCCGTCCGGCTCCGGTTCGTTCCGGCCCGCTCCGTTCCGGTCCGGCGCGGGTGCCTTGGCGTCGTCCGCGTGGACGCCCCGCTTGTTCTCCGCCGCCGCGGACCCGTTCAGCAGGGTGTACGAGCCGAACCCGACCAGGCCGACGGCGAGGACGCCCAGGACTATGGCCGTGACACGGGTGCGGCGGTCACGCGAGCGGTCGGCGTCGCGCGTCTGCTCCGGGCGGGTCCGAGGGTCGAGGCTCATGTCGTCGGGTCCTTCTGCGAGGAAGCGGGAAGGGACGGAAAAGACCGGGGAACCGGCACGCCCCGGGCCGCCGCCGAGCGGCTCCGCCCCACGCGTGCCATGGGCGCAGATCGTAGTGGGTGGCCGGGTGCTCCATCTCACTCCATGTGCGTAATCTGGGTGAAATCCCGGGTCGTGATACTGGAGCTCCTCCCCTACCCCGGGCGGTGGTGCACAGACCGTCTGAACTGCAAGGATGTGGCTATGGACAAGCAGCAGGAATTCGTCCTCAGGACGCTTGAGGAGCGCGACATCCGCTTCGTACGGCTGTGGTTCACCGACGTCCTCGGCTACCTCAAGTCCGTCGCCGTCGCCCCCGCCGAACTGGAACAGGCGTTTGACGAGGGAATCGGCTTCGACGGCTCCGCCATCGAAGGCTTCGCCCGGGTGTACGAGTCCGACATGATCGCCAAACCCGACCCGGGCACGTTCCAGATCCTGCCGTGGCGCGCGGAGGCACCCGGCACGGCCCGGATGTTCTGCGACATCCTGATGCCCGACGGTTCGCCGTCCTTCGCCGATCCGCGCTACGTCCTGAAGCGGATCCTCGCCAAGACCTCCGACCTGGGCTTCACCTTCTACACCCACCCGGAGATCGAGTTCTTCCTGCTGAAGGACAAGCCCGTCGACGGCAGCCGGCCCACCCCCGCCGACAGCTCCGGGTACTTCGACCACACCCCGCAGAACGTCGGCATGGACTTCCGGCGCCAGGCGATCACCATGCTCGAATCCATGGGAATCTCGGTCGAGTTCAGCCACCACGAGGGCGCCCCCGGCCAGCAGGAGATCGACCTGCGGTACGCGGACGCGCTCTCCACCGCCGACAACATCATGACGTTCCGCCTCGTGATGAAGCAGGTCGCGCTGGAGCAGGGCGTGCAGGCGACGTTCATGCCGAAGCCGTTCTCCGAGCACCCCGGTTCGGGCATGCACACGCACCTCTCCCTCTTCGAGGGCGACCGCAACGCCTTCTACGAGTCGGGCGCGGAGTACCAGCTCTCCAAGGTCGGCCGCTCGTTCATCGCCGGGCTGCTCAACCACGCCGCGGAGATCTCCGCCGTGACGAACCAGTGGGTCAACTCCTACAAGCGCATCTGGGGCGGCTCCTCCCGCGCCGCGGGCGCCGGCGGCGAGGCCCCCTCGTACATCTGCTGGGGCCACAACAACCGTTCCGCGCTGATCCGCGTCCCGATGTACAAGCCCGGCAAGACCGGTTCGGCCCGCGTCGAGGTCCGTTCCATCGACTCCGGTGCCAATCCGTACCTGACCTACGCGGTCCTGCTCGCCGCGGGCCTCAAGGGCATCGAGGAGGGCTACGAACTCCCGGCCGGCGCCGACGACGACGTCTGGGCACTGTCCGACGCGGAGCGCCGCGCGATGGGCATCGAGCCGCTGCCGCAGAACCTGGGCGAGGCGATCTCTCTGATGGAGAAGAGCGAACTGGTCGCCGAGACGCTCGGCGAGCACGTCTTCGACTTCTTCCTGCGCAACAAGAAGCAGGAGTGGGAGGAGTACCGCAGCGAGGTCACCGCCTTCGAGCTGAAGAACCTGCTGCCGGTGCTGTAGTCGCAGGTCAGCGGCTCACGAAGTACTACGCGGGTGGATCGCCCGATCCGGCAGAGGCGACCCGCCCGCAGCCGCGCCTGGTCCTGGGCCGTCTGTGGGCCGTCAGACCGGAACGGGCGGCCCGGACAGACCTTGTCCATGGCGACGCGGGCCCGCCCCTTCCGCGTCCGCCTGCGTCCCGGTTCTCGCGTCCCACCGTGGACCGGTCTCCGGGTCCGCCCGGGCCTCGGCCGCCGCCTCGACCCGCGCGAGCAGCCGGTCCAGTTCGTCGGCGTCCGGGCGGACCGCGGGGTCACGGCTCAGCAGCGCGGTCGGCACGGCGGTGAGCGGGCCCGCGCGGGTGGGGGGCCCGCCGCCCCCGAGCCGGTAACAGGCATTCAGGGGAAGGTAACTAACTGACGTAGTGTCACGTCTTTCGCCGGACAGTGGACCGGGCGAGGGGAGTCGTCCGGCGCCGCGAGTGGGGTAGTGTGACGCCTCCCCGTACGGGACCGACCAAGGAGGTGAGACCCATCAACGCTGTGTCAGACCGGGTGCTCACTTCGCACGACCGCGTGGCCGACCCGACATAATCGGCCGCGGAGCGCCCATCGGCTTCCCCGAAAGGCTCCGCCCCATGTCGGTTCACGTTTCGTCGCACGTCGTCTCCTCCATCGTCACCACACTCCGCGCCGCCGGCTGCGTATTCGCCGAGGACGAGGCGGATCTTCTCGTCTCCGCGGCCACCGACCACGCCGGACTCGCCGCCATGGTCGAACGACGGGCCGCCGGGCTGCCCCTGGAACACGTCCTCGGCTGGGCCGAGTTCGGCGGCCTCCGGATCGCCGTGGACCCGGGGGTCTTCGTCCCCCGCCGCCGCACCGAGTTCCTGGTCGAACAGGCGGTCGCACTCGCCGCGCCCGGGGCGGTCGTCGTCGACCTCTGCTGCGGGTCGGGCGCGCTCGGCGCGGCGCTGGCCGCGGCCACGGGCGGGATCGAACTGCACGCGTCCGACGTCGAACCCGCCGCCGTGCGCTGCGCCCGCCGCACCATCGGCGACGCGGGACGGGTCCACGAGGGCGACCTCTTCGAACCGCTCCCCGACACCCTGCGCGGCCGGGTGGGGATCCTGCTCGCCAACGTGCCGTACGTACCGACGGACGACATCGAACTGCTCCCCCCTGAAGCCCGCCTCCACGAACCGCGCGTGGCGCTCGACGGGGGCGCCGACGGCCTGGACGTGCTGCGGCGGGTCGCCGCCGAGGCCCCGCGCTGGCTCGCTCCCGGCGGGCACCTCCTGGTCGAGACGAGCGAGCGGCAGGTGCCCCGGGCCGAGGAGACCGTCGCCCGCGCCGGTCTGGTCCCGCGCGTGGTCACCTGCGACGAGCTGTGCGCCACCGTCGTCATCGCGACCCGGCCGGGCGCCCCCGCCGCGCCCGTCCCTCCCGCGTCCGTGCGCCGGCCGCCGTTCTCCCGCGAGCCGAACGCCGCCCGCTCCGAATCCCCTGGCGCGGGCTGAGGGCCGTCCCGTGAACCGCGGCGGATCAGTGTGCGGCGTCGGAAGTGGTGCGTCGCAAGGCGGAGTTGCGCCCGCATACTGGATGTGCGCGGGCGTCCCGACGGCGCGGCGAGCCGCCGCGGCTGTCGTCGGGCGCCCGCCAGGGATTCCGGGAGAGCCCTCACGACCTCGCCCACGATGGTCAACGGCCGTCGCGGCGTCCGGGGCCTCCGCCTCCGGCGTTGTCGTCAGTGGCCGATGTTCCTTCCCCGAGCTCTCAGCTGCGTTCGAGCAGGGGAGACCCCATCCGACTCCCTCCTCCGCCTTGGATTCGAAGGCCCCGGACGCCGCTCCTCCTCCCACTGCCAATCGCGGGCGAGGTCGATAGGCTCGGAACGCTGGATCGTGTACGGGCGGCGAGCAGGAGAGCACGGAAATGACGACGGCGCCGGGACGCAGAAGCAGTACGTTCACCCGACTGCTGCGGCACGGATTCACCGATCCCTCCGCCGCCGAGCGGCACCTCGACCTGCCCGCGCTGTCGTCCGTGCGCACCGATCCGGTGCTCCTCGACGCTCTCGGCGCCACCGCCGACCCGGACCTCGCGCTGCGCGGGATCGCCCGACTGGTGGAGGCCCAGGACGGGGAGGAGCGGCAGGCCCTGCTGGACACCCTCGTCACCGCCAAGCCGTTGCGGGACCGGCTGCTCGGGGTCCTCGGCGCGTCCGAGGCGCTCGGCGACCATCTGGTCCGCCATCCGCGCGACTGGCACGCGCTCGTCACGTACGAGGCCACCGATCTGCACCCCGGGATCGCCGAGTTCGAGCGGGAGCTGGCCGGGGCCGACGACCCCGACTCGCTGCGCGTCGCCTACCGCCGGTGCCTGCTGGCCATCGCGGCCCGCGACGTGTGCGGGACGACGGACGTCACCGAGGCGGCCGCCGAGCTGGCCGACCTCGCCACGGCGACGCTGCGGGCCGCGCTCGCCATCGCCCGTACGGCCGCGCCCGAGGACGACGCCCGGTGCCGGCTCGCCGTCATCGCCATGGGCAAGTGCGGCGGGCACGAGCTGAACTACGTCTCCGACGTCGACGTCATCTTCGTCGCGGAACCGGCCGAGGGCGTCGACGAGGGCGTGGCGGTACCGGCCGCCACCCGGCTGGCCGCGCACATGATGCGGATCTGCTCCGACACGACCGTCGAGGGCACCATCTGGCCCGTCGACGCCAACCTCCGGCCCGAGGGCCGCAACGGGCCCCTCGTACGGACCCTGTCCTCGCACCTCGCGTACTACCAGCGCTGGGCCAAGACCTGGGAGTTCCAGGCGCTCCTGAAGGCCCGGCCGGTCGCCGGGGACCCCGAGCTGGGCGCGGAGTACGTCGAGGCCGTCTCCCCGCTCGTGTGGCAGGCGTCGGAGCGCGAGAACTTCGTCGCCGACGTGCAGAGCATGCGCCGTCGCGTCGTCGACAACATCCCCGCCGACCGCGTCGAGAGGGAGATCAAGCTCGGCCCCGGCGGGCTGCGGGACGTCGAGTTCGCCGTGCAGCTGCTCCAGCTGGTGCACGGCCGCAGCGACTCCGCCCTGCGCAGCGGCACGACCCTGGAGGCCCTGCGGGCGCTCGCCGCGGGCGGCTACGTGGGCCGGGTGGACGCCGCGCAGCTCGACGACGCGTACCGCTTCCTGCGCGCCATGGAACACCGCGTCCAGCTCTACCGGCTGCGCCGCACCCATCTGGTCCCGGAGGACGAACCGGACCTGCGGCGGCTCGGACGCTCCCTCGGGATGCGCACGGACCCCATCACCGAGCTCAACCAGACGTGGCGGCGCCACACCTCCGTGGTGCGACGGCTGCACGAGAAACTCTTCTACCGGCCGCTGCTCGACGCCGTCGCCCAGCTCGCCCCCGGCGAGTCCCGGCTCAGCCCCGAGGCGGCCCGGCACCGGCTCGTGGCCCTCGGGTACGCCGACCCGGCCGCCGCGCTGCGGCATCTGGAGGCGCTGTCCTCCGGGGTGTCCCGCAAGGCCGCCATCCAGCGCACCCTGCTGCCGGTGCTGCTCGGCTGGTTCGCGGACTCCGCCGACCCCGACGCCGGTCTGCTCGGCTTCCGCAAGGTGTCCGACGCCCTGGGCAAGACCCCGTGGTACCTGCGGCTGCTGCGGGACGAGGGCGCGGCGGCGGAGAACCTCGCCCGGGTGCTCTCGGCCGGCCGGCTCGCCCCGGACCTGCTGCTGCGGGCGCCGGAGGCGGTGGCGATCCTCGGCGACCCGCAGGGCCTGCGGCCGCGCGGGCGGGCGCACCTGGAGCAGGAGGTGCTGGCCGCCGTGGGGCGGGCGGACGGCGCCGAGTCCGCCGTCGCCGCGGTGCGCGGGGTGCGGCGGCGCGAGCTGTTCCGTACCACCGCCGCGGACCTCATCAGCTCGTACGGGACGGAGGAGAGCCCCGCCGAGGAGGATCCCGGCGCCCTCGTCGACCGGGTCGGCGACGCGGTCACCGATCTGACCGCCGTCACGATCGCGGGCGCGCTGCGCGCCGCCGTACGCGAACAATGGGGGGACACCCTGCCCACCCGGTTCGCGGTCATCGGCATGGGCCGGTTCGGCGGGCACGAACTCGGCTACGGCTCCGACGCCGACGTGCTGTTCGTCCACGCGCCGCGCGAGGGCGTCGACGAGCAGGAGGCGGCACGCGCCGCGAACACCGTGGTCGCCGAGATGCGCAGGCTCCTCCAGCTCCCCACCGTCGACCCGCCGTTGCTCATCGACGCGGATCTGCGCCCGGAGGGCAGGAACGGCCCGCTGGTGCGCACGCTCGGGTCGTACGGGGCCTACTACCGGCGCTGGTCGCTGGTCTGGGAGAGCCAGGCGCTGCTGCGGGCCCTGCCGGTGGCGGGCGACGAACAACTGGGCCGCGAATTCATCGAGTTGATCGATCCGCTGCGCTATCCGATGGAGGGGCTGGGGGAGGACGCGGTCCGGGAGATCCGCCGTCTGAAGGCCCGGATGGAGTCCGAGCGGCTGCCGCGCGGCGCCGACCCGATGCTCCACACCAAGCTGGGGCGCGGCGGGCTGAGCGACGTCGAGTGGACCGTCCAGCTGATGCAGATGCAGCACGGCTGGTCGGAACCGGGGCTGCGGACGACACGGACGCGCGAGGCGCTGGCCGCCGCGTGCGCCGCCGGGCTGATCCCGACCGAGGACGCGCAGACGCTGGACGAGGCGTGGGTGCTGGCGACGCGGGTCCGCAACGCGGTGATGCTGGTGCGCGGCCGGCCGGGCGACACGTTCCCCTCCGGCCCGCGCGAACTCACCGCGGTGGGACGGTACCTGGGGTACGAGCCGGGCCACGTCGGGGACATGCTGGACGACTACCGCAGGATCACCCGTCGGGCGCGCGCCGTGATGGAGGAGCGCTTCTACGGGGCGTGAGGCGATCCTGTGCCCCTCCCGGCGACGCCCGCGGATGCCGCCGGGAGGGGAGGCTCCGAGGGCCGCGCGACGGGGGGCCGGCTGCGACGGCTGCCTGGCGCGTACGACACGGAACCGTCACCGCCGAGCGGGCGCTGAGCGGACTGATGGCGCTGGAGGGCAGCACCTCGCACCTCGCACGCGGCCGTCGCCGCCGGGGAACAGCGGGTCGCGGGGCGGATCGCCCCGGGCTGCCGGGCCGATCTCACCGCCCTCGGCGTGGACCCGGTCGAGGCCCCGGCGGACGAGCCGGGGGAGGCGCCCGTGCGGTTCACGGTCTGCGGAGGGCGCGTGGCGCACCGGGGGTGAGGAGCCCGGCGTTCCGGCCCCGGCTCCGCTCCGGGCGGGCCCGGCGTTCAGGCCGCGGGTGGGAACGCCGGCCGTGGCACCCCGGCCGGCGTTCCCACCGCCCGGGGGAGGCGGTGCGTCAGCGACCCGTACCAGACGTACGAGACCGCGAAGCCGAAGACCAGGCACAGCAGGCCGCCCAGCGCGTCCAGCCAGAAGTGGTTGGCGGTCGCCACGATCACGACCAGGGTGGCCGTCGGGTACAGCAGCCCCAGGATGCGGGCCCAGGGCGCGGAGACGAGCGCGAAGACGGTCAGGCCGCACCAGAGCGACCAGCCGATGTGCATCGAGGGCATGGCCGCGTACTGGTTCGACATGTTCTTGAAGTTGCCCGAGGCCATCGAACCCCAGGTGTGGTGGACCAGGACGGTGTCGATGAAGTGGCCGCCCGTCATGAGGCGGGGCGGCGCCAGCGGGAACAGGTAGTAGCCCAGCAGCGCCACGGCCGTGGTCGCGAACAGGGTCAGCCTGGCCGCCGCGTAACGGCCCGGGTGACGGCGGAACAGCCACACCAGGACGCCCAGGGTCACGACGAAGTGCAGGGTCGCGTAGTAGTAGTTCATCGACACGATCAGCCATGTCACGGAGTTCACCGCGTGGTTGACGGTCTGCTCGACGGCGATCCCCAGGTGCTTCTCGGCCGACCAGATCCAGTCGGCGTTGCGCAGCGCCTGGGCCTTCTGCTCCGGAACGGCGTTGCGCACCATGGAGTAGACCCAGTAACTGACCGCGATCAGCAGCACTTCGAACCAGAGGCGCGGACGGCGCGGGGATCGTGCCCGCACGAGCGCCATCCGGCGCCGGGTGCGCGTGTACGGGGGACATGGCCCTGCCGGGCCGGACTCCTGCCGCCCGGTGTCCTGCTCCGCGGTCACGGTGCGGGCCGCCCCGCCCACGGTGGGTGACGGGGTGGCATCCGTTCGGGCCTCCTGTGATGTCACGCGCGATTCACCCATAGGCGCAGAGTCTGCCAGAAATGTTTCCCCACCCGATCATCTTCCCATCGGTGGGGAGATGCCCCTGCCGGGGGTCGACGGGCCTGGACGAACCCGGATCAGGGGCGGTCGGGCGCCGCCGGTACGGCCCCGGCGGACGGCGTCGCGGAGCGGGCCGGTCCGGGACCCGCCGCCGTGGAGCCGCGGACCACCAGCTCGGGCATGAAGACGAACTCGCTGTGCGGGGCCGGTGTGCCGCCGATCTCCTCCAGGAGCGTGCGCACGGCGGCCTGGCCCATCGCCGTCACCGGCTGACGGATCGTGGTCAGCGGCGGATCGGTGAACGCTATGAGCGGCGAGTCGTCGAAACCGACCACCGACAGATCGCGCGGCACCTCCAGCGACAGCCGGCGGGCGGCGCGGATCGCGCCGAGAGCCATCATGTCGCTCGCACACACCACCGCCGTGCACCCCCGCTCGATCAGCGCCGACGCGGCGGCCTGCCCGCCCTCCAGGGTGAACAGCGAGTGCTGGATCAGCTCCTCCGTCTCGTCGGGCCCGGCCCCCGACTGCTCCCGCATGACGGCGCGGAAGCCCTCGATCTTGCGCAGCACCGGCACGAACCGCTTCGGGCCGACGGCCAGCCCGATCCGCTGATGCCCCAGCGACACCAGATGCGTCACCGCGAGCCGCATCGCCGCCCGGTCGTCCGGTGAGATGAACGGCGCCCGCACCTCGGGGGAGAAGCCGTTGACCAGGACGAACGGGACTCCCTTGGCGCGCAGTTGCTCGTAGCGCCGCATGTCGGCCGAGGTGTCCGCGTGCAGCCCGGAGACGAAGATGATGCCGGACACCCCGCGCTCGACGAGCATCTCGGTCAGCTCGTCCTCGGTGGAACCGCCCGGGGTCTGGGTCGCCAGCACCGGGGTGTAGCCCTGCCGGGTCAGCGCCTGGCCGATGATCTGGGCCAGCGCCGGGAAGATGGGGTTCTCCAGCTCGGGCGTGATCAGCCCGACCAGTCCCGCGCTGCGCCTGCGCAGCCGCACGGGGCGTTCGTAGCCGAGGACGTCGAGCGCGGCCAGAACGGATTCGCGGGTGGCCGCCGCAACACCGGGCTTGCCGTTCAGCACGCGGCTGACCGTCGCTTCGCTGACCCCCGCCTGAGTTGCGATATCGGCAAGCCGTGCGGTCATGGAAGTGGACTGTACCGGGCGTATGTCGGATTGCCCACCATCGGCCGGAGTCGGACACCCCGCGCCCGGCCGGGCCTCGGGGGACCCGCGCGGGCCGGTCCCGTCCCCATGCTCCGGCGGTACGAGGACACCCCGCCCGCACGCCGTCCGGCGCCGCGCCCGTACGTCGTCCGGTCTGCCGGACGCAGCAGTTCCGGCAGGCGTCGCGGAAAGGCCTTGCAAGGACTTGCGGTCCTCTGCCCGGCACCCGGTCGGGCCGTCGAACCGTGACGATCGCGTGCGATGGGCCGCCTCTGCAGGGTTTTCCGTCTCTCGTCAAGAGGCTTGACGGCAACCGTGCGGACACGTGAATGTAACGATCGTCGGCCTTTGCAGAAATATTCTGCAAACTCTTTCGGTCCTCTTTCATCCTTGTTACGTTCCACGTCGACCCGGCGCCGCGACGGAGCGGTACGGCAGTTGAAGGAGTTCAGATGCGACGTGGCATAACGGCCACCGCCCTGGTCGCGGCCCTGGCGCTCGCGGCGACCGCCTGCGGCAGCGATGACGAGAACGGCGGCACGAGCAAGGGCTCGGGCGAGCTGTCCGGCACGGTGACGTGGTGGGACACCTCCACCGCGGGCAGCGAGGACAAGGTCTTCAAGAAGATCGCCGAGGACTTCACCAAGCAGCACCCGAAGGTCCGCGTCAACTACGTCAACGTGCCCTTCGGTGACGCGCAGAACAAGTTCAAGAACGCGGCCCAGTCCGGCTCCGACGCCCCCGACGTCATCCGCTCCGAGGTCGCCTGGACGCCCGAGTTCGCCGACCTCGGCTATCTCGCCCCGCTCGACGGCACCCCCGCGCTGAAGAAGCCGGACGACTTCCTGAAGCAGGCCGCCGCGTCCACGAAGTACAAGGACAAGACGTACGCGGTGCCGCAGGTCATCGACTCCATGGGCATCTTCTACAACAAGAAGATCTTCAAGGAGGCCGGGGTCGAGGTCCCCAAGACCATCGATGAGCTGAAGAGCGTCTCCAAGAAGATCAAGGACAAGACCGGCAAGACCGGGATGTACCTGCGCGGCGACGACGCGTACTGGTTCCTGTCCTTCCTGTACGGCGAGGGCGGCGACATGGTGGACGCCGGGAACAACACCGTCACCATCGACAACGCCCAGGGCGTCAAGGCGATGAAGGTCGTCAAGGACCTCGTCGACTCCGGTGCGGCCAAGACGGACGCCACGGACGGCTGGGAGAACATGCAGGCGTCCTTCAAGGACGGCAAGGCCGCCATGATCATCAACGGCCCGTGGGCCGTCGCCGACACCTACGCCGGCAAGGAGTTCAAGGACAAGGCCAACCTGGGCGTCGCCCCGGTCCCGGCCGGCTCCGTTGCGCAGGGCGCCCCGCAGGGCGGCCACAACCTGGCCGTCTACGCCGGTTCCAAGAACCTCGACGCCTCCTACGCGTTCGTCGAGTACATGACCTCCGCCGAGACCCAGGCCGAGGTCACCAAGGAGCTGAGCCTCCTGCCGACCCGCACCTCCGCCTACGGCATGAAGGACGTCGTCGACAACGAGATCGTCGGCTTCTTCAAGCCCGTCGTCGAGACCGCCGTCGAGCGGCCCTGGATCCCCGAGACCGGCAGCCTCTTCGCGCCGCTCGTCACCGAGTACACCAAGGTCCTCACCGGCCAGACCACGCCGGAGAAGGGCGTCAAGACCACCGGCGACTCCTACCGCAAGCTCCTCAAGGGCTGGAAGTAACAGGAAGGCAGGCCGGCTGATGGCTGTCCGCACCGGCCAGTCGGTGGCGAAGGCCGCGGACGACGACGTCGTCCGCGGCCGGAGCCGCGGCACTGGCAACCCCCCGCCGCCGAGCAGGCTCCGGCGGGCGCTGTCGACCCACTGGTACGCCTGGGCCATGGTCGCCCCGGTCGTCGTCGTGATCGGCGTCATCATCGGCTACCCGCTGGTCCGCGGGATCTACCTGTCGATGACCGACGCGGACGAACGCAACGTCGCACGGTCCATCGGCGTCAACCACATGCCCGCCACGTACGAGTTCGTCGGCCTGGACAACTACGCCGACGCGCTCACGGGCGATCAGTTCCTCGGCACGCTCGGGTGGACCCTGGTGTGGACGGTCTCCTGCGTGGCCATCACCTTCGCTCTCGGCCTGGCCCTCGCCAACATCCTCAACCGCAGGATCGCCGGGCGCTCCGCGTACCGGACGGCGCTCATCCTGCCCTGGGCCATCCCCGGATTCGTCTCCGTCTTCGCCTGGCGGTTCCTCTACAACGAGGACCGCGGGCTGCTCAACAAGATCCTCTCCGGTGCCGGGTTCGACGGCATACCCTGGCTGAACGACCCCGCCTGGGCGAAGCTCTCCGTCATCGCCGTCAACGTCTGGCTCGGCGTGCCGTTCATGATGGTCGCCCTGCTCGGCGGGCTGCAGTCGATCCCCGCCGAGCACTACGAGGCCGCCGAGATGGACGGCGCCACCGCCTGGCAGCGCTTCCGCCACATCACCCTGCCCGGGCTGCGGCCGGTCTCCACCACGGTGGTCCTGCTCTCCACCATCTGGACCTTCAACATGTTCCCGGTGATCTTCCTGCTGACCCGCGGCGGACCCGGCGAGGCCACGCAGATCCTGGTCACCCAGGCGTACAAGTTCTCCTTCGAGATCAGCCCGCGCGACTACGCGCAGTCCTCCACCTGGGGCGTGCTGATCCTCGTGCTCCTGCTGCTCTTCGCCGCCGTGTACCGGCGCGTCCTCCGCACCCAGGGAGACGACTGGTGACCACCGCCCCCGCCCCCGCGAACCCCGCCCCGGCGACGAGCGCCCCCGCGACGACCGCCGCACGCCACCCCGCCCGCAAGGCCCGGCCGCGCGGCGAGCGCGCGCCGATCGCCTCCGTCGGACTGCACCTCACGCTCCTCGTCGCGTCCGTCATCGCCGTCTTCCCCGTGCTGTGGGTCCTGCTCACCTCGCTGAAGCCGGCCGCGTACGCGACCACCACCGACTTCTTCAAAGAGACGACGTTCGAGAACTACACGAACCTGATCCGGGACACGAAGTTCCTCACCTGGTTCGGCAACTCGCTGCTCATCGCGGGACTCACCACGCTTCTCGGCGTCATCGTCGCCGCCTCCACCGGCTACGCCGTCAGCCGCTTCCGCTTCCCCGGCAAGCGCGGACTGATGTGGACACTGCTGGTCACCCAGATGTTCCCGGTCGCCGTCCTCATCGTGCCGATCTACAACATCATGTCCGGCATGGGCCTGCTGAACCAGCCCGCCGGCCTCGTCATCACCTACCTCACCATCTCGGTGCCGTTCTGCGCCTGGATGATGAAGGGCTTCTTCGACACCATCCCGCGCGAGATCGACGAGTCCGGACAGGTCGACGGCCTCACCCCGTTCGGCACCTTCTGGCGGCTCGTGCTGCCGCTCGCCAAGCCCGGCCTCGCCGTCACCGCGTTCTACTCCTTCATCACCGCGTGGGGCGAGGTGGCGTACGCCTCCGCCTTCATGGTCGGCGAGGACAACCTCACCCTCGCGGGCGGCCTCCAGCTGTTCGTCAACCAGTACGGGGCCCAGTGGGGAGCGATGACCGCCGCGTCCGTGCTCATCGCGATACCCGCCGCCCTGGTCTTCCTCTTCGTCCAGCGCCATCTGGTCACCGGCATGTCCGCCGGAGCCGTCAAGGGCTGACCGGCCGCACCACGTCACCGCGCCCGCCGGAACCCCACCCGGTCCCGGCGGCGCACCCACCCCGACACCCCAGGGACGACATGACCCAGCACCTCGCTGCCCCCTCCACCGGCCCGTCCGCCGACGCTCCGGCCCACCAGAACGGCTGGTGGCAGGACGCGGTGATCTACCAGGTCTACCCACGGAGCTTCGCCGACGGCAACGGTGACGGCATGGGCGACCTCGCGGGCGTACGCGGCAAGCTCCCGTACCTCAAGGACCTCGGCGTCGACGCGGTCTGGCTCAGCCCCTTCTACGCCTCCCCGCAGGCCGACGCCGGCTACGACGTCTCCGACTACCGCGCCATCGACCCCATGTTCGGTACCCTGCTGGACGCCGACACGCTGATCCGGGACGCCCACGAACTGGGCCTGCGGATCATCGTGGACCTGGTGCCCAACCACTCCTCCGACCGGCACGACTGGTTCCGGCGCGCCCTCGCCGAGGGCCCCGGCTCCGCGCTGCGCGACCGCTACCACTTCCGCACCGGAAAGGGCGAGCACGGCGAACTCCCGCCCAACGACTGGGAGTCCGTCTTCGGCGGCCCCGCCTGGACCCGGACCACGAACCCGGACGGCACCCCCGGCGACTGGTACCTCCACCTCTTCGCGCCCGAGCAGCCCGACTTCAACTGGGAACACCCGGCAGTCGCCGACGAGTTCCGCTCGATCCTGCGCTTCTGGCTCGACATGGGCGTCGACGGCTTCCGGGTCGACGTCGCCCACGGCCTCGTCAAGGCCCCCGGACTGCCCGACATCGGCAGCCGCGACCAGCTCAAGCTGCTCGGCAACGACGTCATGCCGTTCTTCGACCAGGACGGCGTCCACGAGATCTACCGCTCCTGGCGCACCATCCTCGACGAGTACCCCGGCGGCCGAATCGCGGTCGCCGAGGCGTGGACCCCCACCGTCGAACGCACCGCCCACTACGTACGCCCCGACGAGATGCACCAGGCGTTCAACTTCCAGTACCTGGCCACCGACTGGGACGCCGCCGCCCTGCGCGAGGTCATCGACACCTCGCTCGCCGCCATGCGCCCCGTCGGAGCCCCCGCCACCTGGGTGCTCTCCAACCACGACGTGACCCGGCACGCCACCCGGTTCGCCAACCCGCCCGGCCTCGGCACCCAGATCCGCACCCCCGGCGACCGCGAACTCGGCCTGCGCCGGGCCCGCGCCGCCACCCTGCTGATGCTGGCGCTGCCCGGCTCCGCCTACGTCTACCAGGGCGAGGAACTCGGCCTGCCCGACGTCACCGACCTGCCCGACGAGGTCCGCCAGGACCCGTCGTTCTTCCGCGCGGAGGGCCAGGACGGCTTCCGCGACGGCTGCCGGGTGCCGATCCCGTGGACCCGCGACGGCGGCTCGTACGGCTTCGGCAGCGGCGGCAGCTGGCTGCCCCAGCCCGACGGCTGGGGCGAGCTGAGCGTCGAGGCGCAGACCGGCGTCTCCGGCTCCACCCTGGAGCTGTACCGGGCCGCGATCGCCGCCCGCCGGGCCCACCCCGGGCTCGGCGCCGGGGCCTCGGTGGAATGGCTCCGGGCCCCCGAGGGACTGCTGATCCTCGCCCGTCCCGGCTTCGTCTGCACCGTCAACACCACGGACCGCCCGGTCCGCATCCCGGTGCGCGGCAGCGTCCTGCTGTCCAGCTCCCCGGTCGTCACCGACGGCGCCGAGATCGACCTGCCCGCCGACACCACGGTGTGGTGGACGGTGTGACGACCCCCCTGGCCAGGACCGGCGGTGCGCCGAGACTCTCGGACATCGCCGGCCGGGCGGCGGTCAGCGAGGCCACCGTCAGCCGGGTGCTCAACGGGAAGCCCGGCGTCGCGGACACCACCCGCCGGCGGGTGCTCGCGGCGCTGGACGTCCTGGGCTACGAACACCCCGCACGGCCGCGCCGGCGCAGCGCCGGCCTGATCGGACTGGTGACGCCCGAACTCACCAACCCGATCTTCCCGGCGTTCGCGCAGTCCGTGGAACAGGTCCTGGCCGGACACGGCTACACCCCGGTGCTCTGCACCCAGATGCCCGGCGGCGCCACCGAGGACGAACTCGTCGAGCAGCTCGTCGAACGCGGCGTCGACGGGATCGTCTTCCTCTCCGGGCTGCACGCCGACCTCTCGGCCGACCCGGCCCGCTACGCCGCGCTCGTCGACCGAGGCGTCCCGTTCGTCCTGATCAACGGCTACAACGAACGGATCAGCGCCCCGTTCGTCTCGCCCGACGACGCCGCGGCGGTGCGGATGGCCGTCGGCCACCTCGCGGATCTGGGCCACCGCAGGGTCGGCCTGGCCATCGGCCCGCAGCGCTACGTACCGGCCCGCCGCAAGCGCGAGGGCTTCGTCGAGGCCGCCGCCGACCTCCTCGGCATGGACCGCGCCGAGGCCGAACTCCTCGTCTGCACAACCCTGTTCAGCGTCGAGGGCGGCCAGGTGGCCGCGGGCGCGCTGCTCGACCGGGGATGCACGGGCATCGTCTGCGGCAGCGACCTGATGGCGCTCGGCGTGGTGCGCGCCGCCCGGGACCGCGGGCTCCACGTGCCGCGCGACGTGTCGGTGGTGGGCTTCGACGACTCGCAGCTGATCGCGTTCACCGACCCGCCGCTGACGACGGTGCGCCAGCCCGTGCACGCGATGGCGGGGGCGGCGGTGAGCGCCCTGCTGGAGGAGATCGGCGGCAGCCCGGTGCAGCGCACGGAGTACGTGTTCCAGCCGGATCTGGTGGTACGGGGGTCGACCGCCGCGGTCGGCCCGGCCTGAGCCCCGGCCCGCGTTCCGGCCGGGGGCCTTGATCCCGTACCCGGGACCGTGACCCGCATTTCTCCCCGCAACAGGAGGAAACATGGCACGCACAGCACTGCGCGGACCCCTGTCCGCGGCGCTCGCCCTGGCGGCGGGCGCCACCGTCCTCATGGCCCCCGCCGGCACCGCCGAGGCGTCCGCGCCCGGCGACAAGGACGTCACCGCCGTTCTCTTCGAGTGGAAGTTCGAATCCGTCGCCCGGGCGTGCAAGGAGTCCCTGGGCCCGGCCGGTTACGGCTACGTACAGGTCTCACCGCCCCAGGAACACATCCGGGGCGACCAGTGGTGGACCTCGTACCAGCCCGTCGGCTACCGGATAGCCGGGCGGCTCGGCGACCGCACCTCCTTCGCCGCCATGGTGAACGCCTGCCACGAAGCGGGCGTCGGCGTCGTCGTGGACTCCGTCATCAACCACATGGCGGCGGGCTCCGGCACCGGCACCGGAGGCACCTCGTACACGAAGTACGACTACCCCGGCCTGTACTCCGCGCCCGACATGGACGACTGCACCGCGCCGATCACCGACTACCAGGACCGGGCCGACATCCAGAACTGTGAACTGGTCGGCCTCGCCGACCTGGACACGGGTGAGGAGTACGTCCGCGGCAGGATCGCCGGATACCTCGACGACCTGCTCTCCCTCGGTGCGGACGGCTTCCGCGTCGACGCGGCCAAGCACATGCCCGCCGCCGACCTCGCCGCCATCAAGTCACGGCTGAACGATCCGAACGCCTACTGGAAGCAGGAGGCGATCCACGGCGCGGGGGAGGCCGTCTCGCCCGACGAGTACCTCGGCAACGGAGACGTCCAGGAGTTCCGGTACGCCCGTGGTCTCAAGCAGGTCTTCAAGGACGAGAAGCTGGCCTATCTGAAGAACTTCGGCGAGGGCTGGGGGTTCATGCCGTCGTCGAAGGCGGCGGTCTTCGTCGACAACCACGACACCGAGCGCGGCGGCGACACGCTGAACTACAAGGACGGTGCCGATTACACCCTCGCCAACGTGTTCATGCTGGCCTGGCCGTACGGCTCGCCCGACGTCCACTCCGGCTACGAGTGGTCCGACAAGGACGCCGGTCCGCCGAACGGCGGCACGGTGAACGCCTGTTACCGCGACGGCTGGAAGTGCCAGCACGCCTGGCGCGAGATCTCCTCCATGGTCGCCCTCCGCAACACCGCGCGCGGCGAGCCGGTCACCGACTGGTGGGACAACGGTGGCGACCGGATCGCGTTCGGCCGCGGCGCCCGGGCGTACGTCGCCATCAACCACGAGGGTTCCCCGCTCACCCGCACCTTCCAGACCTCGCTGTCCGCCGGTGACTACTGCGACGTCCAGTCCGGCAGGGCCGTCACCGTCGACTCCTCCGGCCGCTTCACCGCCACGCTCGGCGCCGACACGGCCGTCGCCCTGCACGTGGGCGCCCGCACCTGCGGCGACTGACCCGGCCGACCGGTCCGGGGCACCCCGCACAGCCGGGGCGCCCCGGACCGGCGCGCGCCGCCGACGGGCCCCGCCCCGTCCCCCGATTCCCACAGCACACGCAAGGAGAATCCGCACGTGTCCCGTTCCCTTCTCGGGCGGGGAGTCGCAGCCGCACTGTGCGCGGCGCTCCTCCCCGTCGTCCCGGCGGCGTCCGCTTCGGCGGCGCCGAGACCGCCCGCCCCGCCCTCCGACGCCCGGCTGGCCGCCGAACCGGCCCGTCACGACCTGACGCGCGAACAGTTCTACTTCGTCCTGCCCGACCGGTTCGCGAACGGCGACCCCTCCAACGACCGTGGCGGGCTGACCGGTTCACGCCTCCGGACCGGCTACGACCCCACGGACAAGGGCTTCTACCAGGGCGGCGACCTCAAGGGCCTGACCGAACGCCTCGACTACATCAAGGGCCTCGGCACCACCGCCATCTGGCTCGCCCCGATCTTCAAGAACCGCCCCGTCCAGGGCACCGGCAAGGACGCCTCGGCCGGCTACCACGGCTACTGGATAACCGACTTCACTCAGGTCGACCCGCACTTCGGCACCAACGCCGACCTGTCGAAGCTGATCGACAGGGCCCACGCCAAGGGCATGAAGGTCTTCTTCGACGTCATCACCAACCACACCGCGGACACCGTCGACTACGCCGAGAAGACCTACGGCTACCGGCCGAAGGGCGCCTACCCGTACCTGGACAGGGACGGCCGCCCGTTCGACGACGCCAAGGGCTTCGCGAAGGTCGACGCGGACTCGTTCCCGTACACGCCCGAGAACACCGGGAACAAGGTCCCGTCCTGGCTCAACGACCCGACGATGTACCACAACCGCGGCGATTCGACCTTCGCCGGCGAGTCCGCCGCCTACGGCGACTTCGCCGGGCTGGACGACCTGTGGACCGAGCGGCCCGAGGTCGTCTCCGGCATGAAGAAGATCTACGAGAAGTGGGTCAGGGACTTCGACATCGACGGCTTCCGGATCGACACCGTCAAACACGTCGACCTCGACTTCTGGACCCAGTGGGCCACCGCCCTGGACGCCTACGCGGCCGAGCGCGGCCGTGCGGACTTCTTCATGTTCGGCGAGGTCTACTCCGCCGACACCGCCGTCACCTCGCCCTACGTCACCCGGGGCCGGCTCGACGCGACGCTCGACTTCCCCTTCCAGGAAGCGGCACGCCAGTACGTCTCGCAGGGCGCCCCGGCCGCGAAGCTCGCGGCGGTGTTCGGTGACGACTACCGCTACACCACCAACAAGGCCAACGCCTACGAGCAGGTCACCTTCCTCGGCAACCACGACATGGGCCGGATCGGGACCTTCCTGGAGCAGGACAACCCGAAGGCCGACGACGCGGAACTCGTCCGGCGCGCGGAGCTCGCCAACGAGCTGATGTTCCTCGGCCGGGGGAACCCCGTCGTCTACTACGGCGACGAACAGGGCTTCACCGGAGCGGGCGGCGACAAGGACGCCCGCCAGCCCCTGTTCGCCTCGAAGACCGCCGACTACCTCGACGACGACCGGATCGGCACCGACCGCACCCACGCCGACGACGCGTACGACCCGGGGCACCCGCTGTACCGGAACATCGCCGCGCTCTCCGAACTGACCAGGAAGAACCCGGCGCTGCGCGACGGCGTCCAGACCGAGCGGTACGCGCAGGGCTCCGTCCACGCCTTCTCCCGCACGGACCCCGAGAAGCCGAACGAGTACCTCGTGGCCACCAACAACGCCACCGCCCCGCGCGCCGTCGAGCTGCCCACCGCCTCGGCCGCCATGAACTTCCGTACTCTGTACGGAGGTTCGGGTACGGTCCGCAGTGGCGCCGACAAGAAGATCACGGTCACCGTGCCCGCCCTCTCCAGCCTCGTGCTGCGCGCCGAGAAGCCGATGGCCGACCCCGTCACCAGGCCCTCGATCACCCTGAAGGCGCCCGCCGCCGGAGCCACCGGCACCGTGGAACTGTCCGCCGACATCGACGGCGGACAGCTGAACCGCGTCGTCTTCGCAGCCCAGACCGGAAACGGCAAGTGGGTCACCCTCGGTTCCGCCGACCACGCCCCCTACAAGGTCACCCAGCACCTGGACGGCAAGGTGGCGGCCGGAACACCGCTGCGCTACAAGGCGGTCGTCGTCGACCGCGCAGGCCGCACCGCGAGTGCCCTCGCCGCGACCACCGCCGGACAGGCCCCCGCCGAGACGAAGCCCGTGGCCGTCCAGCGCGACTACGCCGTGGTCCACTACCGGCGCGCGGACGGCGACTACGACGGCTGGAAGATCAGGTCCGGCGACGCGACGGCCGGCTTCGTCGGGCGCGACGCGTACGGAGCCTTCGCCTGGCTCAAGCCCGGCCAGGACGCGTCCACCGTCGCGTACACCGTCGAGAAGGACGGCACCGCCGACGGGCCGCGGCGCACCGTCGACCTCGCGAAGACAGGAGAGGTCTGGATCGAGCAGGGCAAGGACGGCCAGGCCGACACGGCACCCGACGGCGCCCACCCGCCGCAGGACACCAGCAAGGCCGTACTGCACTACTACCGGCCCGACGGCGACTACGACGGCTGGGGGCTGCACACCTGGACCGGCGCCAAGAACCCCACCGACTGGGCCAAGCCGCTCCATCCGGTGAAGAAGGACGCCTCCGGCGCCACCTTCGAGGTGCCGCTCACCGACGGTGCCACCTCGCTCGGCTACATCCTGCACAAGGGCGACGAGAAGGACCTCCCCGGCGACCAGTCGCTCGACATCGCCACCTACGGGCACGAGGTCTGGCTCCTCGGCGCGACCCCCGGCCACCTGCTGCCGCAGACCGGCGGCGTACCCGCGCCCGACCTCGGCAAGGCCGAGGCGCAGTGGATCGACGCCGACACCGTCGTATGGAAGGTGAAGGCCACCGGGGCCACCAGCCAGCAACTCGTCCACGCACCGGACGGCGCCATCTCCGTCGTCGACGGGGCGCTCTCCGACGAGGGCCGGTGGCTGCGGCTCACCCCCTCCGCGCTGACCGACGCGCAGAAGGCGAAGTACCCGAACCTCAAGGACTACCCGGCGTTCACCGTCGACGTCCGGGACCGGGACAGGGTCCGTGAGGCGCTGCGCGGCCAGCTGATCGCCACCCAGCGCGCCGCCGACGGCGCCCTGCTCGCGGCCACCGGCGTCCAGACCGCGGGCGTGCTCGACGACCTGTACGGGAGGCACGCGGCCACCGCCCCGCTCGGCCCGGTGTTCGACCACGGCCGCCCCACCCTGTCCGTATGGGCGCCCACCGCCCGTACCGTCGCCCTCGAACTCGACGGCCGCACCGTCCCCATGCGCCGCGACGACCGCACCGGCGTCTGGTCCGTCACGGGCACGGGGAAGTGGACGGGCAAGCCCTACCGCTACGTGGTCGACGTCTGGGCGCCCACCGTCGGGAAGTTCGTCACCAACAAGGTCACCGACCCCTACTCCACCGCCCTGACCACCGACTCCGCCCGCAGCCTCGTCGTCGACCTCGACGACCCGCGGCTGGCGCCCGGGGGCTGGGACGCGCTGAGGAAGCCCGCCGCCGTCCCGCTGCGCGAGGCCCGGATCCAGGAACTGCACATCCGCGACTTCTCGATCGCGGACCGCACCTCGAAACACCCCGGCCAGTACCTCGCCTTCACCGACACCCGCTCCGACGGCATGAAGCACCTCAAGAGGCTCGCCGACGCCGGAACCAACTACGTCCACCTGCTGCCCGCCTTCGATATCGGCACCATCCCCGAGAAGAGGTCCGACCGCACCGAACCCGCCTGCGACCTGTCCGTGTACGCCCCCGACTCCGCCGAGCAGCAGGCGTGCGTGGCCGCGGCCGCCGCCCGCGACGGCTTCAACTGGGGCTACGACCCGCTGCACTACACGGTGCCGGAGGGCTCCTACGCCTCAGACCCGGACGGCCCCCGGCGCACCGTCGAGTTCCGCCGGATGGTGCAGGGACTCAACGGCGCGGGCCTGCGCGCCGTCATGGACGTCGTCTACAACCACACCGTCGCCGCCGGCCAGGACGACAAGTCCGTGCTCGACCGGATCGTGCCCGGCTACTACCAGCGGCTGCTGGACGACGGCACCGTCGCCACCTCCACCTGCTGCTCGGGCACCGCGCCCGAGCACACCATGATGGGCCGGCTCGTCGTCGACTCGGTCGTCACCTGGGCCCGGCAGTACAAGATCGACGGCTTCCGCTTCGACCTGATGGGCCACCACCCAAGGGCCAACATCCTCGCCGTCCGCAAGGCGCTGGACGCGCTGACCGTGGCGAAGGACGGCGTCGACGGGAAGAGGATCGTCCTGTACGGGGAGGGCTGGAACTTCGGCGAGGTCGCCGACGACGCCCGGTTCGTCCAGGCCACGCAGAAGAACATGGCCGGCACCGGCGTCGCCACCTTCTCCGACCGCGCCCGCGACGCCGTGCGCGGCGGCGGCCCCTTCGACGAGGACCCGGGCGTGCAGGGCTTCGCCACCGGTCTGTACACCGACCCCAACGCCTCACCGGCCAACGGCACGCAGGCCGAACAGAGGGCCCGGCTGCTGCACTACCAGGACCTGATCAAGGTCGGCCTCACCGGCGGCCTCGCCGACTACACCTTCACCGACTCCTCGGGCCGTGCCGTCAGGGGCTCCGAGGTCGACTACAACGGCGCCCCCGCCGGATACGCCGCCGCCCCCGGCGACGCCCTCGCCTACGTCGACGCGCACGACAACGAGTCGCTGTACGACGCGCTCGCCTTCAAGCTCCCGGCGGGCACGACGGCGGCGGACCGGGCCCGCGCGCAGGTCCTCGCGATGGCGACGGCCGCCCTCTCGCAGGGCCCCTCGTTCTCCCAGGCGGGCACCGACCTGTTGCGTTCCAAGTCCCTGGACCGCAACTCGTACGACAGCGGCGACTGGTTCAACGCCCTGCACTGGGACTGCCGCGACGGCAACGGCTTCGGCCGCGGACTGCCCCCGGCCGCCGACAACGAGTCCAAGTGGTCCTACGCCCGGCCGCTGCTGGCCGACGCCGCCCTCCGGCCGGGGTGCGGCGATATCGAGGGCGCCTCGGCCGCCTACCGCGACCTGCTGACCATCCGCGCCACGGAACGGGACTTCGGCCTCGCCACCACCGCGCGGGTGCAGTCCGCCCTGTCCTTCCCGCTCTCCGGGAGGGACGAGACGCCGGGCGTGATCACCATGCGCCTCGGCAGGCTGCTCGTCGTCTTCAACGCCACACCCGGCTCCACGACGCAGACGGTCACGGCTCTGGCGGGGAAACGGTTCGCCCTGCACCCCGTCCAGGCGAAAGGTACTGATTCTACCGTCAAGAAGTCGACGTATGAGCAAAGTTCAGGAAGTTTCACCGTTCCGGGACGCACGGTGGCGGTGTTCGCCCAGAACTGAGCCGCGACAGTACTAGGTTGGGCACCAGGCAACCGCCGAAGAGTGCCGCACCTGAGCACCCTCCGGTACGCCCTTCCCACCCCCGGCCGGCCCCGGCCCCTTCTCCGGTACCCCAGGTCCCTCCCATGCCTGGGGCGTACGGACCAGGGGCCGGGACCGGCCGGTCCACCTGTTTCAGTGACGGTGACCATGGCGAGCGACATCCCCGAGGAGACGACGAGCTTTGTCGGACGGAAAGCGGAACTGGCCGGGCTCGAACGCACCGTCGCCGCTCACCGGCTGACCACCCTCACCGGAAGCGGAGGCGTCGGCAAGACCAGGCTCGCCGCCCGCGCCGCACGGCAGGCGGCCTCCGCGTACCGCGACGGGGCCCGCTGGGCGGACCTGTCCCCGCTGCACGACGACAGCCTGCTCATCGCGACCGTCTCCGACGCGGTCGGGCTCTCCGACCACACCCTGCGCATGCCCATCGACGCGCTGTGCGAATGGCTCGCCGACAAGGAGCTGCTGCTGGTCCTCGACTCCTGCGAACACCTGCTCCCGGCCAGCGCGCACCTGCTCGGCGAGGTCCTCACCACCTCGCCCGGCCTCACCGTGCTGGCCACCAGCAGGCAGCCGCTCGGTCTGCGGGGCGAACGGCTCGTCGAGGTCGAGCCGCTGCCGGTCGAGGGCGCGGGCGACGCGCTGACCCTGTTCCGGGACCGGGCCGTGGCCGCGGCCCCCGGACTCACCCTCCGCGCACCGGCCGCCACCGCGGCCGCCGCCGAGATCTGCCGCCGTCTCGAAGGCATCCCGCTCGCCATCGAACTCGCGGCCGGGGCCCTCGGCGGGGAGGGCGTCGAGCAGGTCGCCGCCCGGATCCGCACCCGCTTCGACGTGCCGGCCGACGACTCGGCCCTGCCGCCGCGCCACCGCACCCTGCGCACCGCCATCGGCTGGAGCCATGAACTGTGCACCCCTCTGGAGCGGCTGCTCTGGGCGCGGCTGACCGTCCTGCGCGGCGACTTCGACGAGGCCACCGCCCGCGAGGTCTGCGCCGACGGACCGCTCACCGCGGACGGGGTCACCGAGGCGCTGAACGGCCTGGTCGCCAAGTCCGTCGTCCGACGGGACGGCGCACGCCACCGGATGCTCGACACCATCCGCGAGTACGGGCGGATGTGGCTCGCCGAACTGGGCGAGGAGCGGGCCGCCGCCGACCGGCACGCCGCCTGCTTCCTCGGCCTGGCCCGCCGGGCCCACGCGGGCTGGACCGGTGACGACCAGGTCATCTGGTACCACCGCATCGCCGAGACGCACGCCGACCTGTGCGCGGCCCTCGACCATCTGCTGGTCCACGACACCGCGGCCGCCCAGGAGATGGCGGGCCGGATCGGCTTCTTCTGGTGCTGCTGCGGCCATCTGCCGCAGACCCGCGACTACGCGCGGCGCGCCCTGGACGTCGGCCCGGAACAGGGCCCGCACCGCACCCGCGCTCTGTGGGTGCTGGGCATGACCGTCATGCTCCAGGGCGACTACCCGGCCGCCCGCCGCCTGGGCCGGGAGTGCACCCGGTCCGCGTCCCGGGACGGCACCCACGAGGGCATCCTCGCCGCCGCCTACCTGTGCGGTCTCACCCACCTGATGACCGGCCGCCCCGAGGCGAGCCTGCGCCGGATCGACCAGGTCCTGCGCGTCGCCGATGCCGGAACCCGGCTCGAAGCCGCCTACCGGCTGCGCTGCCGCCTCATCACCGTCTTCGCCCTGACCAGCCTCGGCCGGCTGGACGAGGCGGCCGATGCGGCCCGCAACCTGCGCGCCGTCTGCGAGGCCCAGGACGAGCGCTGGACCCGCAGCTACGTCGACTACCAGCTGGCCCTGATCGCCCTGCTGCGGGGCGACGCCGAGACGTCCGCCGCCCACGCCCGCGCGATGCTCGCGGGCAAGCACCGTCTGCGCGACCGCTTCGGCATCGCGCTCGGGCTGGACATCCTGGCCGCGGCGATCGCCGCCCAGGGCGCCGGGGCCCGCGCCGCCCGGGTGTACGGCACGGGCCAGGTCTACTGGCGCATGGTCGGCCACCCGCAGCGCGGCACCCCCGAGCTGGGCCCGCTGCGCGAGGCGTGCGAACGCCGGGCCCGCGAGGCCGTCGGCGACGCCGCCTTCCAGCGCGCCTTCGAGCGGGGCCGGGCGGACAACGCGGAGGTCGGCCTGGCGGCGGCGCTCCAGGCGAACTGCTGATGTAGCGCGCGGGCGCCGGACGCCTCCGGGCCGCGGAACGCCGGGCCGCGAACCCGTCACGACGTGCCGGGCAGCAGGCTCGTCACGGGGCGCCGGTCCGTGGGTCCGTCGCGGTGGGCGTCGCGCGTTGCGCGGGAACGGCCGGTACGGCCGGTGCCAGCGCGGAGAGCCGTTCCAGCAGCTCGCCGAACGGCCCCTCCGCCGACTCCTGCGCGAGCACCCCCAGCACGATGCCCGCCACCTCGGTGTCGTACGCGGCGCTCACCGCGGCCAGCGCCGCGAAGTCGTGCACCAGCTGCGTCTCCAGCTCCTCGCGCGGGACACGCCGCCCATCCAGCCAGATCAGCGCCGTCGACTCGGCCAGCGAAACCCACGACCGCACGACCAACTCCAGCCGTGCCGGGGGGACCTCGACGCCGAGATGGGCCAGGATCTGCTCGTACGCCGCCTGCCGCACCCCGTCGATCACCGCGTTCGCCGTCGACGAGCCCGCCGCGGGCCCGCCCCGCATCAGGGCCGAGAACCCCGGGCCGTGCTCGTCGACGAAGTCGAAGAACCGCTTCATCACCTTCAACAGCCGCTGGCCGAGGGGTCCTTCACGCGGTTCGACGAACCGAGCCGTCAGCTCGTCCGCCGCCCGCCGCAGCGCCGCCTCGTACAGGCTCTGCTTCCCGGGGAAGTAGTGGTAGACCAGGGGGCGCGAGATCCCGGCCGCAGCCGCGATCTCGTCGATCGACACCTCGTCCGGGGCGCGGTTGCTGAACAACTCCAGTGCGACATCGATCAGTTGCCGCCTGCGCTCCTCGACGCCCATCCTGCGCCGCACCCCGGTCGTCATGGTGGACAGCGTACCCAGTGCCGTGATCGGCGGGAGGTGGCGGGCCGGGCCGCCGACGATCCGTGGAGCCGGCGCGTGCGACCGTGCCCTTCGGGCGGTGGCCGCCGGTCCCGCCGCCAGGAGTTCACCGGCCGCTCCTCGTGCGAAGCGACGGATCCGGATCCAGGTCCCGTTCACCTGCGGGGCCGGGGACGCGCGGGCGTGCGGGGGAGGTGTCGCGCTCCTGGCCGTGGCCCGGCGGAACCAGCAGCGCCCCGCACACCAGCAGCGCCGCCACGGCCGCCATCGCCGCCTTCGCATACTGGTGGCGGCGCGGCAGGTCCGGAGGGCGGACGTGGAGGGCGCAGGGGTCGAACTCCGGGGAATCGAGCAGCCGGTGAGGCGTCGGCACACCGTCCGCCTCGGTGAGCGCCGCGTGCGGGTCCGCCACCCCGGCGGTGGTGAGCACCCGTCGCACCCGGGCGTCGGGCAGCCGTTCCAGGCCGCGCAGGACGCAGGCGGCGCGCCCCGCGCCGGAGAGCTCCGACAGGGCGTGCTCCAGGGCGAGTTCGTCCGGTCCGCCCGAGTGCGGCACCAGCCGCAGCCCCCACACCTGCGGCAACGACGCCGCCGTCCGGAGGCGGTGCCACGGGCGTTCCGCCTTCAGCGCCGCGCGCACCACCAGCCCCCGGGCGTACGCGTGGAGCGGATCCTCCGACGCCATCGGATCGCCGGGCAGGTGCGGCGACGGGATCCCGGAGCGGTCCGCGTCCGCCGTCCGGTGCGCCGACAGCAGGGCTCGCTGGGCGAGGGCGTGTGCCGTCAGCACCCGCCGATGACGGCCGAGCGACCGCGGCAGCAGCAGATATCCCAGCCGGGCCAGCCGTGGATAGTGCTCGACGAGCGCAGCCCCGGCCCGCCCCGCATCGGCCCGGGCGTCCGTGGAAGCTGTCTCGGGCAGTGGGCGCACAATCAGCAGAACGAACGGATCGTGCGATGGTCACTCCGGCCGCGTTCGACCGGCTCCCGGTCCGGGGCATCGGCCCGGTTCGTCCCGGTCCGGTGGACACCCGGACCGGGACGGACCCGCGCACGGCCCCGCTCCCCGCCTCAGGGAGCGTACTTGTACCCGACGCGCCGGACCGTCTGGATCGAACGCCGGTGCTCGGCCCCCAGCTTGCGGCGCCGGCCCGCCGGGCTCGGGGAAGCCCGGCGGACCGTGCCCGGATCAGACCTGGCCGGCCTTCTCCAGCGCGGTGCAGCAGGTGTCGACGATCAGCCGCGTGACGACGTACGGGTCGACGTTGGCGTTCGGCCGGCGGTCCTCGATGTAGCCCTTGCGGTCCCGCTCGACCTGCCACGGGATGCGGACCGAGGCGCCGCGGTCGGAGACGCCGTAGCTGTACTCGTTCCACGGGGCGGTCTCGTGCAGACCGGTCAGACGGTCGTCGATGCCCGCGCCGTAGTTCTTCACGTGGTCCATCGGCTTCGAGCCCTCGCCCATCGACTCGCACGCGGTGATGATGGCGTCGTAGCCCTCGCGCATCGCCCTCGTGGAGAAATTGGTGTGCGCGCCCGCGCCGTTCCAGTCGCCCTTGACCGGCTTCGGGTCCAGGGTCGCGGACACGTCGAAGTCCTCGGCGGTGCGGTACAGCAGCCAGCGGGCGATCCACAGCTGGTCGGAGACCTCCAGCGGGGACAGCGGACCGACCTGGAACTCCCACTGGCCGGGCATCACCTCGGCGTTGATGCCGGAGATGCCGAGCCCTGCCCGCAGGCAGTTGTCGAGGTGCTTCTCGACGATGTCGCGGCCGAAGATCTCGTCGGCGCCGACGCCGCAGTAGTAGCCGCCCTGCGCGGCGGGGAAGCCGCCCTCGGGGAAGCCGAGCGGACGG
This sequence comes from Streptomyces sp. NPDC002476, assembly GCF_042889785.1. Classification (NCBI taxonomy): domain Bacteria; kingdom Bacillati; phylum Actinomycetota; class Actinomycetes; order Kitasatosporales; family Streptomycetaceae; genus Streptomyces; species Streptomyces sp. NPDC002476. Next base: position 362,376 of record NZ_JBIARH010000001.1, on the reverse strand, counting down.
TGGCCGTCGAAGAAGGTGTACTCCTGCTCGATGCCGAAGATCGGCTCCTGGCCGGCGAACCGCTCGGCCACCTCGCGCAGCGAGGCGCGGGTGTTCGAGGTGTGCGGCGTCAGCTCGATGTCGAGGACCTCGCACAGGACGAGGATGTCGTCGCCGCCCCGGATCGGGTCCGGACACACGAACACCGGCTTGAGCACCAGGTCGGAGGAGCGTCCCTCGGCCTGATGGGTGCTGGAGCCGTCGAAGCCCCAGAGCGGCAGCTCCGCCACCTCCCGCGAGGCGCCCGCGGTCATGATCTTCGTCTTGGAACGGAGCTTGGCGGTCGGCTCGGTGCCGTCGATCCATATGTACTCGGCCTTGAACGTCACGGAAGCCATCCTTTGCGGGTCCTGCGGTGGTGCGGTCGGGTTTCTGCCGTCCTCAGAGTCGCAAGCCGCGATTTCCCGTCCGTTGCCCGTATGTGAACCCGGTGTTACCGAAAGAGCTCGATGATGCCGCAACAATCGGGCGTTACCGGGACGATCGGTATGACTGGGACGGCCGGGTGTTACGACCTGGGGAGCAATAGGGAGCGGGCTCCCGACGCCCTGCGACTCCGCCTCCCGCGTTGTCGTCGGTCACCGACGCTCTGCGTCGCCTCCCTCCTCCGCCTTGGATTCGAAGCCGCATGACGCCGCTCGCTGATCCACTCCCTATTGTTCCCCAGGTCGTTACCGGGAGGACGGTGTGAACCCGTGCCACCGGGGGAACCGCGAGGGCGGACCCGGTGCTACCGAGGGATTCCGCCCGGTGCCCGGTGCCTGAGCAGCGACTCGAAACCGGCGGACCGGATCCGGCGCACCAGCTCCTGCTCACTGGTGCCCAGGGCCGCCGCCGCGCCCGCGAGCCGCCAGTCCGCGGCGGCGAGCCGGTGCAGCAGATGGCCGCGCCTGATCTGCGCGTCCGACAGCCGGAACGTCTTCAGGTACGCCACCCGCCCCTTGTGATCGGTGATCGTCTCCCCGATGTGCCTGCCGTCCCCGTCGAGCCGGAACGGCGGCAGGAACCGCCACAGCGTGAACGACCCCATCCGGTACACCCGGTCGAAGGCGTACGACGTGTCCAGCAGCTCACGGGCGAACACCGTGTCATGAGCCTCGGCCCAGGCCCGCTCCTGGTCCCGTGCCGCCGCCCGCAGACCGGCGAGCGTCCGCAGACGCGGACCGTCGTCGATCCGCGCGGCGAACTCCGCCACCGGTCCGCCGTACAGCGCGTAGTGGTGGACCAGTTCCCCGTACATGTCCTGGACCAGCGAGCCGTGCAGCAGCCGGTAGTCGTCCGGATGCGGCACCACGAACGCGGCGGCGAGCGCGTCGGCCGCGTACACCATCACCCCGCACTGGCCGGGGTGGATCTCGAAGGTCCGCAGCGCGTCACCGAGCCCGAGCACCGACCACCCCATGTACGCGCTCTCGGCGCGCGGCGAGAGCCCGTCGCGCAGCGCCTGGCGCGACCACTCCTCCCAGGCGACGGAGGGGCCCCCGAAGTGCAGGGCCAGATACCCCTCCAGGGCGAGGTGCAGCGGCAGGAACCGCAGCCGGTCGCCGGGCTGCCGCTTGGCCATCCGGTGGTGACGGCCGCGCTGGAGCCGTACGGTCCGGGGCGGCCGGTCCCGCGACGCGGTGTCCGCCCCGGGACCGAGCTGCGTCCCGTACGCGGCGGTCTGCGCCCCCTCGCCGGACCAGTCGGCGACGAAGCCGTGCGGGATGTAGGAGATGTAGTGCGTGCGCGGACCGACGTCGACGACGCCGGTCGCGGAGCCCGCGTAGACCTCGCGGTGCAGCCGGAGCCCCTCGACGGGCTCCTCGCGGACGAGCGGCACCAGCCGGATGCCGCCCCACATCTGAGCGGGCCGGGTGACGAGCCCGGTCGTTTCGAGCCGGTTCACGACACGTCCCCCGTACGCCGGGCGTCGTCCGTCCCACGGGCGGCGGCGGAACCGGCGACGGGGACAGGGGCAGGGGCAGGGACGGCTGCGGGACGTCCGCCGACGAATCGTTCGACCCGGCGGTCCAGATAGGCGTACAGGGCATCCGCCCCGCTGCGCCCCTCGGCGAACCGGGCGATCTCCACCAGCGCCGGCAGGTCCTCCGCGTCCCGGATACCGGCCGTGGGCACCTCCCCGGCGAGCCGCCGCACATCAAAACCGTCCGCGTCGTACACGGGGTTCACATGCACCACCGCCGTGCGCCGGTCCGGATCGAGCCGGGTCCGCCACACGCGCAGCACCTCGCCCGCGAGACCGGGCGGTGCGTTGTCCCAGCCGTCCGACACGATGACCAGCCGGCCCGGTCCGTGCTCCAGAGCGTCCAGCACACGGCTGCCCAGCGGCGTCGGCCCCCAGGGCCTGGCCAGCAGCGGATCGGTGCCGCCCGAGGTCCACAGCCCGGTGTACGCGCCCGGCGCGGACAGCGCCTCCAGCAGGAAGTGGCAGCCCAGCGCCACGGCGAGCGGGCGGCGCCGCGTCTCGCTCGACCCGGAGGACGAGTAACTGTCGTCCAGCACGCCCGCCACCTTCCCCCAGCTCCCGGCCTGCGGACCCGCCGCGCGCCGGGCGGCGGCGCGCAGCGCACGCGTCAGCTCCGCGCGGTGCGCCGACCGTACGTCGAAGCCGAGCGACAGCACGTACAGCGCGAGCCGGGTCAGCGGCATCACCGTCAGATCGACGTCCGCGGGCAGCGGCGCCTGCGCCGAGGGGCCGCGCCGCCCCGAGGCCCGCAGCCGTTCCACGCTCCGCAGTCGCTCCAGCCGGGTCATCCGCGGGATCATCCGCTTCAGGAACACCTCGCGCTTCATCCCGTGCCGGGCGGCGAAACCCTCGGCGACGGTGAACGGCAGTTCCGCGACGGCGCCCTGTTCGTAGTGGGCGCGCCGCCACGCGTCGAGCAACGGGTGCCGGTAGCGGGGCCGTCGGCCGGGCCGGAACAGGAAGTCGCCCACTTCACCGGCCTCGTCGTTCTCACCGGAGCCGGAGCCGGAGCCGGAGCCGGAGCCGGAGCCGGAGCCGAACCGGAAGTGGGCATGGCGGGCGGCCGTCTTCAGACCGGTGCGGTACTTCACCGCGTCGTGCGCCGGATCCGGCCGGGCGGCCAGCCAGTCGCGCATGATCGCGCGGGTGCGCCGGTTGTTCACCCCGGCCGTGCGCAGCGCCCGGAACAGCTTGTAGACGCGCTGCGGCGGCAGCTTCGCCAGCCGGGCGGCGATCAGCCGCCCCTCGGCCCGTTTCTCCTGCGCCGTCGCCTCGGCAGAGGTCTCCAACAGCCCCTGGACGATGCGCACGGCGTTGTGGTCGTTGATGTCGAGGGCCAGCGCGGCGGCGTACACCCGGCGGTAGTTGATGCGTACGTACGCGTGAAGGAAGTCCAGCGAGAGCCGCTGCTGCTCGGCCGTCGAGCGGAAATCACGCCGGCCGGTGGCGGTGATCGCCGCGTTCACGAAGAGGAGTACGTCCTCCGCCGCGACGAGACCGGCGCCCGTGCCGGAGTCTCCAGCCCCGGCCCCGTCCCCGTCCCCGGCTGCGGCCGGGGACGCGGTCGTGCTCGTGTACGTGTCCGTCATGGTTCCCCCGTGGTGTCGCGCGCCGCCGTACGCGGGGGCGGCGAGGCGCCGGCCGGGGAATGGGGGCGCGAACAGCGAAATCTTTGCTTCAGAGGCAAGTCCCGGAAGTCGCGGCCGGAGTCCCGCGGCCGGCCCCGCAAACGTAACCGGCGACCTCACCCCGTGCCAACCGCGATACGGGTCCGGGGCGGCACGCTCGGGGCGCCACGGCACGGGTCCGGAACGGGGGACCGGGCAGACTTGCTCCATGACGACACATTCCCCGATTCCTCTGCGCATCGGCCTCGTCGGTACGGGCCCCTGGGCCAGGAACACACAGGCACCCGCCCTCGCCGCCCACCCCGACGTGGTCCTGAGCGGCGTGTGGGGCCGCCGCCCCGAGGCGGCGGAGGCGCTGGCCGCCGCCCACGGGACCACGGCGTACAGCGACGACACGGGCCTCGACGGGCTCTTCGCGGCCAGCGACGCCATCGCGTTCGCCGTCCCGCCGGACGTCCAGGCCCATCTCGCCGCCCGCGCCGCGGCGACCGGACGCCACCTGCTGCTGGACAAGCCGGTCGCGACCACCGTCGCGGGAGCCCGCGAGGTCGCCCGGGCCGTGGAGCAGTCCGGGGTCGCGTCCGTCGTCTTCTGCACCCTGCGGTTCGCCCCCGCCACCGCCGCCTGGATCGACGAACAGGCGGCCGTGGACGACTGGTTCACCGCCCGCGCCCAGTGGATCGGAGCCCTGTACGCCCCCGACACGGCCAACGAGTACGCGGCCTCGCCCTGGCGCCGCGAGAAGGGCGGACTGTGGGACGTCGGCCCGCACGTCCTGTCGGTCCTGATCCCGGTGCTGGGCGACGTGACCCAGCTGACCGCCGCCCGCGGCCGGGCCGACACCACCCACCTGATCCTCCGCCACACCTCCGGCGCCTCCAGCACCGTGACCCTGGCCCTGGGTGCGCCGGTGGGCGCGGTGGGCACCGAGATCGAGCTGCGCGGCGAACAGGGTGTCGTCACCCTGCCGCGATGGAGCGACGCGGTCGGCTCGTTCCGGGCGGCCGTCGACGCGCTCGTCGACTCGGCGCGCACGGGGGAGCCGCACCCGTGCGACGTACGGTTCGGGCAGCGCCTGACGGAACTGCTGGCCGAGGCGGAGGAACAGGCGGGGAGGCGGTAGGGGAGCGGCGCGGTACCGGGCGGGTGCGGGGGACGCCACAGCGGCGGCGGGACCGCGGGCTGCTGGACGGGACAGGGACAGGGGAAGCCGGGCGCGGCCACTTGGGCGCACCCGGCACCCGGCGCCCGGCCAGGGCCCGGTGGCCCGCTGATGCCCGACACCCGGCCAGGGCCCGGCAACCCGCCTCGCCTCAGCGCCCCCTTCTCCTCAGTGCCTCACCCTCCTCAGCGCCCCAGGGCGTCCCGTACGGCCTCGTCCGTACGGGCCACGACGGCCGTCCCGTCGTCGGCCGTGATGATCGGCCGCTGGATCAGCTTCGGATGCCCGGCGAGCGCCGAGATCCACCGCTCCCGCGAACCGGCCTCGCGCGGCCACTCCTTGAGCCCGAGGTCCTTCGCCTCCGCCTCCTGCGTACGCGTGATGTCCCACGGCTCCAGCCCGAGCCGGTCGAGCACGTCCCGGATCTCGTCCGGCGACGGCACGTCCTCCAGGTAGCGGCGGACGGTGTATTCGGCACCCTCGGCGTCGAGCAGATTCACCGCGCTGCGGCACTTCGAACAGGCGGGATTGATCCAGATCTCCATGGTGCCAACGGTACGGGAGAAACCCTTCAAAGTGCCGCTGGCCAGGGCCGATTGTCAGTGGTGGGCCGTAAAATGGAGGGAGTTCGTGAGGGTTCCACGACCGTGCCAGGAGGATGCCCATGGCCGTTGCCGCAGTCACGACCGAGCAGTACCACAAGCCCTTGAGGAAGAAGCCGCTCCCCGCAGGACGGCCCCGCGAGTGGTACATCACCCACAACCGCCGCCTGAAGGCGATGCGCCTGGCGATCGCCCTGCTCGACACGGGCGTCTACTATCCGTCGACCGCGACCGACCGCAGGATACGCGCGACCGCCGAGCGCATCGGTATCCACCCGCCGTCCGACACCACCTGCCGCATGGTCCGCTCCCTGATCCGCCACGGCCGCTGACGGCCGTCCGCCGACCCGCCCGTCCGCCCATCGACCGGAGCCCGCACCCCGGGGCGCGGGCTCCGGTCCGACCCGCCCCATTACCAGGAGACCAAGAAGGCTGCCGCCACACACAGAGCCTCGACAAGGCAGCGAGGGCCGCCACCCCGGCTATGGGGTAGCGGCCCTCGCTGGAGCTTCTGACAAGTCAGTCGACCGGCCCGGCGATCACAGCCGGTTTCCAGGACTTCGGCCCAGGTAGCCGGGCCCGCTCCTTACAGGCCGAAGTACAGCCCTTCTACAGATCGAAGTACAGCTCGAACTCGTGCGGGTGCGGGCGCAGCTGGATCGGGGCGATCTCGTTGGTGCGCTTGTAGTCGATCCAGGTCTCGATCAGGTCGGCCGTGAAGACGCCGCCGGCCTGGAGGTACTCGTTGTCCGCCTCCAGCGCGTCCAGGACGGCCGGGAGGGAGGTCGGGACCTGCTGGACGTTCGCGTGCTCCTCGGGGGCCAGCTCGTAGAGGTCCTTGTCGATCGGCTCGGCGGGCTCGATCTTGTTCTTGATGCCGTCGAGACCGGCCATCAGCAGCGCGGAGAAGGCGAGGTACGGGTTCGACGACGGGTCCGGGGCGCGGAACTCGACGCGCTTGGCCTTCGGGTTGGCGCCGGTGATCGGGATACGCATCGCGGCGGAGCGGTTGCGCTGCGAGTACACCAGGTTGACCGGCGCCTCGAAGCCGGGGACCAGGCGGTGGTAGGAGTTCACCGTCGGGTTGGTGAAGGCGAGCAGCGACGGGGCGTGCGTCAGGACGCCGCCGATGTAGTAGCGGGCCATGTCCGAGAGGCCCGCGTAGCCCTGCTCGTCGTAGAAGAGCGGCTGGCCACCGGCCCACAGGGACTGGTGGACGTGCATGCCGGAGCCGTTGTCGCCGAAGATCGGCTTCGGCATGAAGGTCGCGGTCTTGTTGTTGCGCCAGGCGACGTTCTTCACGATGTACTTGAAGAGCATCAGGTCGTCGGCGGCGGCGAGCAGCGTGTTGAACTTGTAGTTGATCTCGGCCTGGCCGGCGGTGCCGACCTCGTGGTGCTGGCGCTCGATCTCCAGACCGCTCTTCTCCAGCTCCAGGGACATCTCCGCACGCAGGTCGGCGAAGTGGTCGACCGGCGGGACGGGGAAGTAGCCGCCCTTGTAGCGGACCTTGTAACCCCGGTTGTTCTCCAGCGCGCCGGTGTTCCAGGCGCCGGCCTCGGAGTCGATGTGGTAGAAGCTCTCGTTCGACGACGTCTGGAAGCGGACGCTGTCGAAGACGTAGAACTCGGCCTCGGGGCCGAAGAACGCGGTGTCGGCGATGCCGGTGGAGGCCAGGTACGCCTCGGCCTTCTTGGCCACGTTCCGGGGGTCGCGGCTGTACTGCTCGCCCGTGATCGGGTCGTGGATGAAGAAGTTGATGTTGACGGTCTTGTCGCGGCGGAACGGGTCGACACGGGCGGTCGACAGGTCCGCGCGCAGCGCCATGTCGGACTCGTGGATGGCCTGGAAGCCGCGGATCGACGAGCCGTCGAAGGCGAGGTCGTCGGCCGGGTCGAAGGTCGCCGCCGGGACCGTGACGTGCTGCATCACTCCGGGCAGGTCGCAGAACCGGACGTCGATGAACTTGACGTCATTGTCCGCGATGTACTTCTTCGCGTCGTCGGCGTTCTGGAACATCCAACTCCTCCTACTCCCGGCCCGGGAGGGACGGGGTTGTAGCCCATCGTGCGGCCAGTGCGGTGGCACGCGCTGGTCCCGACCATAGGTAGACCGGATTTCTCAATCATGACCCATTTGTTTCGCAGAAGTTAACCGGGCCGTGCGCGGGCGGTGCCTCTCGCCTGTTCGACGGTGCGCGGACCCGCCCGGCCGTGGCCGCGTACGGGCGCAGTACCGTGGTCGGGTGGACAAGAGGCAAGTAATCGGATCGTGGCTCTCCGGACCGCGCGCGGCCGCCGAGGAGATGGGGGTCGACCTCGGCTACCGGGGCAAGCGGCTCGGACTGCCGGAGGACGGGCCGGGGTCCGTGGCGCCGCTCGGCCGGCGCTTCGGCGCCCTCTTCATCGACTGGGCCCTGTGCATGCTGATCGCGTACGGGCTGTTCGCCCGCGGCGACCAGCAGGCGGTCGGGAACTGGGCCCTCGGCGTCTTTTTCGTGCTGAGCGTGCTCACCGTGGGGACCATCGGCTGCACGCCCGGCAAGCGCGTCCTGGGCATCAGGGTCGTCGCCGAGAACGGCGGTCGGCTCCCCTTCGGGCGTGTCGTCGTCCGCAGCCTGCTGCTGTGCCTGGCCGTTCCCGCCCTGGTCTGGGACCGCGACGGGCGCGGTCTGCACGACCGCCTGTCCCGCGCGGTCCAGGTCCGTATCTGAGTCCGGGCCGTCGTCCGGGTCGTCCGGCGGCATGGGACGACCGGCATGGAACGACCGGCGCAGGACGGTGGAAAAGAGGGTGGGGGGGGGGGGCCGGGGGCGGGCAAGCACACCACCGACAGAGACGGCTCCAACACGTAGATCACGATGAGATCCACCACCACCACCGAGATCACCACCA
>NZ_JBIARH010000001.1:248906-354072 GCF_042889785.1 Streptomyces sp. NPDC002476 | reverse complement strand
CCGCGCGGACCAGGCCCGAAACTGAGACCGGCCCGTCGACCGGGCCGTCCGGCGGCAGGGGCCCACCGGCATGGAACGACCGGCGCAGGACGGTGCAAAAGAGGGTGGGGCGCACCCAATCGGTCCGCCCCACCCTCTTTTCCGTTTCCGCCGCGTCGGGCGTCAGCGCATCTTCCCGCCGCCACGAGGCATCCGCATGCCCTTCGGCATCGGACCCTTCGGCAGCGGCATGTTGCTCATCAGATCGCCCATCGCGCGCAGCCGGTCGTTGGCGGTGGTCACCTGCGGGCCGGTGAGCACCCGAGGCAGCTTCAGCATCTTGGTGCGCACCTTCTTCAGCGGCACCTGGCCCTCGTCGTTGCCGACGATGATGTCGTGCACCGGCACGTCGATCAGGATGCGCGCCATCTTCTTCTTCTCGGCCGCGAGCAGCTGCTTCACCCGGTTCGGGTTGCCCTCGCCGACCAGTACGATGCCCGCCTTGCCGACGGCGCGGTGGACGACGTCCTGGCTGCGGTTCATCGCGACCGCAGGGGTCGTGGTCCAGCCGCGGCCCACTCGTTCGAGCACCGCCGCCGCGGCACCCGGCTGCCCCTCCATCTGCCCGAAGGCCGCGCGCTCGGCACGCCGCCCGAAGACGATCGCCATCGCGAGGAGAGCCAGTACGAAGCCCAGAATGCCCAGGTAGACCGCGTGGTCGATCAGGAAGCCGACCCCGAGGAGGACACCGAAGGTGACGATTCCCACGCCCGCGACGACAAGACCGACCTTGGGATCGGTCCGCCGGGTCATCTTGTAGGTCAGGGCGATCTGCTTGAGCCGCCCCGCGTTCTCGGCGCTCTCCGCGCCTTCAGTGTTTGCCTTCCTCGCCATGCACAGAAGTTTACGTGGCTCAGGAACGACGGTCGGCCGCGGCCTCCGGTACGTGCCCGGCCAGTACGTGCTCGGTCTCCACGCGGTCCTCGGCCCGGCGGCGGTCCTCCAGGACGGCGGTCCAGGCGTTGCGGCGGGCGGTGCGCTGGCCGCCGCTCAGCAGCAGCGACTCGACGGCGCGAAGAGCATGGGTGACGGAAGGGAGGGGGGTGGCGCGTACCGGCACGGTCTGCATCGTGGAGATCTCCTCGGAGCGGATGTGCGGACCGGGTCGTGCGGACGAGCCGCGCGTACCCGGCTGCCCGGATGGGACGGACCGGGGCGGACTGCTCCGGACCGCGTTGCGCGAAGTGAGCGGGGAAGCGAGTGGGTGGGCGGTGGAGTGGGTGCGGGGGACAGGACGGTGGCGGCGACAGCGGCGCGGGGTGCCGCCGCGGCGTGACCGCCCGGCGTCACCGTGCTGCGACCACCTGATGTCACCACGCCGTGAGCACCCAGCGTCACTGTCCGGTGTGACCAGCGTATGACCGGTCGGCCACACACCAATGAAACCTCGATCCGGACGCGGCGCACGCCGAAGCGGCCCATATGCGCCTTTGACCTGCGAGGAGCGCACGGGGCCGCTTCGGACCGGTGGTGACCGGAGAGTATTCGCCTGTGGGCGGATTCACACGGTGGGAGCCGTGGTGGCGGCGCCACGCCGCTCCATCGCCTGCTGGAAGAGCCGGCCCGCGCGGTACGAGGAGCGGACCAGCGGCCCGGACATCACGCCGGAGTAGCCGATCGCGTCGGCCTCGTCCTTCAGCTCCACGAACTCCTGCGGCTTCACCCAGCGCTCGACCGGGTGGTGGCGCACGGACGGGCGCAGGTACTGCGTGATCGTGATGAGCTCGCACCCCGCCTCGTACAGGTCGCGCAGCGCCTCGCTGACCTCCTCGCGGGTCTCGCCCATGCCGAGGATCAGGTTGGACTTGGTCACCAGACCGGCCTCACGGGCCCGCGTGATGACCTCCAGGGAACGCTCGTAACGGAAACCGGGGCGGATCCGCTTGAAGATCCTCGGCACGGTCTCGACGTTGTGCGCGAGCACCTCGGGGCGCGCGGAGAAGACCTCGGCGAGCTGCTCGGGCACCGCGTTGAAGTCGGGGATCAGCAGTTCGACCTTGGTACGGCCGGCCTCCCGCTCCGCGGTCATCGCGTGGATCCGGCGCACGGTCTCCGCGTACAGCCAGGCACCACCGTCCTCCAGGTCGTCGCGCGCGACGCCCGTGATGGTGGCGTAGTTCAGGTCCATGGCGACGACGGACTCACCGACCCTGCGCGGCTCGTCCCGGTCCAGCGCCTGCGGCTTGCCCGTGTCGATCTGGCAGAAGTCGCAGCGCCGGGTGCACTGGTCGCCACCGATGAGGAACGTGGCCTCGCGGTCCTCCCAGCACTCGAAGATGTTGGGGCAGCCGGCCTCCTGGCACACCGTGTGCAGACCCTCGCTCTTCACGAGCTTCTGCAACTGGCTGTACTCGGGACCCATCTTCGCCCGGGTCTTGATCCACTCGGGCTTGCGCTCGATGGGGGTCTGGCTGTTCCGGACCTCCAGGCGCAGCATCTTGCGCCCGTCGGGTGCGACAGCGGACACTCCGGCACTCCCCTTTGCTTTCACTGCACTGGTTGCTTCGGTTGCTTCGGCATTGGATTCTTCGGCGGACACCAGGGTACGCCCGTGGTTCACACGGCTTTACGACTGGCCAACCTGTGGCCGGCAGGCCCTATTCCCGGCGGGCACGTCCCGCGCCCCCGTCGGCCGTCACCGGACCGCCCGGGGCACCGGGCTCCGGCCGTCACCGGACCGCCTCGGCCGTCACCGGGCCGTCACCGGGTCGTCCCGGCCGTCAGGCCGTGGCCACGGCGTCCGTCGGGCGTTCGACGGCGCGCGGGGCGAGCTCCGCGTTCTCCAGGACGTCCTTGAGGTGCTTCTCGACGACCGGCAGCACCTCGGCGATCGTGATGTCGCGGCCCAGCTCGTACGCGAGCGAGGTGACGCCCGCGTCCCGGATGCCGCACGGCACGATGCGGTCGAACCAGGTGGTGTCGGGGTTCACGTTGAACGAGAAGCCGTGCATGGTCACGCCCTTGGCGACCCGGATGCCGATCGCGGCCAGCTTGCGGTCCTCGCGGCGCTGGCCCGCGTTGGACGGGGCGTACTCGGGCCCGTGCAGCCGCGCGTCGAACTCCTCGTCCGTCAGCCGCGGGTCGAAGTCGAGGGAGAGACCGCCGAACGCCGGGCGGTCCTCGACCGGGTCGCCCAGCACCCAGACCCCGCTGCGGCCCTCGATCCGGGTGGTCTCCAGACCGAACTCGGCGGCGGTACGGATCAGCGCCTCCTCCAGCCGGCGGACGTGCGCCACCACGTCCACCGGGCGGGGCAGCTTCTGGATCGGGTAGCCGATGAGCTGGCCCGGGCCGTGCCAGGTGATCTTGCCGCCCCGGTCCACGTCGATGACCGGGGTGCCGTCCAGTGGGCGCTCGCTGTCGGTCGTGCGCCGACCCGCCGTGTAGACGGGCGGGTGTTCCAGCATCAGGCAGGTGTCGGGGACGGCGTCCTCGAACCTGGCCGCGTGCACCTCGCGCTGCTTCTGCCAGGCCACCTGGTAGTCGACGGCTTCCTCGCCGAATCCCAGCCGGACGAACCGGAGCTCGGTCACGACAGATGCCTCCCTACTCGTGGTGGCGGGAGCCGGGAGTGCCCGGAGCCGCGTCACCAGCACTGAATCAGCCCCGAGCCACTGTACGTCCGGTACCGGGGAGACGGACCGGCAGGTGGATTCCGTCGACCCTCGTCAGCACCGCCCTCAATCCTCACACGATCGGATGAAAGCGAAGTGAAGGCGGCTTGGGCCTGGGCGAGGGCCGCTAAATTCACGCCGTTCCATTAGGGCTGCCCGCCGGCCCCGAAGGCAGGAGACCGTACAGCTGATGTCGGAACGACCTCCGCAGCGCACCCCCAACCGCCGACTCGCCTCCCTCATCACCGAGGCCGGCTTCTCGCACGCCGGCCTGGCCCGCAGGGTGGACCAACTGGGTCTGGAGCACGGCCTCGACCTGCGGTACGACAAGACCTCCGTGACCCGCTGGCTGCGCGGTCAGCAGCCGCGCGGCACCACGCCGGCGCTGATCGCCGAGGTCTTCACCCGGAGACTCGGCCGCCGGCTCTCCGCGCAGGACCTGGGCCTCGACGCGTGCGCTCCGGTCTACGCGGGCCTGGAGTTCGCCGCCACGCCCGCCGAGGCCGTCGACATCGTCAGCGGACTGTGGCGGAAGGACTCGGGCAGCCACGCCGAGCTGCGCAAGATCGCCTTCACTCCGGCCGGGCTCGTCGTGCCCAGCCGGGACTGGCTGATCGGCCGGGCCGATGAGTGGGTGGCGCGGGGGAGCGAGTCCGCCGCGCCGGTGCCGGGCGACGCGGCCGGGAGCCGTACGCCCGGCGGGGTCCGGACGTCCGAGGGGGCCGGAACACAGGGGGCACGCGGGTCGCACGGGGCACACGGGTCGCATGGGGTGCACTGGCCCGGAGGCATGCACGGCGGCCACGTCGGGACGCGAGGACCGGGTCCGTCCCGGCCCGCCGGACCGCCCGCGCCGCCCGGGCCCCCCGTCGGTCCGCCCGGCGGTCCCGCTGTGCCCCGGCAGCGGCAGACCGAGCGGAGCCCCGGCCAGCGCGTCGGCGGTGGTGATGTCGCCGCCCTCCGATCGGTCGGCGAACTCTTCCGCACCCTCGACCACACCTACGGCGGCGGGCACGCCCGCCAGGCGCTCGTCCGCTACCTGGAGCACGAGACGGAGCCGATGCTGCGGGGCACGTACGGCGAGGCCACCGGGCGCCGGTTATTCTCCGCCGCCGCCGATCTGACCCGGCTGGCGGGCTGGACCTCGTACGACATCGCGGCCCACGGCCTGGCCCAGCGGTACTTCGTCCAGGCGCTGCGGCTGGCCCAGGCCGCGGGGGACCGCGCGTACGGCAGCTACGTCCTGATCACCATGAGCCGGCAGGCGGTCTATCTCGGGCACGGCAGGGAAGCCGTGCAGCTGGCCCGGGTGGCGCAGCAGGGCATCGGTTCGTCGGCGCCGCCCGTCGTCCAGTCCCTGCTGCACGCCGTCGAGGCGCGTGGGCACGGGGTGCTCGGCGACGCCAGGTCCTGCACCGCCTCGCTGGCACGGGCGGAACGCGCACTGGAGATCGCCCGCCCCGGGGACGAGGTCCCGCACTGGGCGCGGCACTTCGACGAGGCCCAGCTCGCCGACGAGTTCGGGCACTGCCATCGCGACCTCCAGCAGTACCGCGCCGCAGCGCAGCATGCGGAGCGCTCCCTCGAACTCCGCGCGCCGGTGTACGCCCGCAGCCGGTTGTTCTGCCGGGTGGTGCTGGCCTGCGCCCGGCTCGGGCTCGGTGAGCTGGACCAGGCGTGCCTGCTGGGCGCCGAGGCCGCCCAGCAGGCGATGGAGATGCGGTCGGCACGGGCGACGGAGTACGTACGGGACTTCGAGCGCCGTCTGGAGCCGTACCGGGACGCGGCCGCGGTGCGCGGATACCGCGAACGGGTCGCCGCGCTGGGCTGAGGCGAGTCGCGCCGGGGCGGGGCATACCTCGCCGAGGTGACGGCGAGCCGTTCTCCGCCCCGGTCCGGCGGGCCGCTCCTGCCGGGGGTCACGCCGCTCCGGCGGCCCGGGCCGGAGGCGTCACGCGGCTTCGGGGAGTGCCTTACCGCCTCCGTCGCCCTTTCCTCCGCGCCCCGGGCGCACGCCCAGGTCCGTGAGGATCGCCTCGGCCGCGCGACGCCCCGAGAACAGGGCGCCCTGGACCGTGCTGGTGTCGCGGTGGTCGCCGCACACGTACAGCCCGGCGAGCAGCCGGACCGGGCGGCGCAGATCGTGGGGCGCGGGCATCGCGGGGACGGCTTCGGGGTCGTGATGGGCGGCCAGCAGCTCCCAGTCGTCGGTGGGGGTGCCGTACAGGACGGCGAGATGGGAACGGACCGCGCGGTCCAGGTCCGGCGGCGGGGTGCCGAGCACCGTCGAGCTGATCAGCGTCCGGCCGCGCGGGGCGCGCGCGGGGTCGACCGCGCTCATCACCGCCGTGTGCGCGACCGGACCCGAACGGTCGGAGTCGAGCAGAAGTGAGGCACCGGTCTGCGGGGGAACCGGCGCGGTGTGATGAAGCACCGTCACCGGGTGGAAGGTGGGCACCCGCAGACCGGGCAGCAATGCGGCGGCGGCACCGGCGCCGGTCGCCAACAGCAGGGAACGGCAGCCGAGTTCGCCGTGGTCCCTGGTGCGGACCGAGGTGATGTCGGCGGCCGTGACATGGACCCCCGTCCGTATCGTGCCGGGCGGCAGCGAGGCCGCGAGCAGTTCGGGCAGCCTGCCCGCACCGCCCGCCGGCACGCACAGCCTGCCGCGCGCGTAGTCGCGCAGGACGAGGTCGGCACAGCGGCTGGACGTGGTGAGTTCCGGGTCGCTCAGGAGCGCGGAAAGAAGCGGGCGCAGGAAGCCGTTGACCGTTCGGGAAGGCAGGCCCCGGTGGGACAGGGCGGCGAGCGCGGTCTGCTCGGGCCGGGCCAGGATGCGGGACGCCGGGGTGGCGGCGAGCCGGTTCAGGGCGGCACCCAGCCGTGCCTGGTCGATCGGCCCGCCCATCGGCGGCCGGGGAGAGCTCGCCAGGGCGCGTGCTGCCTTGAACGCGCCCCGCGCGCCCCGTACGTCGCCGGTCCGGTACTGGCGGCCCTCACTGTGGACGAGCGGCCCCGGTGCGAAGGGGCGCAGGGCGAGTCCTTCGAGGGCGGGCGTGAGGCGGAGCTCCGGGTACGCGGTGCTGAGGAGCGGTCCGAGGCGGTCGAGCAGGAAGCCGTCCGACTCGGTCGTGGTCATTCGGCCGCCGACCCGGTCGCTCGCCTCCAGGACGTTGACGCTCACTCCCGCGCTGGTCAGGCGGTGGGCGGCCGACAGGCCGGCGATGCCTGCCCCGATGATGACGACGTCCGCGTGATGTGCCGAGCTGAGCACGTGCCCTCCCCGAGCCGTCGCAACCGGTGGGGGCTCTTGTCCCCGACGGGCCCCCGGAGTACCGGAGTTCGCAAGGAGGCTAGGAGGGCGGCCGGGACAGTCGCAGACGCGCGCGCCCGGGGCACCGTTGCACGGGGTCGCACGTCCGTCCGATTCGGTGGCGGGCGCGGACGGCCGCGCGTCCGAGAGGCGCGACCGGTGTGCGCCGGTGCCCTTCACGGTGCGCTGGGCGCGGCGCCGCGAGGCGCGTTCGGTGTGGTGCCGGGTGGTGGTGTACGGAGCGTTCGGTCTCGGTG
Organism: Streptomyces sp. NPDC002476; assembly: GCF_042889785.1. Lineage (NCBI taxonomy): Bacteria > Bacillati > Actinomycetota > Actinomycetes > Kitasatosporales > Streptomycetaceae > Streptomyces > Streptomyces sp. NPDC002476. The sequence continues at coordinate 346,849 of NZ_JBIARH010000001.1, read as the reverse complement.
GGGGTGGTGCACGGCCGCGTTCGGACCGGTGTTCCGCGCCGCGTCCGGCACGGTGTCGTACGGAGCGGCGCGGGCCGTTCAGCGCAGCGCCGCGCGGATCGCCGCGTCGATGCCGGGGAAGGCGAACGCGAAGCCCGAGTCCAGCAGCCGGCCGGGCAGTACCCGCTGGCTGGCCAGCACGTCCTCGGCGAAGTCGCCGAGGACCAGGCGCAGGGCCGGTGCCGGTGCGGTCAGCAGCGTGGGGCGGCGCAGTACCCGGCCCATGGCGGCGGTCACCTCGGCGTTGGTGACCGGGTCGGGGCCGGTGAGGTTCACCGGGCCCGACAGCGACTCCGTGTCCAGGATGTGCCGCAGCGCAGCGACCTCGTCGTGCAGGGCGATGAAGCTCCAGTACTGGCGCCCGTTGCCCAGACGTCCGCCGAGCCCCGCCCGGAACAGCGGGAAGAGGCGTCCCCAGGCCCCGCCGGCGCGGGCCACGACCAGACCGGTGCGGGCGTGGACGGTCCGTACGCCCGCCTCCTGCGCGGCCGCCGTCGCCGCCTCCCACTCCACGCAGACGGACGGCAGGAACCCGGTGCCGGCCGGGGCGCTCTCGTCGACCGCCCGGTCCCCGGTGTCGCCGTAGTAGCCGATGGCCGACCCGGACACCAGCACCTTCGGCGGCACGTCCAGCGAGGCGAGGGCCTCGGCCACCGCCGTCGTCCCGTGCACCCGGCTGTCCCGGATCTCCCGCTTGTACGCCGGTGTCCAGCGGTGGTCGCCGACCCCGGCCCCGGCGAGGTGGACGACGGCGTCGCAGCCGACCAGGCCCGCCACGTCGACGTACCGGCGCTCGGGGTCCCACTCCACCTCGTCGCCGGCCCGCGCCGGGTGTCGTACCAGGCGGACGACCTCGTGCCCGTCGGCCCGCAACGAGCGCACGAGCGCCGCTCCGATGAGTCCGGACGATCCGCTGACGGCGATACGGGAGGGCAGCATGGCCCCATCTTGCCGCAGGCGTTCCCGGATGCCCCAGCGGCCGGGCCGACCGGGTGGGAGAACGGCCCCACCGGGCCGCCGACGGCACGGGGCGGGGCCGGTCCGCCGACGGACGAAAAGAGCTGTTCCGACGGGTGGGCTGCGTGGCACAGTGGCGCGCATGCAAGACATCCACACGCCTCCGGCCTGTTCCGTGCGCCCCGCGAACCTCTCCGACGACGACGCCCTCGGAGAACTCGACCGCGCCACCTGGTCGACCCTGCACGCGGTGATGCCGAGGCCGCAGCCGCCGTACCCGCCCTTCTTCGACGACCGCCACCGCCCCGAGGACCTGCTCGTGGCCGAGGGGCAGAACGAGGCGGGGAAGACGGCCATCGCCGGGTACATCAGGGTCGTTCCGCCGACTCCGCTGCCCTGCAACTCCCACGTCCGCCAGATACAGGGCCTGGCCGTGGCCGACTGGGCGCGCGGCCGGGGCGTCGCCAGGACCCTGCTGCGGGCCGCGTGCGCGGCGGCACGGGACGGGGGCGCCAACCGGATGACACTGCGGGTGCTCGGGCACAACGCGCCCGCGCATGCCCTGTACGAGTCGGAGGGATTCGTCGTCGAGGGCGTGCTGCGCAGCGAGTTCTTCCTCGACGGCCGTTACGTCGACGACGTCCTGATGGGGCGTTCGCTCGCCCCCTGATCCGCCCTAAGGGCTGTCCCGTAATCCCTGGCGGGCGCGCGACGACAGCTGCGGCACCTCGCCGCGTTGTCGGAACGTCCGCATGCGTCCAGTATGCGGACGCCCCTCCGCCTTGCGATGCACCACATCCGACGCCGCGCGCTGGTCCGCCACGGATTACGGGACAGCCCTTAGCGCCCCCGGCTCGGTCGCCGAACAGTCGCATGCCGCCGATGAGCTCGTGCAGGCAGCGCACCGCGAGATCGGCGGGTGAGCCGCGCCCGGTCGCGCTCAGTCGCCCCGGAAGCGCGCCCAGAGCGCGGGGAAGTGCTCCGCGAGGCTCGCCTCGTCCTCGATCGCGAGCGGGACGCCTTCCGGTTCGGCGGGCTGGGCCGGCAGCCCGAGATCCGGGTCGACCACGCCGGTGAGCTGTTCGTACGCCTCGTCGGCGGCGTAGCCGAGGTCCTCGCCGTCCCCGTCGATCTCCTCGTCGAAGTCGTCGAGGAGATCGGCGAGGGCGTCCGGATCGTGCAGCGCGCCCTCGAAGACCTCCCGGCCCTGCCCGATCAGCCAGCAGCGGAAGAAGTCGAAGGCGTCGTCGCCCGTCCCGCCGAGCAGCACGGCGGCGGCGCCCCGCAGATCCCAGCGGTACGCGCGGTTGTAACGGGCCTCGAAGTGCCGGGCGAAATCCAGCACGGCTTCCGGATCGAGCCGTACCAGCCGTTCGACGAGCAGGTCGGCCTGATCCTCGGGGTCGCCCTCGGCGTCCTCGCGGGTGCTGTCGATGATCTCCCAGAACTCCGTCTCGTCCATCACGGATCAAGCATCGGCCGTGTCGGCGGACCGCGCACGTGGACGCGACCGGAGGACGCGCTCAGCGGTACAGGTCGTGCAGGCGCCGCGCCGCCGCGGCGAGACGGGTCCGCAGACCGGCCGGTTCGAGCACCTCCGACTCGGGCCCCAGCCCCAGCAGTTGGGTGTACGCGATCTCCAGGGACTCGACCGGCAGAGTGAGCGTGCGCCACCCCCGCGCGTCGGGCGGGCCCGCCGCCTCCAGGGCCTGCCGGACCGCCGAACGGTCCATCACGTGCGGCAGTCGGCGTACGCCTTCCTCCGACACCCGCACCGTCACCTCCTCCCGCAGCAGTGAGCGGGCGAACTGCGCGGACCGTTCCACCCAGAACCTCGGCAGGTCGAAGTCCTCGTCGCGCGCGAACCGTTCGTCCGACACCGTGACCGCCGAGAACCGGTCGATCCGGTACACCCGGAAGTCCTCCGCCACCCGGGCGCAGAGGTACCAGACACCGGCCTTCAGGACGAGTCCGTACGGGGCCAGCTCCCGCTCCACGTCCTCGTCCCGCCCGTTGCGGCGGTAGCGGGCACGCACGATCCGGTCGTCCCACACGGCCTGCGCGACGGCGGACAGCAGTTCGGGGGTCTCCGGCTCCCGGAACCAGCCGGGCGCGTCCAGGTGAAAGCGCCGGGCGGTGCTCTCGGAGGCGTCCCGCAGCGAGGGGAGCAGGGCCGCCGACACCTTGAGCCGGGCGGCGGACGCGGCTTCCTCCAGACCCATCTCGCGCAGGGCGGAGGGCAGACCGGAGAGGAAGAGCGCCTCGGCCTCGTCGCGGGCGAGACCGGTGAGGCGGGTGCGGTACCCGCCGACCAGGCGGTAGCCCCCGGCCCTGCCCCGGTCGGCGTACACGGGAACGCCCGCCTCGGAGAGGGCCTGCGCGTCCCGGGTGACGGTCCGCTCGGACACCTCCAGCTCCCGGGCGAGCTCGGCGGCGGTCATGGCGGGGCGGGACTGCAGGAGCAGCACCATCTTGATGAGGCGGGCAGCACGCATGGCCCCATTGTGGCCGCGGGCCCTCCATCGCCCGCGCCCGCCGCCCCGGCCCGCGCCGCCCCGGTCCCGGCGTCGGCCGGCCTGCGCCACCTGGCCGCGGAAACGATGCGGCCGCGGAAATGACGCGGCGGTGGAATCGGTGCGGCGGTGGAATCGGTGCGGCGGCGGCCGGGTGCACCCGGCCGCCGCCTTCCACCGTTCCCGGTGTCACTCCGGGGTCACAGCCCGTACCGCTCCCGGGCCTCCTTGACCGCGGCCGTGCTCACCTCGCCGCGGCGGACCAGCTGGGCCAGCGCCGCGACCGTGATCGACTGCGCGTCCACACCGAAGTGGCGACGGGCCGCGTCACGGGTGTCGGACAGGCCGAAGCCGTCCGTGCCGAGCGAGGACCACTCCTGCTCCACCCACTGGCTGATCTGGTCCGGTACCTGCCGCATCCAGTCGCTGACCGCCAGGACCGGACCCGGCGCGCCCTCCAGGGCGCGGGTCACGTACGGCACCCGCTGCTCGCCCCGCAGCAGCGCCTCGTCGCACTCCAGGGCCTCCCGGCGCAGCTCGCCCCACGAGGTCGCGGACCACACGTCGGCCGTGACGCCCCATTCAGCCGACAGCAGCTCCTGCGCCTCCAGGGCCCAGTGGATCGCCGTACCGGAGGCCAGCAGCTGGACGCGCGGCGCGTCCGCCTCCGCGGGCGTGCCCTCCTTGAAGCGGTAGAGGCCCTTGAGGATGCCCTCCTCGACCCCCTCCGGCATCGCGGGCTGCGGCTTCGGCTCGTTGTAGACCGTCAGGTAGTAGAAGACGTCCTCGGCGTCGGGGCCGTACATCCGGCGCAGACCGTCCTTGACGATCACCGCGATCTCGTACGCGAACGCCGGGTCGTAGTTGAGCGAGGCCGGGTTCGTGGACGCGATCAGGTGCGAGTGACCGTCCGCGTGCTGGAGACCCTCGCCCGTCAGCGTCGTGCGGCCCGCCGTGGCGCCGACCACGAAGCCGCGGCCGAGCTGGTCGCCGAGCTGCCAGAACTGGTCGCCGGTGCGCTGCCAGCCGAACATCGAGTAGAAGATGTAGAAGGGGATCATCGGTTCGCCGTGCGTCGCGTACGACGTGGACGCGGCGATGAAGTCCGCCATGGCACCGGCCTCGGTGATCCCCTCGTTGAGGATCTGGCCGTCCTTGGCCTCCTTGTAGTACATCAGCTGGTCGCGGTCGACCGGCTCGTACGTCTGGCCCAGCGGCGAGTAGATGCCGGCCGACGGGAAGAGCGACTCCATGCCGAAGGTACGCGCCTCGTCCGGGACGACCGGTACCCAGCGCCTGCCCGTCCGCTTGTCCCGCATCAGGTCCTTGACGAGGCGGACGAAGGCCATGGTGGTGGCCATCTCCTGCTTGCCGGACCCCTTCTTCAGCGCGGCGAACGCGCGCTCCTCGGGCTCGGGCAGTGCCACGGCGTGCACCCGGCGGGCCGGGGCCGGACCGCCGAGGGCGGCGCGGCGTTCCTGGAGGTAGCGCACCTCGGGGGAGTCGGCGCCCGGGTGGCCGTAGGGCACCAGGCCGTCCACGAAGGCGCTGTCCGGGATCGGCAGCCCCAGCAGGTCGCGCATGTCCTTGAACTCGTCGGCGGACAGCTTCTTCATCTGGTGGTTGGCGTTCTTGGACTCGAAGCCCTTGCCGAGCGTGAAGCCCTTCACCGTCTGGGCGAGGATCACGGTCGGGCCGCCCTTGTGCTCCAGGGCCGCCTTGTACGCCGCGTAGACCTTGCGGGGCTCGTGGCCGCCGCGCGAGGTGTAGAAGCACTCGGCGATCTTCGCGTCGGTGAGCAGCTTCGCCATCTCGACGAGTGCGGGCTCGGCGCCGAAGAAGTGCTCCCGGATGTACGCGACGTCGCGGGTCGCGTACGTCTGGAACTGCGCGTCCGGGACCTCGCGGAGCCGGCGGACCAGCGCGCCCGTGGTGTCCAGCTGGAACAGTTCGTCCCAGGCGTTGCCCCAGAGCGTCTTGACGACGTTCCAGCCGGCCCCGCGGAACGCGCCCTCCAGCTCCTGGACCACGCGGAAGTTGGCGCGCACCGGGCCGTCGAGGCGCTGCAGGTTGCAGTTGATGACGAAGGTCAGGTTGTCCAGCCGCTCGCGGGCCGCGAGGGCGAGGGCGGCGGTCGACTCGGGCTCGTCCATCTCGCCGTCGCCGAGGAAGGCCCAGACGTGCGAGTTCGAGGTGTCCTTGATGCCGCGGTTGGTCAGGTAGCGGTTGAAGCGCGCCTGGTAGATCGCGGAGAGCGGGCCGAGGCCCATCGACACGGTGGGGAACTCCCACAGCCAGGGCAGCCGCCGCGGGTGCGGGTAGGACGGCAGGCCGTCGCCGCCCGCCTCCTGGCGGAAGTTGTCGAGCTGCCGCTCGCCGAGCCGGCCGTCGAGGAAGGCACGGGCGTAGATGCCGGGGGAGGCGTGGCCCTGGACGTAGATCTGGTCGCCCGAGCCGTCCCCTTCTTTGCCGTGGAAGAAGTGGTTGAAGCCGGTCTCGTACAGCCAGGCGGCCGAGGCGAAGGTGGCGATGTGACCGCCGACCCCGAACCGGGCGCCGCGGGTGACCATCGCGGCGGCGTTCCAGCGGTTCCAGGCGGTGATCCGGTTCTCCATCTCCAGGTCGCCGTCGAACACGGGCTCGGCGGCGGTCGGGATGGAGTTGACGTAGTCGGTCTCCAGCAGCTTGGGCAGCGCGAGACCGGCGCCCTCGGCGTGCTGGAGCGAGCGGCGCATCAGGTACGCGGCGCGGTGCGGGCCGGCGGCCCTGGTGACGGCGTCCAGGGAGGCCGCCCATTCGGCGGTCTCCTCGGGGTCGCGGTCCGGGAGCTGGTCGAGCTCGCTCGGAAGCTTTACGGGGTCGGTCATGATCGCCGCCTTCCGGAGTGGGAGGAGGGTGGAGAAGTCCCTGGCTGGCAGGACAGGGCGATGGGGCCGGTGAGCCCGCGAGTGAACTCTAGGCCGTCGATCGATGATCGATCAAAGGGTGAACGGCAAAACTTCTCGATACGAAGAAATTGGCATTCGGTGCCACGAAGTGGGGCACGGAGTGACGGGATTTAGCGCACAAAAGGGGCGCGTGATCGCACGGCCGAGCATCCCTCACCACAGATGCGTCACCCGTACCGGACGGCCTGTGCGGCGCCGGACAAGTCCCGGACGGCCCCGCGGGCGACGGACGAGCGCCGGACGGGTCGCCGGAATGCCGGACGAGTCCCGGGCCGGTCGCCCGGGTGCTGGAGGAGCCCCGGGCCGGTAGCCGCCGTGCTGCTCAGGCGCGCGGCGCGCAGCCCAGGACGTGTGCCTTGACCAGCGCCCCGATGTCCGGGTCCTTGCGCAGGAACGCCTCGATGAGCGCCTCGTGCTCCTCCGCGTACGACTTCTGCACCGTGCCCAGCCAGCGGATCGACAGGGCGGTGAACACCTCGATGCCCAGGCCCTCCCAGGTGTGCAGCAGCACGGCGTTCCCGGCGGCCCGCACCATCTCCCGGTGGAACGCCACGGTGTGCCGCACCTGCGCCTCGCCGTCGGCCAGCCGGTCCGCCTCGTAGAGCGCCGCCACGTGCGGGGCCAGGCGCGAGCAGTCCTCGCCCAGGGCCGGGGCCGCCAGCTCCGCGGCGATCTGCTCCAGACCGGCCCGGACCGGATAGCTCTCCTCCAGATCGGCCGCGGTGAGGTTGCGGACCCGCACGCCCTTGTTGGGGGCGGACTCGATCAGCCGGAGCGTCTCCAGCTCCCGCAGGGCTTCGCGCACGGGCGTCTGGCTGACCTCCAGCTCGGTGGCGATGCGGCGCTCCACGATCCGTTCGCCCGGCTTCCAGCGCCCGCTGACGATCCCGTCCACGATGTGCTCGCGGATCTGTTCGCGCAGCGAGTGGACGACGGGCGGGGTCATGTGGAGCTCCTTCGGGGCGGACCGGTGCTGTCTGCGCCATCACGGCGGCCGGGGCGACCGGTGAATGACTGGTGCCACTCCCGGCAACGTCTGCCCTGTCGGCGCCGCCCGGCACGCACGCTCGCGGCGTGGCCGAAACCCCACGCAGCCCCGCTACGAGGACTTCCGGCCGCCTCGCGATCGCTCGCACCGGACAACGCGCCTTCCGGGCAAACATTTCCGGTCACGGCACTGGTGCCACTCCCGGCAACGTTTGCCCCGGGCAAACCTTTCCGGTCACGGCACTAGGACGTGTTTCGAACGTAGCGTCGTCCGTCCGAAGGGCGGGGTCCGCGGCGTCCGGTGCGGTGCGTCGCAAGGCGGAGGGTCGTCCTCGTACGGGGGCGTACGTGGACGATCCCGACGACGTGGCGAGGCGCCGTGCCAGGCGTCGCGGGCCGGACGGGACTTTCGAAACACGTCCTAGACAATACGGCGGTGCCCCCGCCCGGACGTGATCCGGACGGGGGCACCGCTCGTGAGGCTGGTTACAGCCGCGACATTCAGAGGCCGAGCTCGACCTCGAACTCACCGGCCTCCAGGATCGCCTTGACCGTGGTCAGGTAACGGGCGGCGTCCGCGCCGTCCACCAGACGGTGGTCGTAGGAGAGCGACAGGTACGTCATGTCGCGCACCGCGATCGTCTCGCCGAGGTCCGGGTGGTCGATGACCACCGGACGGCGGACCGTGGCACCGATGCCCAGGATGGCGACCTGGTTCGGGGGAACGATGACGGTGTCGAACAGCGCACCGCGCGAGCCGGTGTTGCTGATGGTGAAGGTGGCCCCGGACATGTCGTCCGGCGTCAGGCCGCCACCGCGGGCCTTGCCCGCCAGCTCCGCGGTCTTCTTCGCGATACCGGCGATGTTCAGGTCGCCCGCACCCTTGATGACCGGGGTCATCAGACCCTTCTCGGCGTCCACGGCGATGCCGATGTTCTCCGAGTCGAAGTACGTGATGGTGCCCTCGTCCTCGTTGATCCGGGCGTTGACGACCGGGTGGGCCTTCAGCGCCTGGGCCGCCGCCTTGACGTAGAACGGCATCGGGGACAGCTTGACGCCCTCACGGGCCGCGAACGCGTTCTTCGCAAGGCCGCGCAGCTTCATCAGCTTCGTGACGTCGACCTCGACCACCGACGTCAGCTGGGCCTGCGAGTGCAGCGCCTTCATCATGTTGTCGCCGATGACCTTGCGCATGCGGGTCATCTTGACCGTCTGGCCGCGCAGCGGGGACGCCTCCAGCTTCGGCGCCTTCGAGGCGGCAGGGCCCGCTGCGGTCACCGCGGCGGCGACCGGAGCCGGCGCGGCGACGGCGGCCCGGGCGGCCTCCGCGGCGGCGACGACATCGTGCTTGCGGATACGGCCACCGACGCCGGTGCCCTTGACCGCGCCCAGGTCGACACCGGACTCGGCGGCGAGCTTACGGACCAGCGGGGTGACGTACGCGCCGTCGTCACCGGCGGTCGCGGCCGGGGCGGCGACGACGGGAGCCGGGGCGGGGGCGGCGGGCGCGACCGGGGCGGGAGCCGGGGCGACCGGAGCCGGAGCCGGGGCGACCGGAGCCGGAGCCGCCGGGGCGACAGGAGCCGGGGCCGGAGCCGGTGCGGGGGCCGGTGCGGGGGCCGCCGGAGCGGCCGGAGCCGGTGCGGGAGCCGGTGCGGCGGCGGGCGCGGGGGCGGCGGCCGGAGCGGCCGGGGCAGCCGCCGGAGCGGCACCCGGGGCACCGATCACGGCGAGCTTGGCACCGACCTCGGCGGTCTCGTCCTCGGCGACCACGATCTCCAGCAGCACGCCGGAGACCGGTGCCGGGATCTCGGTGTCGACCTTGTCCGTGGAGACCTCCAGGAGGGGCTCGTCCTCCGCGACCTCCTCGCCGACCTCCTTCAGCCAGCGGGTGACGGTGCCCTCGGTGACGCTCTCGCCGAGCGCGGGGAGGGTGACGTCGGTGCCGGCCGCGCCACCGGCCGGAGCGGCGGCGGGCGCCTCGGCGACCGGGGCCGGGGCGGCGGGGGCCTCGGGAGCCGGGGCCGGGGCGGCCTCGGGCTCGGCGGCGGCCGGGGCGGCAGCGGCGGCGGGCGCACCCGTGCCGTCGTCGATGACGGCCAGCTCGGCGCCGACCTCGACGGTCTCGTCCTCGGCGACCTTGATGGCGGTGAGGACGCCGGACGCCGGGGCGGGGATCTCGGTGTCGACCTTGTCGGTCGAGACCTCGAGCAACGGCTCGTCGGCCTCGACGCGCTCGCCCTCGGCCTTCAGCCAGCGGGTGACAGTGCCCTCGGTGACGCTCTCACCGAGCGCCGGAAGGGTTACGGAAACCGACATGGTTTCGGTTGCTCCTTACGAAAGTGCGGAAGTGGTCGTCGTCGCGCCCGGTCGACTGGATCAGTCGTGGGAATGGAGGGGCTTGCCGGCCAGAGCCAGGTGGGCCTCGCCCATCGCCTCGTTCTGGGTCGGGTGGGCGTGGATCAGCTGCGCGACCTCGGCCGGCAGCGCCTCCCAGTTGTAGATCAGCTGGGCTTCGCCGACCTGCTCGCCCATGCGGTCACCGACCATGTGGACGCCGACCACCGCACCGTCCTTGACCTGGACGAGCTTGATCTCGCCCGCGGTCTTCAGGATCTTGCTCTTGCCGTTGCCCGCGAGGTTGTACTTCAGGGCGACGACCTTGTCCGCGCCGTAGAGCTCCTTGGCCTTGGCCTCGGTGATGCCCACGGAGGCGACCTCGGGGTGGCAGTACGTCACCCGCGGGACACCGTCGTAGTCGATCGGGACGGTCTTGAGACCGGCCAGGCGCTCCGCGACCAGGATGCCCTCGGCGAAGCCGACGTGCGCGAGCTGGAGCGTCGGGACCAGGTCGCCCACGGCCGAGATGGTGGGCACATTGGTGCGCATGTACTCGTCGACGAGGACGTAGCCGCGGTCCATCGCGACCCCGGCCTCCTCGTAGCCCAGGCCCTGCGAGACCGGGCCGCGGCCGATGGCGACCAGCAGCACCTCGGCCTCGAAGGTCTTGCCGTCGGCCAGGGTGACCTTGACGCCGTCCTGGGTGTACTCGGCGCTCTGGAAGAACGTGCCGAGGTTGAACTTGATGCCGCGCTTGCGGAAGGCGCGCTCCAGGAGCTTCGAGCTGTTCTCGTCCTCGACCGGGACGAGGTGCTTCAGGCCCTCGATGACCGTGACGTCGGTGCCGAAGGACGTCCACGCCGAGGCGAACTCGACGCCGATGACGCCGCCGCCCAGCACGATCGCCGACTTCGGGACGCGGTCCAGCTTCAGCGCGTGGTCCGAGGAGATGATGCGGTTGCCGTCGATCTCCAGGCCCGGCAGCGACTTCGGCACGGAACCGGTCGCCAGCAGCACGTGGCGGCCCTGGACCCGCTGACCGTTCACGTCCACCGAGGTGGGGGAGGAGAGCCGGCCCTCGCCCTCGATGTACGTGACCTTGCGCGAGGCGATGAGACCCTGCAGGCCCTTGTACAGGCCCGAGATGACGTCGTCCTTGTACTTGTGGACGGCCTTGATGTCGATGCCCTCGAAGGTGGCCTTGACACCGAACTGGTCGGCCTCGCGCGCCTGGTCGGCGATCTCGCCGGCGTGCAGCAGGGCCTTCGTGGGAATGCAGCCGTTGTGCAGGCAGGTGCCGCCGACCTTGCCCTTCTCGATCAGGGCGACGTCCAGGCCCAGCTGCGCCCCGCGCAGGGCCGCGGCGTAACCGCCGCTACCGCCGCCGAGGATCACTAGGTCGAAAACGGTGCTGGCGTCGTTCGCCACGTCACGTCCTCCATGCATGTGCGCCGTATGCCGGGCCCCGTCGCTGGGGGATGACCGGCCGGTCGGCTGGTGTGCGGCCGCTTGTCGTTCGGCCCTGTGGTGGGGGCCCTGTCCTGCCGAGAACCCATCTTCGCACTTGTCGACGGGTGGTGGGACGCGGGGCCCGGGTCCGGGAAGGATGCTCATCCGTTCCGGACGGTTACCGCTGCGTAGTGAGGTGCTGTGCCCATCACGTTTCGTCGAGAGCGAAACCCTCCTCCGCGCCGTGGTGCCAAGGGGGGAACGCGAACGGCCCCGGGCGTATGCCCGGGGCCGACGGTCGTCCGCGTGACGCGACCTCAGCCGAGGTCGCCGGCGGCCGTGCGCTCGGCCAGCCTCACCAGTGTGCGGACCGCGGAACCGGTGCCGCCCTTCGGCGTGTAGCCGTACGGCGCACCCTCGTGGAAGGCCGGGCCCGCGATGTCCAGGTGCGCCCAGGCGATGCCCTCGCCCACGAACTCCTGGAGGAACAGGCCGGCCACCAGGCCGCCGCCCATCCGCTCGCCCATGTTGGCGATGTCGGCCGTCGCGGACTCCATGCTCTTGCGCAGGTCCGCCGGGAGCGGCATCGGCCAGGACGCCTCGCCGACCTCCTCGGCGATCTCGTGGACGGAGGCGCGGAAGGCGTCGTCGTTCGCCATGATGCCGAAGGTGCGGTTGCCCAGCGCCAGCATCATCGCGCCGGTCAGCGTCGCCACGTCGACGATCGCGTCCGGGTTCTCCTCCGAGGCGCGGGTCAGCGCGTCGGCGAGGACCAGCCGGCCCTCGGCGTCCGTGTTGAGGACCTCGACGGTCTTGCCGCTGTACATGCGCAGCACGTCACCGGGGCGGGTGGCGCTGCCCGACGGCATGTTCTCGGCGAGCGCCAGCCAGCCGGTGACGTTGACCCGGAGGCCCAGACGGGCGGACGCGACGACGGCCGCGAACACGGCGGCGGCGCCGCTCATGTCGCACTTCATCGTCTCGTTGTGGCCGGCCGGCTTCAGGGAGATGCCGCCCGAGTCGTAGGTGATGCCCTTGCCGACCAGGGCCAGGGTCTTCTCCGCCTTCGGGTGCGTGTAGGCGAGCTTCACCAGGCGCGGGCCGTTGACCGAGCCGCTGCCGACGCCGAGCAGGCCGCCGAAGCCGCCCTTGACGAGCGCCTTCTCGTCGAGGACCTGCACCTTGATGCCGTGCTCCTTGCCCGCGGCGGTGGCCACGGCGGCGAAGGACTCGGGGTACAGGTCGTTCGGCGGGGTGTTGATCAGGTCGCGGGCGCGGTTGATCTCCTCGACCAGCGCGACGGCACGCTCGGCGGCCTCCTTGAACGCCTTGTCGCGCGGCTTGGCGCCCAGCAGGGCGACCTCGCCCAGCGGCAGCCTGGGGCCGTTGCCGTTCTTCTTGCCCTTGGGCGCGATCTTGTCCTCGCCGCCCTGGTACGCGGTGAACGCGTACGCGCCGAGCAGCGCGCCCTCGGCGATCGCCCCGGCGTCCTCGGCGGACTCGACGGGCAGCGCGAAACCGGCCTTCTTCGAACCGGCCAGCGCGCGGGCGGCCGAGCCCGCGGCCCGGCGCAGCGCCTCGGCGTCGTACGCCTCGCCCTTGTCCGGGACGGATCCGAGTCCGACCGCCAGGACGACCGGGGCCTTGAGGCCGTCGGGCGCGGGGAGCTTGGTCACCTCGCCCTCGGCACCGGTGGCGCCCAGGGCCTCCAGGACGGTGGCGAGCTTCCCGCCGAACGCCTTGTCCACGGCCTCGGCGCCCGGTGCGAGGACCAGGCCCCCAGACTTGGATCCGGCGCCCTTGCCGACGCCGACGACGAGTGCGTCGGCGCGCAGCGTCGCCGCACCGGCAGTGCTGAGAGTGAGAGCAGTCACGGTGGTGAAATCTCGCTTCCGTTGAGTTCGTTGTCGGTCGAGGGGTGGGCCGACCATGCCCGGCGCATCGTAGACGCCGTCGCGATGTGCCGGGAATGAGCCTACGCGCGCCTTTACCGCAGGATCACGGCGGCGGGCCGTCGAAGAACGGCGCGGGGGCCCGGGCCGCGCTCGCGGACGGCCGTCGGCGGGGGCCGGGGCCGCGGGGCGCCCGGACATGCGGCGGGGGTCGTACGGGGTGAACACGCGGTGGACGCAGGGTCGTTCGGAATGCCGCACCCGAGGGGCAGAACCATGCCCGCCCGAGGAGCCGCCCGCCCGACACGTCCGGGCCCGGTGCTGCCGACCGTGGTCCTGGCCCTGCCGGCCCCTGCTGGCCGGCTGCACCGCCGCCCCGGAACCCGGCGGGACGTCCGCCGCGAGTTCCGGGAAGTACGAACTGCCGGTCGCCCGGTTCTGCGCCGACTCGAATCGGCTGGGCCTCAGTTCGCTGCGGAGGAAGTACGACCTGGGCGTCCGGCGTCAGGAGTGCCCGCGGGCCCGGCCGTAGTCCCCGCCCGTCGCGCCGGACCGGGGGAACGGTCATGGCCCCGCCCGTCGCACGGGGGTGTGGGACCTATCCGAGCGCGAGCACCACCAGCGCCGTCGTCGCCGCCGTCTCGGCCAGCGCCCCGAAGACGTCCCCGGTCACCCCGCCGAAGCGCCGTACGCAGTGCCGCAGCAGCAGGTCGGCGGCGGCGAGGGCGGCCACTACGGCGAGCGCGTGGTGCGCCGCCGCCCCGTACCCGCCCAGCGGCGCACCCGCCCCCGCGCACGCCGCGACCACCACGACGCCCGTCGCCACTGCCCCCGCCACCGGGACGGTCCCGGCCACCGCCGCGCCCAGCCCCTCCGGGCGTGCCGCGGGCACGCCCCGGCGGGAGGCGAGGGTGAGCGCCAGCCGGGCCGCCACCGCGGCGACGACCGCCGCCACCGCGCCGTGCGCCCAGCTCCGCCCGTACGCCTGCTGAAGCACCGCCACCTGGGCCAGCAGCACGAACAGCAGCGTGATCACGCCGAACGGGCCGATGTCCGACCGCTTCATGACGCGCAGCGCTTCGTCGGCCGGCTTGCCGCTGCCCAGACCGTCGGCGGTGTCCGCGAGACCGTCCAGATGCAGCCCCCGGGTCAGCACCGCGGGCACGGCGGCGGACGCCACCGCGGCGAGCAGCGGCCCGGAGCCGAGCAGCAGCGGCAGAACACCGGCCGCCGCCGCGAGTACTCCCACCACGAGACCGGCGAGCGGGGCGCACAGCATCCCGGCGCGGGCGGTGTCCCGGTCCCACCGGGTGACGCGGACGGGGATCACGGTCAGGGTGCCGAAGGCGAAGCGCGGGCCGTGGCTGTTCGGGAAGGTCACGGCGCGCAGGCTAATCGCTGCGACCGGCCGATGGATTGGACGGAGGCCGGATGAAAAACGGCCAACCATGACAAAGCGTGATGAAAGCGGCTTGTCGGGGGTGGGTGGCATGGGTCACTGATTCGACCGGAACATCGTCGAGCCGGGGAAGCTGCCCCTGCTCCTCGCGCCGGCCGCCTTCGTGCTCATCTTCGCCGTCACCCGGGTCGTCACCCGGACGATCAGGGCGGGGAAGGGCCCCTTCCGCAACATCACGCCCGGTGGGCTGCACGTCCATCACGTGGTGCCCGGTGTGGTGCTGAGCATCGTGGGCGGCACCGGGCCCGCGCCGCAGACTTCAGGACCTCATCGGCGGGGCGCCGGACCGGGCCCCGGTCCGCGGACGGCGCGATTCCTGAGTGCGGCGGTCCGCGTCACGGCCCCGGCGCCGGTGCCGGGCGACCGTGACGACGCACAGCACGAGCACCGCGGCGATCGCCGCCAGATGCTCCTTCCCGGCCAGGTTGTTCTTGAGGAACACCTCGACCACCATCGCCACGATCACCAGCCCGCCGGTGAACCACGCCCGGTAGACGCAGCAGACGTACACGGCGAGACCGACCACCGCGGCCGACGGGCCGGTGTCGACGACCCGGGCGTCGGAAGCGGGCAGCCCGAACGGGCCGTCCGGGCCCAGGGCGATGCCGATCCGCGCGTACAACGTCCCGGCCAGGGTGGCGCCGTACGCGACGGCGAGCGTGCGCCACCGGCCCAGGCAGATCTCGGCGATCCCGAACACCACCAGGATCTGCGCCAGCGCTCCCCACACCGGCAGGTCGAGCGCCGGGACGAACAGCGACAACGGGGTACGCAGCAGGGCCGCCCAGAACGGGTCCTCGGCCCGCACCGCCCCCAGCGCCCGCACCGCCCCGACCCCCCAGGGCCGGCTCTGCACCGCGTGCAGCAGCGCCGTCAGGCAGACCGCGGCGAGAGTCAGGGGGACGGCGCGCAGCCGGGCGGCCACGAGCCCCGCGCGCACGGTCCGCGCCAGTGTCTCCCACTCGCGTCGGGCCGCCCCGCGCAGTCCGCGGCCAGGTCTCATCCCCCCGCCCCGAGCTGTGAACGGTGCAGCCACTTCGGCAGCCCCGGCGCCTCCAGGAACCCTTCGGCGCGGCCCGCGGCCAGGCCGATGCGGGGCAGGTCGGCACTCTTCTCGAAGAGCATGAAGCGCGGCTCCCAGATCGGCCGGTACTTGGCGTTGGCACGGTACAACGACTCGATCTGCCACCAGCGCGAGAAGAAGCCGAGCATGGAACGCCACAGCCGCAGCACCGGTCCGGCGCCGAGCCGCGAACCCCTCTCGAAGACGGACCGGAACATCGCGAAGTTGAGCGAGACCTGAGTGATCCCGATCTCCTCGGCGCGTCGCAGGAGTTCGATGACCATGAACTCGACCAGTCCGTTCTCGGAGTCCCGGTCACGGCGCATCAGGTCCAGCGAGAGACCGTGCGGCCCCCACGGGACGAAGCTCAGCAGCGCCCGCAACCTGCCGGGGCCGCCCTCCTCCCCGGGCGCGTCACGGCATTCGAGCATCACGCACCGGCCGTCGGCCGGATCGCCGAGCCGGCCCAGCGCCATCGAGAAGCCGCGCTCGGTCTCCCCGTCCCGCCAGTCGTCGGCGCAGCGCACCAGCTCGGCCATCTCGTCCGCCGGGATGTCCTCGTGCCGGCGCACGGTCACCGCGTACCCGGCCCGCCGGACCCGGTTGTACGCCTGGCGCACGGTCCGCATCGCCCGGCCCTCCAGGGTGAACTCGGCGGTCTCCACGATCGCCTCGTCGCCCAGCTCCAGCGCGTCGAGGCCGTGGCGCGCATAGATCGTGCCGCCCTCCTCGCTCGCGCCCATCACCGCCGGGATCCAGCCGTGCTCGCGGGCCTCGTCCAGCCACGGGACGATCGCCCCCGGCCATGCCTCCGGGTCGCCGATGGGATCCCCCGAGGCCAGCGAGACCCCGCCGACGACCCGGTAGGCGACGGCGGCCTTGCCGGTCGGCGACCAGACGACGCTCTTCTCCCGGCGCAGTGCGAAGTAGCCCAGCGAGTCCCGTTCCCCGTGCCTGTCGAGCAGCGCCCGCAGCCGGGCCTCGTCCTCCGGAGCGATCGGGTCGACCGCCCGACGGGACCGGAACGCCGCGTACACGACGGCGATCAGCAGCAGCGTGGAGAGGATGTTGATGGTGACGTCGACCCAGCCGGGCGTGGTGATCCCGTCGTAGTGCACGTCGTTCTCGGCGATCGACACCAGGCGCAGCGTGCCGTAGCGCCAGCGGTCCAGGAACGTCGAACGGTACTCGTCGTGGGCGGTGTTGGTGAGGGTGACCAGGCCCGCGGCGATCAGTGAGGTGACCAGCAGTCCGCCGCCCGCGACGAGGGCGGCCAGCTTCGGGTTGGACCGGTCGCCCTTCGCGTAGAACTCGCGCCGTCCCAGGAGCAGCGCCAGGACGAACACGGCGGTCAGCGCCAGCGACACCCAGTTCTGCGGGTACCGCCGCACCTCCGGGAACGGGATCACCAGCGCGAAGAGCAGCAACAGCAGGCTGCTCACCACCATGTTCACGATCCACGCGGCCCGCTTGCGGCGGCGCATGGTGATCGCCAGGAAGAGTGCGACCACCCCGGAGGAGAATCCCGCGGTGAGCAGGTAGGGGGTGAAGAGGTTCGCGGTGTTGTGGCGACGCAGGTCGTTGCCGAGGGTGACCCAGACCGCGCTCAGGAAATTGATGAACGAGACGACCCGGAGGTACCAGATGGTGTACGCGGCGCAGCGGCGTGACCGGGCGGTGCTCGGTGCCCGGGTGCCGTCCCGCCGGGATTCCACGGTGGACAATCGGACCTCTCCCATGAAAAGCGATCATATGGTGCATCGCGTCGAGTGAGAGAGCGGGGCCGCGGCCGAAGTCCGTCGACCACGGCCCGCCGGATCCGCCGGCCGCCGATCAGGGCCCCGCCGGGCCGGTCAGCCGACGGCCGTCCCGCCGACGCCGCTCCTCCCTCCGGCCCCGGCGTCCTCGCCCTTGCCGCTTCCGGTGTCCTCGCCGGTGTCGCCCTCCTCCGCGTCGGCCCCGCGCTCGGGGAGCTCCGCCGCCAGCGCGGCCGCGGCCCGGACCAGCGGGAGCGCGAGCAGGGCCCCGCTTCCCTCGCCCACGATGACGCCGTGATCCAGCAGCGGGTTGAGCGCCATCCGGTCCAGTGCCTTGGCCTGCGCCGGCTCACCGCTCGCCTGGCCCGCCAGCCACCAGTCCGGCGCCCGGAAGGCCGCCCGCTGGCCCACCAGCGCACAGGCCGCCGAGACCACACCGTCCAGGATCACCGGCAGCCTGCGCACCGCGCACTGGAGCAGGAACCCGGTCATCGCCGCCAGGTCCGCCCCACCCACCGCGGCCAGCAGCTCCAGCTGGTCGCCGAGGACCGGCCGGGCACGCCGCAGCGCGTCCCGGATCGCCGCGCACTTGCGCATCCACGCCAGGTCGTCGATGCCCGCCCCGCCGCGCCCGGTGACCACCGAGGCGTCCGTGCCGCACAGCGCCGCGATCAGCGTGCCCGCCGCCGTCGTACCGCCCACGCTCAGATCGCCCAGCACCACCAGGTCCGTGCCCGAGTCGGCCTCCTCGTCGGCGATCGCCGCGCCGAGCCGTACCGCCCGCTCGGCCTCCTCGGCCGTCAACGCGTCCTCGACGTCGATCCGGCCGCTGCCCCGCCGCACCCGGTGGCGGACCACGGACTCGGGCAGCAGCTCCGGATCGCAGTCCAGACCGGCGTCCACGATCCGCACCGGTACGGAGAACTGCCGGGCCAGCACGGCGAGCGGGGTCGCGCCCTCCAGCGTGGCCCGCACCAGTTCGTGCGCGCTGCCGGCCGCGCGCCCCGATACCCCCAGCTCGGCCACCCCGTGATCACCGGCGAAGAGCACCACGCGCGGCCGCTCGATGGCCTTGACCGGAACGGACTGCTGGGCGGCCGAGAGCCACTCGCCCAGCTCGTCCAGGCGGCCGAGCGCGCCCGGCGGGACGACCAGGCGCTCCCGGCGTTCCTCGGCATCGCGCCGTACGCCGCCGTCGGGGCGTTCGATCAGGTCGGAGAAGTCGTCCAGATTCACGGGATCTGCCTCGCGGGTCGATACGTCGGTACGTCGGTGATACGTGATGGGTCTGCGGGCCCGGCGGCGGGCCCACTGCGGAACAGTACCCGGAGCGTTTCCGGTCCTCGGCCGTCACGAGGCTCCGCGTCCGGGGCGGTGCCCGGCCGTCGTGCGACGGCCGCGTCATCGCGGGGCGCGGCATCCGCGCAGCGCTCGCGTCATCGCGGGGCCGGGCCCGTGTCCCCGAAGTCTCCGAACCGCAGCCACGTGATCGCGGGTGTCAGGGCCCGCACCCCCGGCAGCAGCGACTGGAGCCGGATCAGTCCCCCCATCGTGCCCCGCCCGCGCGGCAGCCGCAGGGCTCGCACCTCGGTGATCCCCGGATGGGCGCCGCGCAGCTTGGGCCGCTCGCCGGGGTCCATCGCCCAGCGCATCGGCGGAATGGTCAGCCCGCCGACCCGCCACCGTCCCGTCAGCGTGTACTCGGCCGGCCGGCGGGCCATCGAGTCCAGGACGAGGGCACCGCCGGGCAGCCGCTCGGCACAGGCGGCGAGGATTCCCCGCACCTCCGCCGGACGCAGATACATCAGCAGCCCCTGCGCCGTGACGACGACGCCGCGGCCCCGCGGGTCCTCGATCTCGTCGAGCCAGGCCGGATCGGTCGCCGAGCGGGCCAGGACACGCGACCGGTCCGAGGCCGGCAGCAGCTCCAGGCGCAGTTCGGCGACCTCCGGGAGGTCCACGCTCAGCCAGTTCAGCAGACCGTTGTCGACCCGCCAGAAACCGGTCTCCAGGCCGTCCCCGAGCGCGACCACGGTGGCGCGGGGCCGTTCGGCGAGGTACGCCTGCACGGCCAGGTCGAAGCAGCGCGAACGCAGCCCCTGGAGCTGCGAGTAGAACGCGTTCGGGTGGCCGAACCGCTCCTCGAAGGGGTAGTCCAGCGCCTCCATCAGCCGGAGCGCCATCGGATCGTCCAGCACCGGATAGCACCGTCCCGCCTCGTACGCCCGGTTGTAGAGGGTCCACAGCAGGGTCTCGGGGACCCCGCTCAGCATCGGCCGTATCCGCGCCATGACCGCTCCTCCTCGTCCTGGTCGTTCCCTCGTCCTGGTCGGTCTCCTCGTCCTCTCCTCGCGCACGTCCGTCCGCCCCTGCGTTCCGGCCGCTGTCGTCGCGTCAGCCGCGCAGCGTCAGCACCTGACCGGCCACGACCAGCAGCACCTGTTCGCACTCGTCGGCGAACGCCGCGTTCAACCGCCCCAGTTCGTCCCGGAACCGCCGCCCGGCGGCCGTCGCGGGCACCACGCCCGAGCCGGTCTCGTTGGTCACGGCGACGACCGTGCGGCGCGTCCCGCGCACCGCGGCGACCAGTTCGGCGGTCCGCTCGCGCAGCGCGCTGCGCCCGCCGTCCGCCCACGCCGTGTCGTCCCAGGCGTCCACCCGGTCCATCGCGTCCGTCAGCCACAGCGACAGACAGTCGATCAGCAGCGGGGGGCCGTCCGACTCCAGCAGTTCCACCAGCTCGCAGGTCTCCTCGGTGCGCCAGGCGGCGGGCCTGCGCTCCCGGTGCAGCCCGATCCGGACCGCCCACTCCGTGTCCCCCTCCCGGGTGCCCCCGGTCGCCACGTACACCACCTCGGGGTACGTCTCCAGGCGCCGCTCGGCCTCCACCGACTTCCCGGACCTGGCACCGCCCGTCACCAGGGTGCGCCGGGGCGTCCGGGGCGGCGTCCGGTACTCGCCCACCACCAGCGTCGTCCCGTCCGGCACGGCCCGTGCCCCGGCGGTCGCGAGCCGCCGGTCCAGCTCGGCGCCGGGCGGTGCGTCGTGGCCCACGTGGACGGCGATGATCTCGGTGTGCGGGCCGATCGCCTCGACGGCCCGCAGCCGCGCCACCGCGTCCGGCCGCCCGACCACGTCCCCGGCCACGGCGTCGTACGGCTGCGCCACCCGGTCCGTGAGACCGGACGGCGCCGCGCCCGGCGGCAGGTAGAGCAGCCGGACGCCCTCCGGTCCGGTCACCTCGTAACCGGTCCCCGGGGCGTCCATCGCCACCGCCCGCACCCGGTGTCCGCTGATCAGCGTCAGCTCCCGCCCGTCCGGTACCCGCCCCGCGGGAGGCAGCCCGGCGGGCAGCTCCACGGCGGGCCCGTCGTGCGGATGGGTGAGCAGCACCTGCCGTACCCCGGTGAGCGAGTGGCCCGCGCGGGCTGCGGCGAACACGGCGCCGGGTGTGAGGTCGAGCAGCAGCGCGTCGTCGACCAGCAGCGCGGTCGCCGCCCGCGAACGCGTTCCACGGGCGGTCGCACAGGCGGCACAAGGGCATTCGGGCCTCGGCAGCCCGTCGGGGGCGCCGGTGCCGAGCAGAGTCAGTTCCACGTTCCGATCCTCCCGCGTCCGCGCGGCCGATGCGCGGCCTGGGCGTTCACCGGGCAGACGCACGCCCCGCCCCCGTGCCGGACGCGGGCCCTCGCGGCGCGACCGCCCCGGCCGGGCCGCCGCCGCGAGGGTGCGTGCCGGGCCGCGCGACGGGGCAGACTTCGCCGGGAGGCGGCCCGGGACCTGTCCCCGGACTGCCGTCGTTCGGCCGGAGGCCGGGCCGAGCGGCGTCCGGTGCTTCCCCGGGTTCTCGGTTCTCGGCTTCGCTCGAACAGGGGAGACCCCATTGATCGCAAGGCGGAGGGCCGTCCTCGTACCGGGCGTACGAGGACGTTCCGGCAAGGCCGTGAGTATGCGTGGCAGGCGGCGGTTCGACGACAGGGCCTAGGCTGCGGGCAGCAGAGAGATCCAGGAGGCGGGAATGGCGTGGACATGGCGGTTCGAGAAGTCCGACGGCACGGAGACGGAGCCGGCCCTGCGGCCGGAGGAATTCACCACGCAGGGCGACGCGGAGTCCTGGATCGGTGAGAACTGGAAGGAGCTCCTCGACGGCGGGACGGAGCAGGTGACGCTCTTCGAGGACGCCACCGAGGTCTACGGACCCATGAGCCTCGACGCCGAGCGGGCGGAACAGGGCTGACCGCGCCTTCCCCGGCCCCGGGCGGCCCCGGCCCCGGCACGTGACGACGAGCGCGGCCGGCTGAAGCACGGCACGGTCCGAGGCGCGGCCGGTCGCGCGGCCCGTACCAGGAGATCGTCCGCCACCGGGAGATCGTCCGTCGGCCCGGCCCGGCCCGGCCCGCCACGACCGTACGGCCCGGAGCGGGCCGCACGGTCGCGGTGCCGCCGGGTCCGGTACGCGGTCACGTCCGACGGGCCGAAGGGCCGGGCCCTTTCCTCGCGGCGGGGCCGCCCGGCGCGCCGCCCGGCGGCAGTTCGACGGCACGGGTCAATACACCTAGGGCGTGTTTCGAAAGTCCCGTCCGGCCCGCGACACCTGGCACGGCGCCTCGCCACGTTGTCGGGGTCGTCCACGTATGCCCAGTACGTGGACGCCCCTCCGCCTTGCGATGCACCGCACCGGACGCCGCGGGCTGGTCCGCCACGGATTACGGGACAGCCCTTAGATCTCGCCCAGCGTGACCCGGGCCGTCGTCACCCGCCCGTTGCGCTGGTACGTCACCGTGACCTTCTGGCCGGGCTTGTCCGAGGCCAGCGTCTCCGACAGGGAGGTGATCGTCGTGATCGGTGTGTCATCGATCCTGGTGATGACATCGCCGGTCCGCAGCCCCGCCTTCTCCGCGGCTCCGCCTCTCATCACCACCACCAGTGCCACCCCGGCCGGCTGGTAGTTCTGGTCGACGACCGTGCGCCCGGTGATGTTCAGGGCGGCCCGGCCGGAGTCGACGACCCGGCCGTACCTGATGATCTGGTCGGCGATCGTCTTCACCATCGACGCCGGGATCGCGAACCCGATCCCCGGCGCCGCGCCGCCGCCCAGATCGGGGTCCGTCGCCGCCAGTGTCGGGATGCCGATCACCTCGCTGTTCAGGTTGACCAGCGCGCCCCCGCTGTTCCCCGGGTTGATCGCGGCCGAGGTCTGCACCATGTTCGCGATCGTCGCGCCGGTCCCGCCGCCCGAGCTGCTCTCGCTGACGGTCCGGCCGACCGCGGAGACGATGCCCTGGGTGACGCTCGACGACAGACCGAGCGGCGAGCCCATCGCCAGCACGATCTGCCCCACCTCGACCTTCTCCGATTCGCCGAACGTGGCGGGCCTCAGCCCCTTCGGCACGGTGTCGAGCTTGATGACGGCCAGATCCTGTTCGGGGTACGCGGCCACCAGCGAGGCGCCCTGGGCCTTCTCGCCGGTGGCGACCGTGACCCGGAACCGCCGCTCCGTGCCGACCACGTGGGCGTTGGTGACGATATGGCCCTTGGAGTCGTAGACGACGCCGGAGCCCAGGCTGTTGGACGCCTGGATCTGTACGACCGACGGCAGCACGTTCTTGATCACGGCCTCGTACTGGGCCTGGAGATCGTCGCCGTCGCCGGACGGCTGGGACACGGAGCCCTGCCGCGACGAGGCCGTCGTGGTGACGCCGGGCTCGGATGACCCGGAGCCTCCGCCCGAACAGCCGCTCACCAGGGCGATCGCGCAGAGACCCGTGGTCAGGGGGAGCAGCAGCCGACGCGAGCGCTGGCGGGAGTGGAATGCGTCCATGTCCGGATCATCGCCTCGCCACCCGCCGACGGCCCGCCGGGTTCCGCCGACCGGGTGCCCCACCAGGGTCGAGCGGAGCGACCGATCCGGCCGCTCACCAGGGACGACGCACAAGACGACGGCTCCGGCCCCGCACCGCCGGTAGCGGTCGCGCACCGTGGGCGGCAGACCCGGTCGCGCACAGCTGTCCGCGGTCCCGCACCGTGCGCGGCCGTTCTCAGCCGCGCACTCCGCACAGATGCAGCAGCGCGGCCACCCGGCGGTAGGGATCCGTCCGCCCGGCCCGGTCCTCCGCGGCCAGCAGCCGCTCCAGCTCGGTGGCGGCCGGCAGCTCCACGTCGTTGCTCACGTTGTCCGTGAAGACGCGCACCCCGTACCAGGCGTGCAGGGGCGCCGCGATCCCGGCGAGCGTGGCGGTCAGGGCGTCCAGCCGGTCGGCGCGGACCGTGAGACCGAGCCGGTTGGTGTACGTGTCCGTCTCGAAGGCGTCCAGCGCCGCGTCCCAGTCGCCGGCGTCGCCGGGGCGCATCGCGAGCGCGTCGGCGTTCCGTACGAGCAGCGAGAGCAGTCCGCCGGGGGCCAGCATCCGGGCCAGACCGGCCAGCATCGCGTCCGGCTCCCGGACGTACATCAGCACGCCGTGGCAGAGCACCACGTCGAAACTGCCGGGCAGGAAGTGCACCCCGGTCTCCAGGCCGTCGCCCTCTATCAGCCGGACCCGTTCGCGGATGCCCGCAGGCTCGCCGCCGAGCGCCTCGCGCGCCACCCGCAGCATCTCGGCGTCCGACTCCAGGCCCGTCACGGTGTGGCCGGCCCTGGCCAGACGCAGTGCCTGGGTGCCCTGCCCCATGCCGACGTCGAGGACGCGCAGCCGCTGACCGACCGGGAAGCGGGACGCGATCTGCTCGTCGAGCTGGCGGGCGACGAGCTCCTGGCGGACCGTGTTGCGCAGTCCCCCGAGCCCCTTCAGCCATGCCGAGGGCGCTCCCGAGAAACCGGTGACGGGGGCGATGTCGCCCGGCGGGCCGGCGGGTGGACCGCCGACCGTTCCGGAGGTGTCTGCGCTCAGGGTCGTTCTCCGCGCTTGACCTGCGGCTTCGGCAGCCGGAGCCGGCGCATCTGGAGGGTGCGCATCAGCCCGTACGCGACCGCGCCGCGCTTGGGGGTGTCGGGGAAGCGGGCGTTCAGCTGCTTGCGCATACGGAACGCCAGGCCGATCGAGTCGACGACGATCAGCACGATCACGAAGAGCCAGAGCAGCAGCGAGATGGTCTGGATGTTCGGCACCTGGATCACGCTGAGGATCAGAATGATCACGGCCATCGGCAGGAAGAACTCCGCGACGCAGAAACGCGAGTCCACGAAGTCGCGCACGAAGCGGCGCACCGGCCCCTTGTCGCGAACCGGCAGATAGCGCTCGTCGCCGTTGGCCAGCGCCTCGCGCTGCCGCGCCAGGTCCGCACGGCGCGCCTCGCGCTGCCGCCGCACGGCCTCCTTGCGGTCCAGCGGCGCGCCGCTGGAGGCACGACGGCGCTGCGACTGGGCCTCGCTGCGCTTGGGGGTGGGGCGACCCTTGGGGGCCTGCGGGTCGCGGGGCTGCTTGGAGAGGTCCGCCGTCACCTTGCCGGTGGGCGCCTTCTCTTCCTTCGAACGGCTACGGAACACAAGGCCCAAGGGTACGGGGTCGCTCGCCGCGTCCCCAGGCCGGTCGGGAACGATCCGGCAACGGACCGCGTCCTCACGGGCGTCACCGGGGGTTTCCACGCCCGGATACGGCGGCGGTGTCCCGGATGTCGCGGCGGCCCCCGGACGCGCCCTACTCCCTGGGCCGGACCGGTGACCGGGCGCAGTCGTCCTTGGGGAGGAGCACATCGGTGCTCGAACAGTGCGGTAATAGAGGTAGGGCCCGTACTGTGGGTTCTGTATGGAGTGCTGGAGCTCAGTCCGTCAGAAGGGGGCGCGCGAAGCCCATGAGCGGTGTCATGAAGCGTATGGGGATGATCTTCCGCGCGAAGGCGAACAAGGCCCTTGACCGGGCCGAGGATCCGCGCGAGACCCTCGATTACTCGTATCAGAAGCAGCTGGAGCTGCTGCAGAAGGTGCGTCGCGGGGTCGCCGACGTGGCCACCTCGCGCAAGCGGCTGGAACTGCAGCTGAACCAGCTGCAGGGGCAGTCCGCCAAGCTGGAGGACCAGGGCCGCAAGGCGCTCGCGCTCGGCCGGGAGGACCTGGCCCGCGAGGCGCTGTCCCGGCGCGCCGCGCTCCAGCAGCAGGTCACCGACCTGGAGACGCAGCATTCCACGCTGCAGGGCGAGGAGGAGAAGCTGACCCTCGCCGCCCAGCGGCTCCAGGCCAAGGTCGACGCCTTCCGCACCAAGAAGGAGACCATCAAGGCCACCTACACCGCCGCCCAGGCGCAGACCCGGATCGGCGAGGCGTTCTCCGGTATCTCGGAGGAGATGGGTGACGTCGGTCTGGCGATCCAGCGGGCCGAGGACAAGACCCAGCAGCTCCAGGCCCGGGCCGGCGCGATCGACGAACTGCTCGCGTCCGGCGCCCTGGACGACCCGACCGGCACGGCCAAGGACGACATCGCGGCCGAGCTGGACCGGATCTCCGGTGGTACGGACGTGGAGCTGGAGCTCCAGCGCATGAAGGCCGAGCTGGCCGGCGGCTCCGCCCCGCAGCAGGCGATCGAGGGCGGCCCGCAGGACGCGGCACAGCGGCAGGCGTCCCAGTCCCCGCACAAGTTCGACAAGAGCTGAGGCAGCGTCATGATCGTACGGATCATGGGGGAGGGCCAGGTCGCCCTGGCCGACAGTCATCTCGCCGAGCTCGACGCGCTCGACGACGAACTGCTGACCGAGATGGAGAGCGGCGACGGCCCGGCCTTCCGTTCCACCCTCCACGCGCTCCTGGACAAGGTGCGCGAACTCGGTGCGCCGTTGCCGGACGACTCCCTGGAACCGTCCGATCTGATCCTGCCGTCGCCCGACGCGACTCTCGAAGAGGTGCGCGCGATGCTCCATGACGAGGGTCTGATCCCCGGCTGACACGCGCGCCCCTCGCCCTCCAGTACCGGCACGACCCCGTACCCGCACGGGCACGGGGTCGTACCGCGCGCATCCGTGCCGCACGGGCCCGTGTCCGTACACGTCAGCCCGTCGGCCCGCGCGTCGGCTCGTGCCCCGGGTCGCCGGTCCGCCGGGGACCCGGGGCACGGTCGTGTCCGGAACCTTCCGGGACCGGGCCGGACCATGCGCGACACGCCGTAACGTAGCCCGACGTGACCACCCTCGGAACCGGCGTTCCGCGTGCCCGGAACTGGCTGCGCGACCATCCCCTGGCCATGGACGCCGCGCTCGCGCTGGCCGCCCTCCTGACCATGCTCACCGTGTCGTTCGTCCATCCCGGCGTGCCCGAGGGCTCGGGCATCGACACCCGCAGCCCGGACACCGGCGATGTGCTGCTGATGGCGATCGGTGCCGTGGCGCTGGTCTGGCGGCGGCATCACCCCATGGCGGTGCTGGTCGTCACCACCGTGCCGTCTGTCGTCGAGCTGGTGATCTCCGATCCGCCCTCGCCCGTGGTGATGACCAACGCCATCGCGCTGTACACCGTCGCCGCGCGCACCGACCGGCCCACCACCTGGCGGGTCGGCCTGCTCATGGCGGTCGCGCTGACCGCCACGGCCATGTGCTTCGGCGCCGGACCCTGGTACGGGCAGGAGAACTTCGGGGTCTTCGCCTGGATCGGCATGGCCTGCACCGCAGGTGACGCCGTCCGTTCCCGGCGCGCCTTCGTCGACGCGATCAGGGAGCGCGCCGAACGCGCCGAGCGGACCCGGGACGAGGAGGCCCGGCGCCGGGTGGCGGAGGAGCGGCTGCGGATCGCCCGCGACCTGCACGACGTGGTCGCCCACCACATCGCGCTCGTCAACGTGCAGGCGGGGGTGGCCGCCCATGTCATGGACCGGCGCCCCGACCAGGCCAAGGAGGCGCTGGCCCACGTCCGGGAGGCCAGCCGGTCCGCGCTCGACGAACTCCGGGCCACCGTCGGCCTGTTGCGGCAGTCCGGCGACCCGGCCGCGCCGACCGAACCGGCCCCCGGGCTCGCGGTCCTCGACGAACTGGTGGACACCGTGCGGCGGGCCGGCCTCGCCGTGGAAGTGGCCTGTGCGGACGGGCGGCCCACACTGCCCGCGGCCGTCGACCTGGCCGCGTACCGGGTGATCCAGGAGGCCCTGACCAACGTCCGCAAGCACGCGGGTCCGGGAGCGAAGGCCGAGATCAGCGTCGTACGCGTCGGAGCCGTCGTGGAGATCACCGTGATCGACAACGGACCGGGCGGCGGAGGTCACGATGCGCGCGGCGATGGACCCGACTCGGGCGGTGGACCCGACGCGCGTGGCGGTGGACATGACTCGCGTGGCGGTGGACATGACTCGCGTGGTGGCGGTGGCGGCGGTCATGGCCTGCTCGGCATGCGGGAACGCGTCACCGCGCTCGGCGGCACCCTCACCGCCGGGCCCCGCTACGGCGGCGGATTCCGCGTCCATGCGATCCTGCCCGTCGAGGCCCGTACGGCGGAGCCGGACGAACGGCACGCACCGGGCATCACGGGTGCGGCGGGAGCCGCGGGCCGGACCGGCCGGACGGGGGAGGACGAGAACGCATGACACCGCCCATCAGGGTGCTGCTCGTGGACGACCAGGCACTGCTGCGCAGCGCGTTCCGGGTGCTGGTCGACTCGGAGACCGACATGGAGGTGGTCGGGGAGGCGGCGGACGGCGCCCAGGCCGTGGAACTCGCCCGCTCGACCCGCGCCGACGTGGTGCTGATGGACATCCGGATGCCCGGCACGGACGGCCTCGCCGCGACCCGCCTGATCAGCGCCGACCCGGAACTGACGGGCGTGCGGGTCGTCATGCTCACCACCTTCGAGGTCGACGAGTACGTGGTGCAGTCGTTGCGGGCCGGGGCGTCCGGATTCCTCGGGAAGGGCGCGGAGCCGGACGAACTCCTCGCCGCCATCCGTATCGCGGCCGCGGGCGAGGCTCTCCTCTCACCGGCCGCGACCAAGGGCCTGATCGCCACCTTCCTCGCGCAGGGCGGCGGTTCGGGCGGCGGCGAGGGGGCGCGCGCCACCGAGTACTCCGAGCGGCTCTCCGCGCTCACCGGCCGGGAACGCGAGGTCCTCGTCCTCGTCGCGGGCGGGCATTCCAACGACGAGATCGCCGAACGGCTCGCCGTCAGCCCACTCACCGTCAAGACCCATGTGAACCGGGCGATGGCGAAGCTCGGCGCGCGGGACCGGGCGCAGTTGGTGGTCATTGCGTACGAATCGGGACTGGTGCGGCCCCGCGCGGAATGAGGCGCAGCCCGGGTGGGGCGGCCTGTCGCGGGGGCGGGTGCTCCCAGGGGTGGAGCGGCAGTCCGCCCGGGGTGCGGCGAGGGGTGGAGAAACGACGTACTCCAGCTGCGGTATGCGGAGCATAAGAAGGCGACCCAGGGGCCGAGGCTTCCGAGTCTGGCCATGAGGGATCGTGTACGTGGGCCGGGTCCGTCCCCCAGCCACCCGCCGCCCACCTGCCGCGCAAGCCACAGAAGAGAGACCACCACCCATGTCCTGGCTGTCCAGATTCAGCCTCGCGCAACGGGCCCTGATCGGACTGATATCGATCGTCGCCCTCGTCTTCGGCGCGATCGCGATACCGCAGCTCAAGCAGCAGCTGCTGCCCACCATCGACCTTCCGATGGTGTCGGTGCTCGCCCCCTACCAGGGCGCGTCGCCCGACGTGGTCGAGAAGCAGGTCGTCGAACCGCTCGAGAACTCCATCAAGGCGGTCGACGGCGTCACCGGCATCACCTCGACCGCGAGCGAGGGCAACGCCGTCATCATGGCGTCCTTCGATTTCGGCAGCGAGGGCACCAAGCAGCTCGTCGCCGACATCCAGCAGGCGGTGAACCGCGCCCGGGCCCAACTGCCCGACACCGTGGACCCGCAGGTCGTGGCCGGTTCGTCGGACGACATGCCGACCGTCGTCCTCGCCGTCACCTCCGACAAGGACCAGCAGGCGCTCGCCGACCAGCTCGACCGCACCGTCGTTCCCGCGCTGGAGGACATCGAGGGCGTCGGCCAGGTCTCCGTGAGCGGTGTGCGGGACCTCCAGGTCTCCGTCACCCCCGACGCCCAGAAGCTCGCGGCGTCCGGTCTGAACGCCATGACGCTCTCCCAGGCGCTCAAGGCGGGCGGGGCGACGATCCCGGCCGGTTCCTTCTCCGAGTCGGGCAAGAGCCGCACCGTCCAGGTGGGCGGGCAGTTCACGTCCCTGAAGCAGATCGAGGACCTGCGGGTCACCGCGACGGACCCGGCCACGGGCAAGTCCGGCAAGGCCGTCCGGGTCGGTGACGTCGCCACCGTGAAGCAGGAGCCGGCCACCGCGGACTCCCTCACCCGCACCAACGGCCGTCCGAGCCTCGCCGTGATGGCCACGATGGACAAGGACGGCAGCGCCGTCGCCATCTCGGACACCGTCAAGGACAAGCTCCCCGACCTGCGGGGGGACCTCGGTTCCGGTGCCGAGCTGACCATCGTCTCCGACCAGGGCCCCGCCGTCTCCAAGGCCATCTCCGGCCTCACCACCGAGGGCGCGCTCGGCCTGGTCTTCGCCGTCGTGGTGATCCTGTTCTTCCTCGCCTCGCTGCGCTCCACGCTGGTCACGGCGGTCTCCATCCCGCTCTCCGTGGTCCTCGCGCTGCTCGTGCTCTGGACCCGCGACCTG
Organism: Streptomyces sp. NPDC002476; assembly: GCF_042889785.1. Lineage (NCBI taxonomy): Bacteria > Bacillati > Actinomycetota > Actinomycetes > Kitasatosporales > Streptomycetaceae > Streptomyces > Streptomyces sp. NPDC002476. The sequence goes on along the minus strand of NZ_JBIARH010000001.1, from coordinate 316,840 downwards.
TCGCTCAACATGCTCACCCTCGGCGCGCTGACCATCGCGATCGGCCGCGTCGTCGACGACTCGATCGTGGTCCTGGAGAACATCAAGCGCCACCTCGGCTACGGCGAGGAACGCCGGACGGCGATCATCACCGCCGTCAAGGAAGTGGCCGGCGCGGTCACCTCCTCGACCCTCACCACGGTCGCCGTGTTCCTGCCGATCGGTCTCGTCGGCGGCATGGTCGGCGAACTCTTCGGCTCGTTCTCGCTGACCGTCACCGCGGCCCTGCTGGCGTCCCTGCTGGTCTCGCTGACCGTCGTCCCCGTCCTGTCGTACTGGTTCCTGCGCGCTCCCAAGGGCACCTCGCAGGACCCGGACGAGGCCCGCCGCCAGGCCGAGGAGCAGGAATCCCGCAGCCGGCTCCAGCGGCTGTACGTCCCGGTCCTGCGGTTCGCCACCCGGCGCCGGATCACCAGCATCGTCATCGCGTTCGCGGTGCTGTTCGGCACCTTCGGCATGGCGCCGCTGCTCAAGACCAATTTCTTCGACCCGGGCGAGCAGGAGGTCCTGTCCGTCACGCAGAAGCTGGCCCCCGGCACCAGCCTGGCGACCACGGACGCGGCGGCCAAGAAGGTCGAGAAGGTCCTCAAGGAGGAGAAGGGCGTCAAGGACTACCAGGTCACCGTCGGTTCCTCCGGCTTCATGGCGGCCTTCGGCGGCGGCACGGGCGCCAACCAGGCGTCCTACCAGATCACCCTGAAGGACGCGGGCGACGCCGAGGCCGTACGCAAGCGCCTGGAGACGGAGTTCGGCAAGCTCGACGGCATCGGCGACACCACCCTCTCGGCGGGCAACGGCTTCGGCAGCCAGGATCTCGCCGTGGTGGTCAAGGCCGCCGACGCGGACGTCCTGAAGAAGGCGTCCGAGCAGGTACGAGCCGAGGTCGCCGAGCTGAAGGACGTCACCGACGTCCAGAGCGACCTCGCGCAGAGCGTCCCCAGGATCTCCGTCAAGGCCAACGCCAAGGCGGCGGACGCCGGCTTCGACCAGACCACGCTGGGCGCGGTCGTCGCCGGAGCGGTGAGCGGCACCCCGGCCGGCAAGGCGATCATGGGTGACACCGAGCGCGACGTCGTCGTCACCTCCGCCCACCCGGCTACCACGATGGCCGAGCTGAAGAAGCTCCCCCTCGGCCCGGTCACGCTCGGCCGGATCGCGGACGTCGAACTGGTCCCCGGCCCGGTCTCGAAGACCCGTATCGACGGCCAGCGCGCGGCGACCATCACGGCCCGCCCGGTCGGTGACAACACCGGCGCGATCGGCACCGAGCTCCAGAGCAGGATCAACGCCCTGAAGCTCCCGGACGGCGCCACGGCCACCATCGGTGGTCTCTCCGAGGACCAGAGCGACGCGTTCCTGAAGCTCGGCCTCGCCATGCTGGCCGCGATCGCGATCGTGTTCATGCTGCTCGTGGCGACCTTCCGGTCCCTCGTCCAGCCGCTGATCCTCCTGGTCTCCATCCCGTTCGCGGCCACCGGCGCGCTCGGCCTGCTCGTCCTCACCGGCACCCCGATGGGCGTCCCGGCGATGATCGGCATGCTGATGCTCATCGGCATCGTGGTCACCAACGCGATCGTGCTGATCGACCTGATCAACCAGTACCGCGCCCAGGGCCTGGGCATCGTCGAGGCGATCGTCGAGGGCGGCCGTCACCGCCTCCGCCCGATCCTGATGACGGCACTCGCGACGATCTTCGCCCTGCTCCCGATGGCGCTCGGCGTCACCGGCGAGGGCGGCTTCATCTCGCAGCCGCTCGCGGTGGTGGTGATCGGCGGTCTGGTCACCTCGACGCTGCTGACGCTGCTCCTGGTGCCGACGCTCTACGCGATGGTCGAACTCCGCAAGGAGCGCCGCGCGAAGAAGAAGGCGGCCGGGCGTGCCGGGAAGACGGGCACCCCGGCCCCGACCGAGGAGACGCGCACGGCGGAGCCGTCGGGCGTGTAGCGGATCTGCCGAGAACGGCGACGGCCTGTCCCACGGATATTCGTGGGACAGGCCGTCGCCGTTGTGCCTGCCGCTACTTGAGGAGGGCGACGAAGTCGTTCCATGCGGGGGCGGAGATGAGGAGTGCGGGGCCGGTCGTCCGCTTTGAGGAATCCGCGTCGCAGGTTCGACGGTGCATCCGCGCTGCTGGGCGATCTCGCTGAAGGCGTCGTGCTCGCGCTGCCAGGCAACCGCCCGGTCGGCCGCTGTCCGACAGATGTACTCCTCGGTGGAAACACCCAGGACGGCCGCATGGGCGTCGATCGCCGCCTGTTCTCGTGGGGGTGAACGTCATCGCGGGTCCTCCCTGGGGCCGGCGGGCCCGCCCAGCGGGGGTCTGAGCGGGCATGCCATGTCCGGCGTTATCGGTCGCCGAGCAGGGCGGTGGCGTCCTCGGCCGCGGTGGTGAGGGCCTGGTCGAGGTGTTCGGGGCGGCGTCCGCCGGCGCTGGCGAGGGCGCCTGTGCCGCCGCCTCCGCCGCCGACCGTCTTCGCGGCGCGGGCGATGACCTGCGCGGCCTGGACGCCTCGGCCGAGCAGGTGAGGCGAGATGGCCGCGACGAGCAGGGCCTTCCCGGAGTGCTCCAGAGCCAGGATCACGACCGCGGGCCCGGCCGGCAGGTGGGCCAGGGTCTCGGAGGCCAGTTGCCGCAGCTCGTCCGGCGTGATGCCGGTGACCTTCTGAGCGAGGAGCTGGCCGCCGCTGGCAGGGCGGGCCGTGCTGGCGAGCCGCGCGGCTTGGGAACGCAGTTCAGCAGCCCGCAGCTGCCCCAGCTCCGCCTGGGCGGTGGCGAGGGCGTCCAAGCGCTTACGCAGGGCGTCGGGAGCCTCGGTGGGGCGGGTACCGAGCAGGCCGGCGAGCTCATTCAGCAGCCGCCGTTCGGTGTCCAGGTGGCGGAGGGTGCCGTGGCCGGTGAGGGCCTCGACGCGGCGGAGGTTGGAGCCGATCGAGGACTCGCTGAGGAGGCGGAAGGCGCCGACCTGGGAGCCGTGGGCGACGTGGGTGCCACCGCAGAGCTCGCGGGAGAAGTCGCCGATGTCGACGATGCGGACCCTGTCGCCGTACTTCTCTCCGAACAGCGCGATGGCGCCCGCGGCCTCGGCCTCAGCTCGGTTGGCACGCCAGGCCCGAACTTCCGGGTCGTCGAGGACGTGGCCGTTGACGGCCGTCTCGATTTCCTGGAGCTGGTCGGGGGTGAGCGCGGCGAAGTGCGCGAAGTCGAAGCGGAGCCGGTCGGGTTCGACGAGGGAGCCCTGCTGGCGGGCGTGATCGCCGAGGGTGGCCATGACGACGGCGTGCAGGATGTGGGTGGCCGAGTGCGACCGCATCAGACCGGCCCGGCGCCCGGTGTCCACGACGGCTTCGCCGGTGGCACCGGTGCGGAGCTCGCCCTGAAGGACGCGGGCGGTGTGGATGCGGAAGCCTTCCAGGCCGTAGCGGGTGTCGGTGATCTTCAGTCGGCTGCCGTTGCTCATGGTGAGGGTCCCGGTGTCGCCGATCTGTCCGCCGGCCTCGGCATAGAAGGGCGAGCGGTCGAGTACCAGCTCGACCTCGCTGCCTTCGCCGACGTTGTTGACGGTGGTGCCGCCGGAGATGAGGCCGGTGACGGTGGCCTCCGCGGTCAGCTGCTCATAGCCGAGGAACTCTGTCCTCGGGAGGCGGGCAGCCAGCTCGCGGTAGGTGTCCATCTTGCGCAGGGCCTCGGCGGTCTTGGCCTTACCGCCGGCCTTCGCCCGCTTCTTCTGCTCGTCCAGCAGCGCGGCAAAGTAGCCCTCGTCGACGGTTAGCCCGGCGTCGCGGGCGGCCTCGACGGTCAGTTCGAGGGGGAAGCCGTAGGTGTCTGCGAGCTCGAACACGGTCTCTCCCGGCAGGGCGGCCGAGCCGCTGTGCTGGGTGCGGCTGATCGCGGCGTCCAGCAGTCTCGTGCCCTGGGCCAGGGTCCGGGTGAAGGATTCCTCCTCGGCGGTGACGACCCGCTCGATCAGCGCGGCCTGGGCCGTCAGCTCGGGCCAGATGCTGCCGAGGTTGCCGATCACCGAGGCGGTCGCGGCGGGCAGGACGGGTCGGCCGATGCCGAGCAGACGCGCGTGGCGGATCGCGCGGCGCATCAGACGGCGCAGGACGTAGCCGCGGCCGTCCTTGGCAGGCAGGACGCCGTCGGCGATCAGGAACGCGATGGAGCGGGCGTGCTCGGTGACGACCTGGAAGGACACCTTCTCCTCGCCCTCGGCCGGGCAGGGCCGTCCGGCGAGGTCCTGGACGGTGTGGAAGGTGGGCAGGAGCAGGTCGGTGGTGCAGACGTTCTGGGCGTCCTGGAGGATCGCGGCGAGCCGGTCCAGGCCGAGGCCGGTGTCGACGCCTTTACGGGCGAGCTCGCCGAGGACGGGGAAGTTGCCCTTCTTGTCGCCCTCGCCGCGCTGGAACTGCATGAAGACCAGGTTCCAGATCTCGACGTAGCGTTCGCCGTCGATGGCAGGGCCGCCCTCTTTGCCGAAGGCGGGGCCGCGGTCGTAGTTGACCTCCGAGCAGGGGCCGCAGGGGCCGGGGACGCCCATGGACCAGTAGTTGTCTTCCATGCCGAGCCGCTGGATGCGGGAGGCGGGGACGCCGATGCGGCGCCAGAGGTGCTCGGCCTCGTCGTCGTCCTCGAAGACGGTGATCCAGAGCTTGTCCTTCTCCAGGTCATAGCACTCGGTGAGGAGTTCCCAGGCGAAGGCGATGGTGTCTTCCTTGAAGTAGTCGCCGAAGGAGAAGTTGCCCATCATCTCGAAGAACGTCGCGTGCCGGTTGGTACGGCCGACGTTGTCGATGTCGGAGGTGCGGGCACACTTCTGGATGCTGGTGGCGCGGGGGAACGGCGGGGTGGTCTCGCCCAGGAAGTAGGGCTTGAACTGGTTCATCCCGGCGTTGGCCAGCAGCAGGGTCGGGTCGTCCGGGACCAGCGGGCTGGACGGGACCAGCTGGTGGCCGCGGGAGGTGAAGAAGTCGGTGAAGGTCTGACGGATCTGCGTCGAGCGCATGGCGGAATGGCCTCACGGAAGAGTCGCGAAAGGTGGTGGGGGAAGATCACACGCCGAGCCGGGCCGAGAACTAGGACTGAGAGGGTTCTCAGTTCTCCAGCTCGACGCAGATAGCTCGCGCCCCCATGGGCCGCACCTTGACTCCAGATCCGTTGATCACATCGGTGGTGCAGCAGACCACCAGAGCTGCTGTCCTGGTCTGCTGCACCACCGACTGTAGCGGGACCGGCGCCAAGATCGCTTAGCGTGTGCGTGACGTCGCCGTGAGCCCGGCCGTCTAGCAGGACGTGAAGTCCAGCAGGCCGGGCCCGATCAGGGCCGGATCGTCCAGGACCGTGGCGGCCCCTGCGGCCTTGAGTGCTGCGGGTCCGGCGTAGCCCCATGCGGCCCCGAGCGGGGTGATGTCGGCCGCGCGGGCGGCGGTGATGTCCCCGCTTGTGTCGCCGAGGAACACCGTCTCGAACGGGGCGGCGCCGAGCTTGGCGAGGGCGAGCAGGAGTCCGTCCGGGGCGGGTTTGGGTTCGGCGTCCTCTTGGCAGACGGTGACGTCCAGCAGCGCGAGGACGGCCGGCGGCAGCAGCCAGGGCAGCCGGGTGCGGGTCTGCAGGGTGACCAGGCCCGTCGCGATCCCGGCGTCCTTGATCGCCATCAGCCCTTCCAGCACTCCTGGGAACAGGGCGGTGCCGGCGGCGGTGGCCAGGGCCGGACCCCACCAGAGCGCGCAGAGCTCGTCCGGGTCGGTGACCCCGAGTCCGGTCAGGACCTCCACCCGCGGGGTCGTGAGCGCGTCCGGCGGCAGGTCCGCCGCGGTGATGCGGCGTCCGAGGGCGGCGGTCGCGACCCCGGCGAGGGTGGCCAGCATCGCGTGGCGGCTGTCCAGCAGGACCCCGTCCATGTCAAACAGCACCGCCCCTGTCACGACGCCGCCCTCTTGGCGGTGGGCAGGTCGGCCTCGGTCAGCAGTGGGTGGAGGGCGACGCCGTGCTCGTGAAGCAGCAGCCGTCCGCCGAGCGTGCGTTCCAGCACGCACAGCGCGTGGGTGACCGGGGCTCCGGCGACCCGCAGTATCCGGGTCATGGCCAGCAGCTGCCCGCCGGAGCGGACCACGTCGTCGACCAGGACGACCCGACGCCCGGTGACGTCGGCGCCCTCGATCTGCCGCTTGGAACCGTAGCGCTTGGGCAGCCGCCTGAGGAACGCGGCTGGCAGTCCGGTCGCGGCCGACAGGGCGATGACCAGCGGGACCCCGCCGAGCTCGATCCCGGCCAGCACCTCGGCGTCCTCGGGGACGAGGGCGGCCATCGCGTCGGCGACGTCGTGCAGCAGCTGCGGGTAGGCGGCCAGGCGGTACTCGTCGAAGTACGCGTCCAGTACCTGTCCGTCGGCCAGGGTGAACGCGTCGCTGACGCAGGCCGCCTCGGCGACGCGGGCCGCCAGGGTGGCGGCGGTGGTGACGGTCATGCTTCGGCCTCCTTCTTGGCGCTCAGGTCGTGGAGCTGGGTGGCGAACGTTGCCGCTGACGCGATCGGGCTGATGAAGCCCAGCTGCCGGGTGGGCGTCTCGAACAACCACTTCTTCCGCCGCAGGAAGGCCAGCAGCCCGAGTGCGGTGGGGCCGGTGATCCAGACGGGGACGGGGCGGATGTTGCCTGCGTAGTAGAGGGCGGCGGTCAGCTCGTGCAGGGTGCCGACGCCGCCGCCCATCGCGACCACCACGTCTGCGGAGTCGAGGTAGTGGTTGAGGCGGGCGCCGACGTCGGGCAGGTGGACCGAGTCGGTGACGTACGGGTTGAAGTCGCCCCACTCGGCGTGCTTGTCGGCGAGGGTGACGGCGATGACTGTGCCGCCCTTGGCCGTAGCCCCGCGGGCGGCGGCTTCCATCAGCCCGTTGTAGCCGCCGTGCAGCAGAACAAATCCGGCCCCGGCCAGGGCCATGCCGACCTCTTCGGCGAGGCGTTCCTCGTCCGGGGAGGCGGGGACCACGCCGCCGAAGAACACCGCCGTCATCTGCTGGCCCTGGGCCCCGTCCCCGCTGACGGCCGGGATGGGGAGGCGGCGGCCCTGGGGCTTCACGCCAGCTCCAGGTAGGTGCGGTAGGCGATCAGGGCGTCCGCGAGGCCGTCCAGGGCATTCGGGCAGGCCCTCTTCGTCAGTGCGATCACCCGGTCCAGGTCGGCGTTGACGTCGGCGGCGTCCGGGATGGCCGGTGAGGTGATCGCGGCGTCCAGGTCGGCCAAGCAGGCCCGGCCGATCGGGGTGAGCGCGAGTTCCTCCCGCAGCTGGTACCAGCCCCAGAACCGCGAGGTCGGCGCGAGCGCGGTCTTGATCAGGTCCTTCGTCGCGGTGTGCAGCAGGTGCCACTCGGCGTAAGCGACGAACCGCTGACCGCGCTGGATGCGCTTGTGCAGCAGCACCGCCAGCACCAGGTGCTCGATCAGCAGCTCGGTGCACGAGCGCGGCCCGGCCGTCAGCTCGGCCACGTGAGTCTTGGCCTGCTCGATCTGGGAGGTGGTGATCTGGGCCGGCGGGCGTTCCAACAGCATCTTGCCGCCGACCTTCCGCCTCAGGGCGGTGATCTGGGAGGCGGGTGCGATGTAGAGGTCGACCTGCTGGAGTTTGCCCTCGTGCTGGACGAGGAAGACGAACCCGATGCCGCCGAGGTCCGCGACGATGGTGTCGCGCCAGCCGGGCAACAGGGCCCCGGCCGCGACCGTCATCAGGTCGTTCAGGGCCGCGGTGAAGGCGGGCAGGTCGCGGTCGTGGACGCCGACGACGAAGTCGACGTCCGAGAGGCGGTCGGCGGTGCCGGAGGCGAGCGAGCCGCGTACCAGCAGGTGGGTGACGGCCGGGGAGGCGGACAGCAGTCCGGCGATGCGGGTCAGCAGCGGCAGCTGGGTGGGCCGGTTGACCTCGGTGAGTTCGGCCATGTGGAGTTCGGCCGGGGCCAGGGACAGTGCGGTGGGCATGAGCAGGAGTCCTTCCGGGCTGGGGGTGGCGCGGACAGGCGCGGGCGGCTTCACGAGACGAGGGCGAGGAGCTTGGACTTCGCGGCCGTCCAGCGCTGGTTCGCCTCGATGTCGCCGAGCGCGGTGTGCAGGGTCGCGATCAGGTCGTAGGCGGTGCCCTCGGGCAGGGCGAAGGAGTAGAACAGCCGCAGCAGCAGCTGTTCGGCGGCGTCCACGTATCCGAGGTCGGCCAGGCACCGGGCGGCGGCGAGCCGCTCGGCCAGATCTGCCTCCGACGCAGCCGGCAGTCGCTCGGCGGCCGACGGCTCCTTCGTTCGCCCAGCCAACTGCTGGTAGGCGTCGTCGCCGTAGACGTCCGCGATCAGGTGGATCCGGTCCGGGCCGAGCAGGTTGCAGACCCCGTGCGCGTAGGTCGGGGTCAGCCGCCAGATCCGCCCGCCGGCCATGTGGACCTTGGTGCCGCCGGTGACCAGGAACGCAGAGGATTTGGTGTGCAGGGGGATGTGCAGCCGGTGGCGTTCGACCTGGTCGAGCTCGTCGTAGTCGCGGTGTTCCCAGAGGAACGCGTTCGCCTCCAGCCGGGCAAGCCGAACCCACATATAGTTCAGGCCCAGTTCGTCCAACAGGCCGGCGGTGGCGGGCATGTGCCTCAGCAGGGCGGTGGGGCGGGCGGTGCCATCGGTGATCCTGACGTCGGCGGCGTCGCCGGAGGCGTTCATCAGCGAGGTCGTCCACCAACCACCGGACTGGAACTCGCCGTACTCGGCCTTCCAGGGAGCCGGAGCGGTCAGAGCCTCGTGCCGCATCCGCTCGATCAACTGCCCGTCCAGACCGTCCAGCTGGACGATCTGCCCGGACAGGGCGGCGGTCTGTTGTGCGTCTCCCATCGGGTCCCTCTCGATCTCTTCAGCCCCGGGGTCGGGCCCGGAGCGTGTGGATGGGGGTGGAAGGCGCGACGTCCGGCCGGATGCCCTGAATCACCAAGGGGGAGCCGTGGATGCCGGGGTCAGTCGGCCGGACGCGGCGCCGGGATCCAGAGTGATCCGCTCGCGTTGTCGCAGGTAGTGAGAGGTGCCCGCCCCTCGGGGGCGGTGCGGCCGCCCCCGGCGGGCGGTGCGGCCGCCCCCCGCTCAGGGGTTTGATCGCGTGCCGGTTCAGGCAGGCAATCGTTGGCCGTCACAGGCGGCGCAACCCGGTGCCGCCGTGTGTTCGTGGGGGAGGCAACCGGTGAGATCCCAGCCGAAACAGCAGGACAGAGAGGTCCATGACGTTTCCTGCGGCAGAGCCCTGCGTGAGAGGGCCCTGGGCTGGGCCGGCTCACCCGACCCCGTGCCGCAGGGCCTGGTCGCGGTCATCGCCGCCGAGATCGAGTCCCACTGCGGCCACCGTCGGCTCAAGTGCCGCCGCCTGGCGATGGGATGGACCGTCGCGCAGGCTGTCGCCGCCGCCCATCAGCTCGTCGAGGACGAGAACCTGGCCAAGGTGGGTCTGTCCGAGCGGTCCTGGAAGGACTGGGAGGCCGGCGGCCTGCCCAGTCCCGACTACCAGGACCTGCTGTGCCGCCTGTTCGCCACCAACCCCGTCGAGCTGGGCCTCGCCCGCGACTACTCACCCGCCCCCGCAGCGGGCGGGACCAGTCCGCTTTGGAGCGGGGACGGCTCCGATGGAACACTTTCCGAAGGGGAAGCGGCCCGAGTGGGTGCGGGCTCACGGACCTGCACGGAGGTGGAGGCAACGAAGCGTCGCGACGCGGTGAAGCTCGCCGGACTGGTCGTGGCAGCCCCGGCTGCCGCAGCACAGATCCTTCAGCAGGCCGCCGCCGAGGCCAGGGAGTTCACCCGGCAGGCTGAGGCGACCTCGCTCGGCTCGGGAACCCTGGACCATCTCGACCTCGCGGTCACCGAGTTCAACCGCGCGTACTCGCTCAAGCCTCCGAAGGCCGTCTTCGACGCGGTGATGGACTACCGACGCAAGGTCGACGCCCTCCTGAAGGGCCGACACACCCACCGGCAGGAACGGGAACTGCTGGCGTTCGCCGGCTGGTTGTCCGAACTCTTGGCGTGGCTCGCCCACGACCTCGGGGACGCCCGCACCGGGCTGGCGTTCGCCACCGACGCGTTCGTCCACGGACAACAGGCCGGGCACGGCCAGCTGTGCGGGTGGGCGATGGACGCCTCCGCCTCCATCAACCTGTATGAGCAACGGCCCGGCAAGGCCCGCGACGCGGCCCTCCAGGGCCTCATCGAGGCCCCGGAGGGCCATCCGCTGACCGTGCGGCTGCATGCCCAGGCAGCCCGGGCTGCCGCCGCCGACGGCGACGCGGACGGCTTCACCACCGCCTTCCAGGCGGCCGAGGAGGCCCATCGGCTCCTGCCGCCCCGCTCGCCCCGCCGCTTCGGCCTGGACGTGCTGCCCCTGGCCGACTACGCGCTCACCTCGTATCCAGCGACCTCGTTCATCTGGCTCGGCCAGGCCGAGCAGGCCCGGCAGCGCGCTGAACAGGCTCTGGCAACCTATGAGGCGGCCCCCGCGGCATCACGGTCCCCGAGCAGGGAGGCCATCGCCCGCATCGACCTGGCCCTCGCTCATGCCCTCCTCGGTGACCCCGACGACGCCGTTGCGCTGGGCCACCAGGCCCTCGACTCCGCCCGCGTCGTCGATTCCGTCCGCCACCGGGCTGGCGACCTCACCTCGTTCCTGAACCGCCGCTACCCCCGCCAGGCGGCCGTCGAGGGCCTGCGCGAACGGCTGGCCGCCGCCGACGCTTCCGCCCGACCGGCCCTGCCCCCCACCTCGACCAGAGCGTGAAGGACACCGCGATGACCATCAAGCCGCCTGCCGAGCACGCGCTCAACATCCGTAAGCCCTACTTCAACCTGATCGCCACCGGCGCCAAGACCATCGAAGTCCGCGTCGGCTATGGCAAGATCCGCAAGATGGCCGCCGGGGACACCCTGCGGTTCAACTCCGGCGACGACACTCTGACCACCCGCATCACCGCCCTGAACGAGTACAACTCCTTCGAGGAGATGCTCGACGCCGAGGACAACACCGTCATCGGAGAACCGGGCACGACCCGCGATGAGCTGTTGGCTGCCTGCCGCGGCATTTACCCGCCCGAGAAAGAAGCCCTCGGCGTCTTCGCCATCCACCTCAACCGCCGGGTATGACCTCCCCCTCCTCCTTGAGAAGGGAGGACCCGTGGCGGGCAGCCACTGGGGACTGCCCGCCGCGTACCACTGAATGTCCCCCAGTCGCGTACGACGTCGTCGTGCACCATCGTGTACAGATCTACGTGCCCACTGCCGATGCCGTCGCTTCAGGCTCGTCCCTGGGGTGCCCGCGGCCGCGGTTGGGTGGGCAGCGAGCGGACTTTGGGGTCTGGAGCCGCGAGCCGCTGACGCAGTTGCCGGTTCTCCATCTGCGCCTGGTGAGGGCGCCGACCAGGGATTCGAGGTCCGACCGTACTACCGCGAGTTCTTTGGCGTCCGCAGCCCGCAGTCCCTTGAGTTTGGTCACTTCGCGGCGCAGTCGCTTTGCCCGCCGGGCGCCGGGCAGGCCGCGGACCAAGCCGCGGCGCCCGCAGCCGCCGACCGGACAGGCCGGGGGCTACGGGCGCCGATGGGCCGGGGCAGGGGCCCGACGCGCGGCTACGGCAGAGCCAGCATCCGCTCCAGGGCGAGCTTCGCGTACTTCTCCGTCTCCGGGTCGACCTGGATCCGGTTGACCGGCTTGCCGTCGGCCAGCGACTCCAGGGCCCACACCAGGTGGGGCAGGTCGATGCGGTTCATCGTCGAGCAGAAGCAGACCGTCTTGTCGAGGAAGACGATCTCCTTGCCCTCGGGGGCGAACCGGTTCGCCAGGCGGCGCACCAGGTTCAGCTCCGTGCCGATCGCCCACTTCGAACCGGCCGGAGCCGCCTCCAGGGCCTTGATGATGTACTCCGTGGAGCCGACATAGTCCGCCGCCGCCACGACCTCGTGCCTGCACTCCGGGTGGACCAGCACGTTGACGCCGGGTATCCGTGCGCGCACGTCGTCGACGGAGTCGAGCGAGAAGCGGCCGTGCACCGAGCAGTGCCCGCGCCACAGGATCATCTTCGCGTTCCGCAGCTCCTCGGCGGTCAGGCCGCCGTTCGGCTTGTGCGGGTTGTAGACGACGCAGTCGTCGAGGGACATCCCCATGTCCCGGACCGCGGTGTTCCGGCCCAGGTGCTGGTCGGGCAGGAAGAGCACCTTGGCGGCCCCGGGCTCCCGCTGTTCGAAGGCCCACTCCAGGGCCCGCTCGGCGTTGGACGAGGTGCAGATCGTGCCGCCGTGCCGCCCGGTGAACGCCTTGATGTCGGCGGAGGAGTTCATGTACGAGACCGGTACGACCTGGTCCGCGATCCCGGCCTCGGTCAGCACGTCCCAGCACTCGGCGACCTGCTCGGCGGTGGCCATGTCGGCCATGGAGCAGCCCGCGGCCAGGTCCGGCAGCACGACCTGCTGGTCGTCCGTGGTCAGGATGTCCGCGGACTCGGCCATGAAGTGCACACCGCAGAAGACGATGTACTCCGCCTCCGGGCGCGCCGCGGCGTCCCGGGCGAGCTTGAACGAGTCGCCGGTGACGTCGGCGAACTGGATGACCTCGTCGCGCTGGTAGTGGTGGCCGAGGACGAACACCTTGTCCCCGAGCTTCTCCTTGGCGGCGCGGGCACGCTCCACGAGGTCCGGGTCGGACGGGGCGGGCAGGTCGCCGGGACACTCGACACCGCGCTCGCTCCTCGGGTCGGCCTCGCGGCCGAGGAGGAGCAGTGCGAGGGGCGTCGGCTGGACGTCGAGATCCTGGACGGGGTGGGCCGTGGTCACGTCACGCACCCTTTCTTCTCTGCGGAGGAGCCTTTTCGTCGAAATGACGTTATCTATCATAGCCGGTTTATGTCACTTTGACGATGGCCATAGCGTCGATGTGACGCATCCCTTGAAGGGGCCTGTGTGCGAGCATGAAGGGAACAGGCAAGCGCTCGGCCCGGAATGAATCCGCGGTCCCGACGGTTGCAACGTCGGCAAGCAGTCTCCGTACAACCCCGGGAGAGAAGCAGATGTCCGTATCGGACGAGACCACCACCGTGAGCGACGGCATCCTCCTGTCCGACGCCGCCGCCGCGAAGGTCAAGAGCCTGCTGGAGCAGGAAGGCCGCGACGACCTGGCGCTGCGCGTCGCCGTCCAGCCCGGCGGTTGCTCGGGCCTGCGCTACCAGCTCTTCTTCGACGAGCGCTCGCTCGACGGCGACGTCGTGAAGGAGTTCGACGGCGTCAAGGTCGTCACCGACCGGATGAGCGCTCCGTACCTGGGCGGCGCCTCCATCGACTTCGTCGACACCATCGAGAAGCAGGGCTTCACGATCGACAACCCGAACGCCACGGGCTCCTGCGCCTGCGGCGACTCCTTCAGCTGAGCCCCGAGGCACCTGACCCCGAAGGCGGTCGAGCCCCGAAGGCGCCGATTGCTTGAGGCGGGGGCGGAGAAACCATACGAAGGCGGCGGCCCCGAAATTCGGAGCCGCCGCCTTCGCCGTGCGTACAAGCCATTGGTACGAGCCGTGCATACGAGCCGCCGTGTGCACGACCGTGTGTACGGGGTTGTCAGGCGTGCGGTACGCGGGCGCCCGAGGCCGCGTCGACCACCGCCCGGTCACCGAGCGGTGCGTCCAGCGTCACCGTCCGGGTCAGCTCCTCGGCCGTCATCACGCAGACCTTCTTCCCCTCCTGCTTCGACTCCGTCACCGTCACCCGCACCGTCTTCCCGTCCTCGGCCGCGCTCGCCGCGTACGTACTGCACACCCCGCCCCAGAACGTCACCGACAGGTTCCGGCCGTCGGCGCTGTACGACTGGATCTGCCGCGAGCTCTCGGGCGTGCCGCCCGTCTCGCCCGGCGGCGTCGCCGGGGCGTCCTTCGCCTTCGCCAGATACGCGGGGTCCACGGCGACCCGCGCCAGCGTCGTGCCCGCGTCGCCCTCGGCGGACCGTACCGAGAAGAGCCAGGACGGCACGAGGGCCGGCTCGCCCGCCACGTGCCGCATCGACAGGCCGAACACCGCCTTGTCGATCGTGACCGTCGTCGTCGGCGGCTCCGCCCCGGTCCGCGTCCCGCAACGGACCCCCGGCGATTTCAGGTCACCCTCCAGCGGTACGGGTTCGGCGCACCCTCCGACCCCGGAGCCTTGGCCCGTCCGTGACGAGGAGCCGTTCAGCTGCTTCAGCGCCTCGCCCGCGCTGATCACCGGATAGCTGTCGCCCTTCTCCAGACCCTTCAGGTGTCCGCTGCCGCCGACCACGTCACCGTCCGGGCCCACCTGGACGCCGGTCGACCAGCCGTACGTGGGCAGCCCGTCCACCACCGGATCGGCGTTCACCACCCGTGCGGAGCCCATCACCTGGCGGGAGTCGAGGGCGGCGTCGTCCAGCCCCGCCGCCCTCAGGACCGGTGTCGCGGCGGCCCTGGCGGCGCTCTCGCTCACCGGGGAGCCGCTGTCGCCCGGAGCCGTCCTCCCGCTCGAACAGACCGACGCGCCCCGGCGGCAGTCGTCCGTTCCCCCGGAGCCGTACCGGGCGAAGGTCCAGGTGCCCGGGGCCTGCCTGTCCACCCTGAGGAGCGGTCCGGAGCCGTCCTTGTCCGAGCCCACCGTCCAGGACGTGCCCTCCGCCCGCGGCGTGCCCGCCAGGCCCAGCGACTTCGCCAGCCGGGTCACCTCCGCCGCCGTGACCGTGCCCACCGCGCGGCGCACCTCGGCCCGACCCGGCCCCTGGGGCAGCGTCCCGGACACGCGGTAGACCACCTTGCCGCCGTGCGGATCGGGCTCACCGATCGCGATGCCCTGCGGGGGTCCGTCCGGCGCCGCCGGCGGAACGTCCGCACGCTCGTCCAGGGCCGGCGGGGGAGGGGCGGAGCCGCCACCGTCGGCCGCCGCACCGCCGCCGCTCCCGCCGTCGCCGTTCGCGGCGGTCGCCGCCCAGTACGCGCCACCGCCCCCGGCCAGCAGGACCGCCGCCACCGAGGCCACGAGCACGGAGCGCTTCGGGAGCCGTGGCCGGGCGGACGCCGCCGCGTCCGGAACGCTCCCCGGCGCCCCGTCCGGAGCATCCTCGCGCGGTGCACCTCGCCGGGCGCCGGTCACCTCGTCCGGGGGGCCGGTCACGTCGTTGTCGGGTCGCTCGGTGCTCAACCGGATCCGCTCCTTCGCCTGCGCTGCCGTCGTACAGGCCGTCGACCGGCCTGCCGTCCGTCCCTGGGTCGGGACGACAATGGGACGGGGCACAGGGCCGGACGGTTCCGCCTGGTGGGCGACGACCACCACGACCACGTGGCGTCCGTGCCGCACGCCGTCGACCACCCGGACCGGGGGGCCGCCCTCACCCTGGCGCAGGCCCTGGCTGGTGCCGCTCCCGGCAACGTTTGCCCCGTCGCGACGTCGGGCACGCACTCTCGCTGCACCAGCCGAAAGCCCAAGTACGTCCAGTACAAGGACTTCCGGCCGGCACACCGAGAGCACGCACCCCACGCCGCTCCTTGACGGGCAAACGTTGCCTGCCGCGGCACTAGCCCGCGAGCCGCTCCGCGGCCCGCTCACCCCGCCGCCCGACCGGCTCGACCCCATGGGCTTCGCCGAGCCCAGTCGGTGGCATGGCGTGGTAGATCGCCTCGTACGAGCCCGCCGGCACGATGTACGTCTCGTGCCAGATGCCGACACTCCCCGCGGCGCTCCGCGCACGGCGGTTGAACGCCGCCCAGGCGGGGCGGTGCTGTCGTTCCGGGGCCGAGGCGTAGGCGAGCAGCTTCTCGCGCGACTCCCAGTACTGGACGAGCGTGTGGGTGCGCAGCCCGGCCGTGTAGCCCCGGTATCCCAGCAGCCCGCTGCCCTCCTCGCGCGCAAGCTCGTTGAGCATGCGTGGCATGGCCGTGAAGGCGGGCAGCCAGTGGCGCACCGACCGCCACCGGTTGATCCGCATGCCGATGAGGAAGACGACCACGTCCCCCTTGGCCGCCGTCGTGACTCGCCCCGCTATCGGTGCCGTACCCATGCCGCGCTCCCCACTCTCTTGTTGGATAGTGCCACTATCCATGCTTGGATAGTGACAGTATCCGAAGGGGGGTGCAAGTTGATGAGACTGGCCGAGCTGAGTGAGCGCAGCGGGGTGTCCGCCTCGACGATCAAGTACTACCTGCGGGAAGGGCTGCTCCAGCCCGGCCACCGGGTCACCGCCACCCAGGCCGCGTACGGCGAGGAGCACCTGCGCCGGCTGCGTCTGGTGCGGGCGCTGATCCAGATCGGCAAGGTGCCGGTGGCCGTCGCGCGGGAGGTGGTCGCCGCAGCGGAGGACTCGTCGCTGGATCACCACATGCGGCTCGGCGCGGCCGCCCGGGCGCTGCCGCATGGCCCGGGGCCCGCCGAGGACGACGAGGCGACCGGGATCGCGCGCCGCTCGGTGGAGGCGTTGCTGGAGCAGTTGGACTGGCGCTGCATGCATGACGACGCCTCCCCCGCCCTCGGCACGCTCGTCGCCTCTGTCGCCGCGCTCGTCCGCCTCGGTTACCCCTGCGACACCGCGCACCTGTTGTCGTACGGCCGCATCGCCGCCGAGCTCGCCGTCGCCGACCTGGACGCGGTGGAGGAACAGCCCACGGCGGCCGGGCAGATCGAGGCGGCCGTCGCGCTGACCGTGCTGTACGAACCGGTGCTGCTCAGCCTGCGCAGACTGGCGCACGTCCAGGAATCGGCCCGTCGGTTCGGGGTCGCCACTGACTTCGGCTCGTCAGGGTGAACCTTCACGAAGTCCGTGACGCACCGGTCAGTCCAAGAAGGCGGCGCGGGCGGCGGCGGCACGAGTGCTGCTCGACGCATACCCGCAGGTCGGTGCAGCGGCGGGCATGGGGCGGGAAGCAGCACCCGCTACCCTGCCGGCCGCGTCGCCGCTGCCGTACGCGCAGCCGGGAAACCGGCACCGGGACGCCGTGAGTGACCCGGCGGCCACGTTCGAGCTCGGCCATCGCGCGGACGGGCTCCCCGCCCATGCCTCCTGGGTCCACGGCGCGGACCCCGACATTCAGTCGCCGTACTCGGACATGCCGTCGACCAGCCGGGCGGACACCGCCGGTACGGTCACGCCGTGGATCCGCTCCGGGGCCACCCGGTCGGGGGCGGGCTTCGCGCGGGCCACCCAGTGCGGCGCCATTCGCGCGCAGTCACCGCGCAGCTCGGACAGGCTGATCTCGGACTCGTGCGTGGCGATGTGATTCGACATGAGGGCACCGTAGGCATCGCCCGTACGGAGAAGAAAGCCCTACTATCGGGTAGTTTTCCCCCCTTCAGGGCGCGCACCGGGAACGGTAGCGTGAACTGTCACGCCGCCCCCGGGAACACTTCCATCCCGTTCCCCCCGATCTCCGCAGGAGCACTTTTCCCGTGCGCATCGCAGTCACCGGCTCCATCGCCACCGACCACCTCATGACGTTCCCCGGCCGATTCGCGGACCAGCTGGTCGCGGACCAGCTGCACACGGTCTCCCTCTCTTTCCTGGTCGACAACCTCGACGTGCGCCGGGGCGGTGTCGCCGCCAACATCTGCTTCGGCATGGGTCTGCTCGGCACGAACCCGATCCTGGTCGGTGCCGCCGGGGCCGACTTCGACGACTACCGCGCCTGGCTCGACCGCCACGGCGTCGACACCGGCTCGGTCCGGATCTCCGAGGTCCTGCACACCGCCCGGTTCGTCTGCACGACGGACGAGGACCACAACCAGATCGGCTCCTTCTACACGGGTGCCATGAGCGAGGCCCGGCTCATCGAGCTGAAGTCCGTCGCCGACCGGGTCGGCGGCCTCGATCTCGTCTCGATCGGCGCCGACGACCCCGAGGGCATGCTCCGCCACACCGAGGAGTGCCGCTCCCGGGGCATCCCGTTCGCCGCCGACTTCTCGCAGCAGATCGCCCGGATGGACGGCGAGGAGATCCGTATCCTCCTCGACGGCGCCACGTACCTCTTCTCCAATGAGTACGAGAAGGGCCTCATCGAGACCAAGACCGGCTGGAGCGACGAGGAGATCCTCTCCCGGGTCGGCCACCGGGTCACCACCCTCGGCGCCCGCGGCGTCCGCATCGAGCGCGTCGGCCACGAGCCGATCGAGGTCGGCTGCCCGGAGGAGGAGAGCAAGGCCGACCCGACCGGTGTCGGCGACGCCTTCCGGGCCGGATTCCTCTCCGGCCTCGCCTGGGGCGTCGGTCTGGAGCGCGCCGCCCAGGTCGGCTGCATGCTCGCCACCCTGGTCATCGAGACCGTCGGCACCCAGGAGTACACCCTGCGCCGCGCCCACTTCATGGAGCGCTTCACCAAGGCGTACGGCGACGAGGCCGCCGCCGAGGTCCGCACGCACCTGGGCTGACAGCCTGTCGGGTGACCTTCGACCGGAAAGCGGACGCGGCATGGTGCGTGCGATTCCGAGGCGCCGGGATGCCCTTGGATGGGGTCTCCCCTGCTCCTTGAGAGCTTGGGGAAGGAGCTACTAGGGCATTTCGGTAACGCCGGAGGGGGTCCCCCGGCCCTTAAGGCCTTGGGGGAGTGCGTGCCAGGGCGTGGCCGCCCGGTCAGATGTCACCCGACAGGCTCTGACCCGGGCGGCGAAATCAGGTCAGCCGACGGACCGTATAGGCCGAGCCGCGGTCCGTCGGCTCCTCGCCCACGTACTCCTGCTCGCGCATCGCGCACCACGCCGGGATGTCCAGGCGTGCCGCCTCGTCGTCGGAGAGGACCGTCACCGTCCCGCCCCGCGGCACCTCCCCGATCACCTTCGCCAGCTCGATCACCGGCACCGGGCAGCGCTTTCCCCGGGCGTCCACCACCAGGGAGCCGCCCCCGGCCGCCTCCCCGGGATCCGGCACGGGCGCGCCCAGCCTCTCCCGCACCTCCGCGACCGTTCGCGGGAGCACGTCCAGGAAGCGGTCCACGTCCTCGTCCGTGGTGCCGCGCGGCAGCGACACCCGTACGTTCCCCTCCGACAGCACTCCCATCGCTTTCAGGACATGGCTCGGGGTCAGCGTGCTGCTGGTGCAGGACGAGCCGGAGGACACGGAGAACCCGGCCCGGTCCAGTTCGTGCAGCAGGGTCTCCCCGTCGACATAGAGACAGGAGAAGGTCACCAGATGCGGCAGCCGCCGCACCGGATCGCCGACCACCTCCACATCCGGCACCAGCTCCGGAACCCCGGCCCGGATCCGGTCCACCAGGACCCGCAGCCGTGCCGCCTCCGCCGCGGCCTCGGCCCGCACGGCCCGCAGCGATGCCGCCGCCGCCACCGCCGCCGGAAGGTTCTCGAACCCGGCCGACCGCCCCGACTCCCGTTCGTCGGACGGTCCCCGGACCGCGAACCGCGTCCCCTTGCGCACCGCCAGCAGCCCGACTCCCGAGGGCCCGCCCCACTTGTGCGCGGAGGCCGTCAGCAGCGACCAGCCCTCCGGCACCGGAGCCCAGCCCAGCGACTGCGCCGCGTCCACCAGCAGTGGCACCCCCGCGGCACGGCAGGCCTCCGCGACCCGGGCGACCGGCTGCTCGGTGCCGACCTCGTGATTGGCGGACTGCAGACAGGCCAGCGCGGTGTCCGTACGCAGCGCCCGCGCGAACTCCGGCGCACTCACCTCCCCCGACCGGTCCACCGCGACCTCGGTGACTTCCCCGCCCTCCGCCGTATGGGCGGACGCCGTATGAAGCACGGACGAGTGTTCGACCGCGGAGACGACCAGATGGCGACCGACACGCCGACGGCCCGCGAGGGCGCCGGAGATTCCGGAATGCACGGCCTGCGTCCCCGAAGGAGTGAAGGTCAGCTCGTCCGGACGGCAGCCGACGGCCTCGGCGGCGGCCTCCCGGGCCGCGTCCAGCAGCAGCCGGGCGCGCCGCCCCTCGCGGTAGAGCCGGGCCGGGTCGGCCCACCCCTCGTCCAGCGCGGCGAGCAGAGCCTGACGGGCGACGGGGTGCAGGGGAGCGGAGGAAGCGGCATCGAAGTAGGGCACACGGCCACGCTAGCCCGCCCCGCCCCGCCCCGCCCCGGCCCGCCCCGGCCCGCACTCGTGCCCAGGCTCTCCTCCGTGTCGCGCCCCCGGCTGCGCCCCCGCACCCCGGGGCGCGCCCCGCCCCGTCCGGGGGCCGATTCCCGCGCGGGCCGCCGGCCGCGGCACCAGGAAAAGGGGCGTCAGATAGCGGTCACGAGCCCGTATTCCACCCCTTCGGGGAGTCGGGCGGCGCGTTGGGCACCCTCCCCGCGCGACCCCAAATGGCGTCCAGTAGGGTTTGGTCCGCATAAACATCCAAACCCCTGCCCGCGTCAGGGCGGCGACCGACCAGAAGGACCGGCCGCGCCGACCGCGTGGGCGAGACTCTCGGGAAGGCGCTACGTGAGTCCCAACGGCTCCGACCGCTCGTCGCGGCGCCCGATGCGGCGGAAGCTGCCGCAGGTGCTGACTGCGGGCCTGATCCTGGCAACCGCCACCGGTTGCACATACAAGGACTTCCCCCGCCTCGGAATGCCCACGCCGGTCACGGAAGAAGCACCGCGGATCCTCTCCCTCTGGCAGGGCTCGTGGGCGGCAGCGCTCGCCACGGGTGTCCTCGTCTGGGGCCTGATCCTGTGGTGCATCTTCTTCCACCGGCGCAGCCGCACCAAGGTCGAGGTTCCTACGCAGACCAGGTACAACATGCCCATCGAGGCGTTGTACACCGTGGTCCCCCTCATCATCGTCTCGGTGTTCTTCTACTTCACCGCGCGCGATCAGACGAAGCTCCTCGAACTCAAGAACCCGACCCACACCATCAACGTGGTCGGTTACCAGTGGAGCTGGGGATTCAACTACATCGAGAACGTGGACGGCTCCACCGCCACGGGCAGCAAGATCCCCGCACAGCTCGACGCCATTCCGGACAGGTTCCAGAAGGACTTCCCCAAGGGTGCGGAGGGTGTCTACGACTACGGCATCCCGGGCACGCGGAACCCCCAGAACGGCAACCCGGGGCCGACCCTGTGGCTGCCGAAGGGTGAGCGCGTCCGCTTCGTCCTGACCTCGCGCGACGTCATCCACTCCTTCTGGGTGGTGCCGTTCCTCATGAAGCAGGACGTCATCCCGGGCCACACCAACGCCTTCGAGGTGACTCCCAACCAGGAGGGCACCTTCATGGGCAAGTGCGCCGAGCTCTGCGGCGCCGACCACTCCCGGATGCTCTTCAACGTCAAGGTCGTCTCCCCGGAGCGCTACCAGGCGCACCTCGAGGAACTGGCGAAGAAGGGCCAGACGGGCTACGTGCCGGCCGGCATCAAGCAGACTGACCCGGCCAGGAATGCGGAGACGAACAAACTGTGAGCATCCTCAACGAACCTCAGGGTGCCGCGGCAGCAGACGACTCGTACGAGGACGAGCTGCCGGTCCGGCGCAAGCAGCCGGGAAACATCGCTGTCAAGTGGCTGACCTCCACTGACCACAAGACGATCGGCACGCTCTACCTGGTCACGTCGTTCGCGTTCTTCTGCATCGGCGGCCTGATGGCGCTCTTCATGCGCGCCGAGCTGGCCCGTCCCGGCACGCAGATCATGTCGAACGAGCAGTTCAACCAGGCGTTCACGATGCACGGCACGGTCATGCTGCTGATGTTCGCGACGCCTCTGTTCGCCGGTTTCGCGAACTGGATCATGCCGCTGCAGATCGGCGCGCCCGACGTGGCGTTCCCGCGGCTGAACATGTTCGCCTACTGGCTCTACCTCTTCGGCTCGCTGATCGCGGTGGGCGGCTTCCTCACCCCGCAGGGTGCGGCGGACTTCGGCTGGTTCGCCTACTCCCCGCTGTCGGACGCGGTCCGTTCGCCGGGCATCGGCGCCGACATGTGGATCATGGGTCTGATCCTCTCCGGGTTCGGTACGATCCTCGGTTCGGTCAACTTCATCACCACGATCGTCTGCATGCGTGCACCCGGCATGACGATGTTCCGCATGCCGATCTTCACCTGGAACGTCCTGCTGACCGGTGTCCTGGTCCTGCTGGCCTTCCCGGTTCTCGCCGCCGCGCTCTTCGCGCTGGAGGTCGACCGTAAATTCGGTGCGCACATCTTCGACGCGGCCAATGGCGGGGCATTGCTCTGGCAGCACCTCTTCTGGTTCTTCGGCCATCCAGAGGTGTACATCATCGCCCTGCCATTCTTCGGAATCATTTCCGAGATCATTCCGGTGTTCAGCCGGAAGCCGATGTTCGGTTACATCGGTCTGATCAGTGCCACGATCGCCATCGCGGGTCTTTCCGTGACGGTGTGGGCGCACCACATGTACGCCACCGGCGGTGTGCTGCTGCCGTTCTTCTCCTTCATGACGTTCCTCATCGCGGTACCCACCGGGGTGAAGTTCTTCAACTGGATCGGCACGATGTGGAAGGGGTCATTGTCCTTCGAGACCCCGATGCTCTGGTCCATCGGCTTCCTGATCACCTTCACCTTCGGTGGTCTGACCGGTGTGATCCTGGCGTCGCCCCCGCTGGACTTCCACGTCACGGACTCGTACTTCGTCGTCGCGCACTTCCACTACGTCATCTTCGGCACCGTGGTCTTCGCGATGTTCGCCGGATTCCACTTCTGGTGGCCGAAGTTCACCGGCAAGATGCTGGACGAGCGGCTCGGCAAGATCACGTTCTGGACGCTGTTCGTGGGCTTCCACGGCACGTTCCTGGTGCAGCACTGGCTCGGTGCCGAGGGCATGCCGCGTCGCTACGCGGACTACCTCGCCGCCGACGGCTTCACCGCGCTGAACACGGTCTCGACGATCGCCTCGTTCCTGCTCGGTCTGTCGATGCTGCCGTTCTTCTACAACGTGTGGAAGACCGCCAAGTACGGCAAGAAGATCGAGGTCGACGACCCGTGGGGTTACGGCCGTTCCCTGGAGTGGGCGACCTCCTGCCCGCCGCCGCGGCACAACTTCCTCGCGCTGCCGCGGATCCGTTCCGAATCCCCGGCGTTCGACCTGCACCACCCGGAGATCGCGGCCCTGGAGCAGCTGGAGTTCGCCTCAGAGGGTGAGAAGGCCCTCGCCGGCGGCAAGGAGGCAGGCAAGTGAAGATCCAGGGCAAGATGTTCCTCTGGCTGAGCGTCTTCATCCTCGCCGTCGCCGTCACCTACGGCGTGTGGGCGAAGGAGCCGGTCGGCACCACCACGCTCCTCCTGGCCTTCGGTCTGGCCGTCATGATCGGCTTCTACCTGGCCTTCACGGCCAAGCGGGTCGACGCCATGGCGCAGGACAACAAGGAGGCGGACATCGCCGACGAGGCCGGCGAGCTGGGATTCTTCTCCCCGCACAGCTGGCAGCCGCTCTCCCTGGCCGTGGGTGGCTCCCTCGCCTTCATGGGCGTCATCTTCGGCTGGTGGCTGATGTACTTCTCGGCCCCGATGATCCTCATCGGCCTGCTCGGCTGGGTCTTCGAGTACTACCACGGCGAGAACCGCACCCAGTGACCTGAGGTCACCGATCCATCGGCTCCACCAGACGGGGGCCCGTACCTCTCCACCAAGAGAGGTACGGGCCCCCGTTTGCACGCACAAGACGCGCCAATAGGGATGAAATATCCATAACGTGTGTTCATGGACCACACGCTGCGCATTCGCCCCCTAGTGAGCAGCACGCTGCTGGTCGCGACCCTGATAGCGGCCGCGACCGCGTGCGGAGCCTCCGACGACCACCCGCTCGCGGCGAAGCCCTACGACGCGGGGGACGAGATCACCTCCAACCTGCCGGAGGGCGACAAGAAGGCGGACTCCGACCGTCCGATCGAGGTCGGTGTCAAGGACGACGACAGCCGGATCACGGACGTGACGGCCACGGACGCCACCGGACGCCGCCTGGCGGGCGAACTCGACGCCGACGGCAAGCGCTGGCGCTCCACATCCCCGCTCGCCGCCGGCCACCGGTACACCGTGCGGGTCAGTGTGGAGGACGACGACGGCGCCCCCGGCAGCCGCACGCTCTCCTTCGAGACCGGCGCCACCAAGAAGAAGACGCTGAAGGTCGCCTTCGGCCCCAAGGCGGGCACCTACGGCGTGGGACAGCCCATCACCGCGGAACTGAGCGCCCCCATCAAGGACAAGGCCGCCAGGGCCGTCGTGGAGCGCTCCCTGAGCGTCCGCTCCACGCCCGCCGTCACCGGATCCTGGTACTGGGTCGACGACAAGACCCTGCACTACCGTCCGAAGGAGTACTGGCCCGCCAGAGCCAGGATCGACGTCAGCAGCGGCCTGGCGGGCATCAAGGTCACCGACAGCCTGTACGGGGCGCCCACGAAGGCGCTGAAGCTCACCACCGGCGACCGCGTCGAGGCCGTCACCGACGCCGCCGCGCACACGATGACCGTCAAGCGCGACGGGAAAGTGATCAACACCATTCCGGTCACCACCGGCAAACCCGGATTCGCCACCCGGAACGGGGTCAAGGTGGTGCTGTCCAAGGAGTACTCCGTACGCATGCGCGGCGAGACGATCGGCATCGCGGCGGGCTCCGACGACTCGTACGACCTGCAGGTCTACTACGCGACACGCGTCACCTGGAGCGGGGAGTACGTCCACGCGGCCCCCTGGTCCACCGGCTCGCAGGGGTACGCGAACGTCAGCCACGGCTGCACCGGCATGACCACCGGCCTGGCCGAGTGGTTCTTCAACATCGTGCGCGAGGGCGACCTCGTCACGGTCGTCGGCAGCCAGGGCGAGATGATGACCCCGTTCGACAACGGCTACGGCGACTGGAACCTGTCCTGGGACACATGGCAGAAGGGCAGCGCACTGCGCAATGACGCCGACCCGGAACGCGCGGACACGGTCCAGGCGGCACGCCTGCGCCCCCAGGTCTGACGGCCCGGGGAGTGCGCCGCCCCTCCGGGAGGACGGGTGGGGCGACGGGCCTCAGACGTCCACGCAGCGCCTGCTGCGCAGCAGGGCGGCCAGTGCGTCCGCGAACTCGACCGGTTCGATCGGAAGGGTCACCGCGGCGTCCGCACGGCTCCAGGTGGCCAGCCAGGCGTCCTGCGGGCGCCCGATCAGCAGCAGGACGGGCGGGCAGCGGAAGATCTCGTCCTTGATCTGCCGGCAGACGCCCATGCCGCCCGCGGGCGCCGTCTCGCCGTCCAGCACGCAGACGTCGATGCCGCCGTTGTCCAGCGCCTCCAGGACGGCGGGCAGGGTGGCGCACTCCACGTACTCCACCTCGGGCACGTCGGCCGCGGGCCTGCGCCCGGCTGCCAGCCTCACCTGCTCACGGGTGTTGGCGTCGTCGCTGTAGACCAGGACCGTGGCGGTCGGCTGCATTGTTCCTCCGTGACATCCGTGTCTGCGGGGCTTGGCGGGCATGAACCGATGCGCGGATCGTACTCCGCCCGACGGCCTGTCAGCATCGCCCGTGACAGCGGTTTCATGGGCTGTTCGGGGAGGGCACACCCGGTTGACACACCGAACGGCACCCCCCGGAGTGAGGGCGGGATAAGCGACCGACATAATGTCGGTCGTGGCGACAGCAACGACAGTAGAAACCGGGCACGCGCACCCGTCGGTCAATCGACCGAACCTCACCAGCGTCGGAACCATCATCTGGCTGAGTTCCGAGCTGATGTTCTTCGCGGCCCTCTTCGCGATGTACTTCACCCTGCGATCGGTGATGGGACCGGATCACTGGAAGGAGATGGCCGGGCACCTGAACTTCCCGTTCTCGGCGACGAACACCACGATCCTGGTGCTTTCCTCACTCACCTGCCAGCTCGGCGTCTTCGCCGCCGAGCGGGGCGATGTGAAGAAGCTCCGCACCTGGTTCATCATCACCTTCGTGATGGGCTCGATCTTCATCGGAGGTCAGGTCCTCGAGTACACCGAGCTGGTCAAGGAAGCGGGTCTTTCCCTCTCCTCCGACCCGTACGGTTCGGTGTTCTACCTGACGACCGGCTTCCACGGCCTGCACGTGACAGGCGGGCTCATCGCCTTCCTGCTCGTCCTCGGCAGGACGTACGCGGCCAAGAGGTTCACCCACGAACAGGCCACCTCGGCCATCGTCGTGTCCTACTACTGGCACTTCGTCGATGTCGTGTGGATCGGCCTCTTCGCCACGATCTACATGATCAAGTAATCGGGCCCGACCCGAACTACACGATCAAGTAACGGGCTCGACCCGAACCACATCCAGCATCGACGCAGAAGATCCTGACACCGGGGTAATCCGTGAAAAAGCTCTCCGCTCGACGACGCCATCCGTTGGCGGCGGTCGTCGTACTACTCCTCGCGCTGGCGGCTACTGGGGGGCTGTATGCCGCGTTTGCGCCCGCGAGTAAGGCGCAGGCCGACGAAACCGCCCAGTCCCTCGCCATCGACGAGGGCAAGAAGCTGTATGCCGTCGGTTGCGCCAGCTGCCACGGGACCGGCGGTCAGGGCACCACCGACGGGCCGTCCCTGGTCGGCGTGGGCTCCGCCGCCGTCGACTTCCAGGTCGGTACGGGCCGCATGCCGGCGCAGCAGCCGGGTGCCCAGGTACCGAAGAAGAAGAACATCTACAGCCAGGCCGAGATCGACCAGCTCGCGGCGTACGTCGCGTCGCTCGGCGCCGGTCCGATCACGCCGACCAAGCAGCAGCACGACCCCGCCGGCGCGGACGCCGCCAAGGGCGGCGAGCTGTTCCGCAACAACTGCGCCCAGTGCCACAACCTCACCGGCCAGGGCGGTGCGCTGACGAACGGCAAGTACGCGCCCAGTCTTGAGGGCGTGTCGACGAAGCACCTGTACGAGGCCATGCAGACCGGCCCGCAGAACATGCCGTCCTTCCCGGACACGACGATGCCCGAGCAGCAGAAGCGGGACATCATCGCCTACGTCAAGGCCGTGAACAGCGATGACACCCCGAGCCCGGGTGGTCTCGGGCTGGGTGGCCTGGGACCGGTCAGCGAAGGCCTGTTCGCCTGGATCTTCGGTCTCGGCGCACTGATCGCACTCGCCGTTTGGGTCGCGGCCCACACCGCTAAGGCCAAGAAGTCATGAGTAGCCAAGAGATTCCAGACGAGAACCTGCCCACCACGCAGGACACCGCGCACGGCGCGGTAGAGGTCGCGGACAACCCGTTCGCCGACCCGGGGCTGCCGGCCCACCAGCCGCGCATCCAGGACATCGACGAGCGGGCCGCGAAGCGCTCCGAGCGCACCGTCGCCCTGTTCTTCACACTGTCGATGCTGGCGACGATCGGCTTCATCGCGTCGTACGTCATCTTCCCGGTCGACAAGATCGTGTACATCTGGCCCTTCGGCCATGTGAGCGTGCTCAACTTCTCCCTGGGCCTGACCCTGGGCGTGGCGCTCTTCGCGATCGGTGCCGGGGCCGTCCACTGGGCGCGCACCCTGATGTCCGACGTGGAGGTCGCCGACGATCGTCACCCGATCGAGGCCGAGCCCGAGGTCAAGGCGAAGGTCCTGGCGGACTTCGCCGAGGGGGCCAAGGAGTCCGCGCTCGGTCGGCGCAAGCTGATCCGCAACACCATGTTCGGCGCGCTGGCCCTGGTGCCGCTCTCCGGTGTGGTGCTGCTGCGCGACCTCGGCCCGCTGCCGGAGAACAAGCTCCGCAAGTCGCTGTGGGCCCAGGGCAAGCAGCTCATCAACATGAACACGATGGAGCCGCTGCGTCCCGAGGACGTCGCCGTCGGTTCGCTGACCTTCGCCATGCCCGAGGGCCTGTCGGAGGACGCGGAGGACTTCAACAACCAGATCGCCAAGGCGGCGCTGATGATCGTCCGGATCCGTCCGGAGGACATCAAGGACGCGCGCGAGCGCAAGTGGGGGCACGAGGGGATCGTGGCCTTCTCCAAGATCTGCACCCACGTCGGCTGCCCGATCAGCCTTTACGAGCAGCAGACGCACCACGTGCTCTGCCCCTGCCACCAGTCCACCTTCGACCTCTCCGACGGCGCCCGCGTCATCTTCGGCCCGGCCGGTCACGCCCTTCCGCAGCTGCGTATCGGCGTGAACAGCGAGGGCAACCTCGAAGCGCTCGGTGACTTCGAAGAGCCCGTCGGTCCTGCATTCTGGGAGCGCGGATGAGTACTGCGACCACGCAAGCCCCCGGCTCCTCGGCGCCGGGCAATCGCAAGGCACCCGCCGGTGAGCGGGTGGCCGACTGGGCGGACGGCCGGCTGGGGATCTACACCCTGGCCAAGGCCAACATGCGCAAGATCTTCCCGGACCACTGGTCCTTCATGCTCGGGGAAGTCGCGCTCTACAGCTTCATCATCATCATCCTCACGGGTGTGTATCTGACGCTGTTCTTCCACCCGAGCATGAACGAGGTCGTGTACCACGGCTCGTACGAGCCGATGCAGGGCATCAAGATGTCCGAGGCCTACGCCTCGACGCTGGACATCAGCTTCGATGTCCGCGGTGGTCTGCTGGTCCGCCAGATCCACCACTGGGCCGCGCTGATCTTCCTGGCCGCCATGTTCGTGCACATGATGCGCGTCTTCTTCACGGGCGCCTTCCGCAAGCCGCGCGAGATCAACTGGCTGTTCGGTTTCCTGCTGTTCGTGCTCGGCATGTTCACCGGTTTCACCGGCTACTCGCTCCCGGACGACCTGCTGTCCGGTACGGGTATCCGCTTCACCCAGGGCGCGATCCTGTCCGTGCCGATCGTCGGCACGTACATCTCGATGTTCCTGTTCGGCGGCGAGTTCCCCGGCCACGACTTCGTCGCCCGGTTCTACTCGATCCACATCCTGCTGCTGCCGGGCATCATGCTCGGCCTCGTGGTGGCGCACCTGATCCTGGTCTTCTACCACAAGCACACGCAGTTCCCCGGCCCCGGCCGCACCCAGAAGAACGTCGTCGGCATGCCGCTGCTGCCGGTGTACATGGCGAAGGCGGGCGGATTCTTCTTCCTGGTCTTCGGCATCATCGCGATCATCTCGGCCATCGCCACGATCAACCCGGTCTGGTCCATCGGCCCGTACCGGCCGGACCAGGTGTCCACCGGCGCCCAGCCCGACTGGTACATGGGCTTCGCCGAGGGTCTGATCCGAGTGATGCCTGGCTGGGAGATCAACCTGTGGGGTCACACGCTCGCCCTGGGCGTGTTCATCCCGCTGGTGTTCTTCGGACTGGTGCTCGTGATCATCGCGGTCTACCCGTTCCTCGAGTCCTGGGTCACCGGTGACAAGCGCGAGCACCACCTGCTGGACCGCCCGCGCAACGCCCCGACCCGGACGGCCTTCGGCGTCGCCTGGATCACCGTCTACGTCATCGTCTTCATCGGCGGTGGCAACGACCTGTGGGCCACGCACTTCCACATGTCGATCAACGCCATCACCTGGTTCATCCGGATCTTCATCTTCGCGGGCCCGGTCATCATGTTCATCGTCACCCGGCGGATCTGCCTCGGCCTCCAGCGCCGCGACAAGGAGAAGGTGCTGCACGGGCGCGAGTCCGGCATCATCAAGCGCCTGCCGCACGGTGAGTTCGTCGAGATCCACGAGCCGCTCGGTCCCGAGCAGCTGCACACGCTCACCGCGCACGAGCAGTACGAGCCGCTCGCGATCGGCCCGACGGTCGACGAGAACGGTGTCGAGCGCAAGGTCTCCGCGATGCAGAAGCTGCGCGCCCGGCTCAGCAAGGGCTACTACGGCGAGAACAACCAGATCGCCAAGCCCACCGTCGAGGAGTACAAGGAGATCACCAGCGGCCACGGTCACCACTGATCGCCTGAACTGATCGCCACAGCAGGGGCCCCGTCCATCCGATGGACGGGGCTCTTCGCTGTCCTCCGCCCTGGATAGGGTGGGAGCCGAACCTCTTATCGGCTGTGGACCCCAGGAGCGGACCATGAACGTTGTGACCCCGGTCGGCGGCGACAGCGTGGCGGACCGTTCCTGGCCCGGCGTGCTGAACCCGCTGCTGCGCGGCGAGGACCTGAGCGCGGACGACACCGCGTGGGCGATGGACCGCATCATGAGCGGCGAGGCCACCGACGTGCAGATCGCCGGTTTCGCGGTGGCCCTGCGCGCCAAGGGCGAGACGGTCGACGAGGTGTCCGGCCTGGTGCGCGCGATGTACGAGCACGCCAACACCATCGACGTCCCCGGCCGCACGGTCGACATCGTCGGCACCGGCGGCGACCTCGCCAAGACGGTCAACATCTCCACGATGTCGGCGATCGTCATCGCGGGCTCCGGCGCCAAGGTCGTCAAGCACGGCAACCGCGCCTCCTCGTCGGCGAGCGGCTCCTCCGACGTGCTGGAGAGGCTCGGCGTCAACCTGGACCTCGGCGCGCGGCGCGTGGCCGAGGTCGCCGAGGAGGCGGGCATCACCTTCTGCTTCGCCGTGAAGTTCCACCCGGCGCTGCGGTACGCGGCCCGTGCCCGCAAGGAGCTGGGAGCCCAGACCACGTTCAACGTCCTCGGCCCGCTCACCAACCCGGCCCGGGTACGTGCCCAGGCCGTCGGCGTCGCCGATCTGCGGATGGCACCCATCGTCGCCGGCGTCCTCGCCGAACGGGGCAACTCGGCGCTCGTCTTCCGCGGCGACGACGGGCTCGACGAGCTGACGACGACCGCGACCTCACGGGTCTGGGTGGTCCGCGACGGAGCGGTGCGCGAGGAGGCGTTCGACCCGCGCGACATAGGTCTGGAACTGGTCCCGGCCCAGGCGTTGCGCGGCGGCGACCCCTCGTACAACGCGGATGTGGCCCGCCGGGTGCTGACCGGTGAGCACGGGCCCGTACGCGAGGCCGTGCTCCTCAACTCGGCCGCGGCGCTGGTGGCCCTGGACCCGACGGACGGCACGCTGAACGAGCAACTCGCCGCCGGGATCGAGAAGGCCGCCGAGTCCATCGACTCCGGGGCGGCACGGCGCGCGCTGGAGCGCTGGGTGGCGGCCAGCAACGCCTGAGCGCCTGTCGGGTGAGCCGCGATCGGACATCCGACAGCCTCTGAACCGAGGGAATGTGCCGCAGGGCGCGGTCCGGATCCTGGACCGCGCCCTTGCGCGTTCGCATCCATATGGCAGGATGCAGGCAGGTCATGAGTGACAGCGACTACGGCCCCGGCCCGCTGTCCGGCAACCCTCCGTCCGTGGCGGGGTGCCCCGGGTGAAGACCAGGCCGCAGGCAGCGAGGTCTGCGGCAAGCGCGGGCCCCTCGGCATCGGTGAATGCCAACCCCCGGGGTCCTGGTCCCTAGGGAGTCTCTTGTGAGCACGCGAATGCGCTAGGGCGTTCTCGCCCTTCTCCGCACCCTTTCTCTTTCCGCTGCGCTGCCGCGTATCCGCCGGCGCATGCGTTTCGCCTGCCTTCTACGGGAGTTCGCCATGTCTGTCCTCACCGCTGCCGCCGACCAGTCGATTTATAACCCTCTGCCGGTTCTGGGTAAGGATGTAATGGTTCCGCTGGTCACGGGTGGTGAAGTCACCTATGCCGCGCTCGACTACGCCGCCAGCGCCCCGGCCCTCCAGCGCGTCTGGGACGACGTCGCCGCGTACGCCCCGTACTACGGCAGCGTCCACCGCGGCGCCGGGTACCTCTCGCAGCTCTCCACGGACCTCTTCGAGAACAGCCGCGAGACCGTCGCGGAGTTCCTCGGCTGCCGCCCCGACGACCAGGTCGTCTTCACCCGCTCGACCACCGATTCGCTCAACCTGCTGGCCGCGGTGGTCCCCGCCGACTGCCAGGTGTTCGTGTACGAGACCGAGCACCACGCCTCGCTGCTGCCGTGGCGCGACGCCCGGGTGACGTACCTGGACGCCCCGCGCACCCCGGCCCAGGCCGTCGAGACGCTGGAGCGGGCGCTCGCCGACCGCGATCCCTACGGCCCCGCGCTGGTCTGCGTCACGGGCGCCTCCAACGTCACCGGCGAACTGTGGCCGGTCAAGGAGCTGGCGGCCGCCGCGCACGCGCACGGCGCCCGGATCGTGCTGGACGCCGCGCAGCTCGCCCCGCACCACCCCGTCGACATCACCGACCTGGACGTCGACTGGGTCGCCTTCTCCGGGCACAAGCTGTACGCGCCGTTCGGCTCGGGCGTGCTCGCGGGCCGGGCCGACTGGCTCCGGGACGCCGAGCCGTACCTGGCCGGCGGCGGCGCCTCGCGCACGGTCGCCCGCCGGGCCGACGGCGGTGTGGACGTCGAGTGGCAGACCACCTCGGCCCGTCACGAGGCCGGTTCCCCCAACGTCATCGGCGTGTACTCCATCGCCTCCGCCTGCAAGGCGCTCACCGAGGCGGGCTTCGACGACCTGGTCGCCCGGGAGCAGCACCTCGTCGCCACCGTCCGCGCCGGGCTCGCCGAGGTCCCCGAGGTCACGGTGCTCTCGCTGTTCGGCGACGACGCCCCGCGGGTCGGTGTCATCTCGTTCGTGGTGGAGGGCTGGAACAGCTCGCACTTCGCCGCGGCGCTCTCCGCCGAGTACGGCATCGGGGTGCGCGACGGACTGTTCTGCGCCCACCCGCTGGTCCGTACGCTGCTGGGCAGCGACCCGCAGGAGGTCGGCGAGTGCGGCGCTCCCGAGGCCGCGCCGGGAGAAACGTCGCTCAACGCGATCCGGGTGAGCTTCGGCGCCGGTACGCCCGACGAGCACATCGAGCGCTTCGTGCGGGCGGTCAAGGAGCTGGTCGGTCGGGGCGCCCGGTGGACCTACCGCACCGAGGGCGGTCGCTGCGTGCCGGACCGGGGCTGAGAGCCTGTCGGGCGACCTCTGACCGGGCGGCCACGCCCTGGGGCGTGCGCTTTCCGGTCGAAGGCCGCCCGACAGGCTCTGAGAGTGCGTGACCCCGGTGGAGGCGGCGGGGCCGCCTCCACCGGGGTGCGGGAGGCGGCCTCTACGCGTCGAGGCCGATGTTGAAGGCGGCCTCCAGGTCGTGCTGCGAGTAGGTGCGGAAGGCCACGTGCGTGTCGGTGGCCTCGACGCCGGGGATCTTGCTGATCCGGCCGGGGATGACGTCCGCCAGGTCGTCGTGCCGGGCCACCCGGACCATGGCGATCAGGTCGTAGGTGCCGGTGACGGAGAAGACCTCGCTGACGTTGTCCAGCGCGGCGATGGCCTCGGCGATCTCGGGAATCCGGTCCACGCTGGTCTTGACGAGCACGATCGCGCTGATCACGGCTGGTTCTCTCCCTCGGTGGCCGCTGCTGGGGCCTTCACTCTATCCGCACGCCGGTAGCGCCCCCATGCGTAGAGGAAGCCGAGCGCGAAGCCGACCACATGGGCCAGATAGGCCACGCCGGGCCCGCCGTCGACGGAGTTCCGGACCGCCAGCCACTGCAGGACGAACCAGAAGATCAGGACGATCCAGGCGGGGAAGCGCAGCGGCAGGAAGAAGAGGAACGGGAACAGGCTGGTGACCCGGGCCCTGGGGAACAGGTACAGGAAGGCCCCCAGTACCGCCGAGATGGCCCCCGAGGCGCCGACCAGGGTCTGGTCGGACGTGGCGTGCGCGGCGGCGTAGGCGGTCAGCGCGAGATAGCCGCACACCACGTAGAAGAGGGTGAACTCGGCGCGGCCCATGCGCTGCTCGGTCATCGCCCCGAACACGTACAGGAACAGCATGTTCCCGAGCAGATGCAGCCAGCTGCCGTGCACGAAGAGGGCGGTGAGCGGGGTGAGCAGGACGCGCCCCGAGCCGTTCCACAGCTCGTTCGGGATCACCCCCCAGCGTTCGAAGTAGCCGGCCTGCGCGGCGAGCACGGCGTCGGCGGTGCCCTGGGGCGGGCGGAGGCCGGAGAGCGGGCCGAGCACGAAGATCAGGCAGCACGCCGCGATCAGGGTGTGGGTGACCAGCGGGCCGCCGGAGGTGACCGTCCGTAGGAGTCCGCTGGTCAGCCTGCCGGCCGCAACTCGCAGATCGATCATGAACAGAGCATGACGCAAGCGGAGGGAACGGGACAGACCGCCTCGCCGTGTCGGGCGGACACGGCGAGGCCGTAGGGTTAAGAGGGGCCGGTGGTGAGCAGAGCGGCCCTTCGTACGGCAGGACAATCCGCAGTTCGACGGCGCACCGCGAGATCCTTGAAACAGACGGCACCAGGCTCGATGAAAGAGGACGCAACGATGACGACGGTTCCGCAGCCGACCGACGGGACCCGCTGGCGCTGCACGCTCTGCGGAAATCTCACACGCTTCGACGTGACGCGTTCCTCCAAGGTCGTCGAGTACGTCCATCTCGACCTGGCCGGGGAAGCGACCGTGGAGGAACGCGAGGTGGTCAGTGAGACCATCGAGTCGGTGCGTTGCCGTTGGTGCAACGCGGTGGACCAGATCGAACTGGTCGCCAGGCCGGGTGCCGACTCCTGACGGAGCCGCGCACAGACAATCGATTTTGAGGTGACGGATGGTGGAGCGGTCCGCAAGCGGCGCCGAACCGGCCGAGGCGGCCGACGGCGCTGTCGAGGCGCTCGACCGCCCGCTGCCCGAAGGCGTGCGACGGCGGGTCGTCGCGCTGGTCTCGGACGCGTTCGGCGGTCTGACGGTCGGTGAACTCCCGGCCCCGCTGAGACAGTACGCCCGCTTCACGCCGACCCGGCGTGCCAAGTTCGCCGGGAACGCGATGGCGGCGGCGCTGGAGAGCGACGCGCTGTTCCGGCAGCGTATCGGTGAACGGCTGGGGGAGCGGCAGCCGGAGCTGGCCCGTGCGCTGGAGTCCGGTTCGCCGCCCGCCGCCGCCGATCCCGTCGACGTCGCCGCGGCCGCCTATGTGCTGCGCCCGGCGGGCTGGGTGAAGCTGGTCGCCGCCGCGGGCGAGGAGGTCCAGCGCGCCGAGGCCGAACGCGCCGACGAGGCGAGTCGCCGCGAGCTGGAGCGGCTGCGCGAGGAGCTCGCCCAGGCCCGTGCCCAGACCAGGAGTGAGACGGAACGGCTGCGCGCCGAACTGGACGCCGCCCGCAAGGAGGCCGACTCCCTCCAGCGCAAACTGCGCAGCGCGGTCAACGACGTCAGGCGCGGCGAGGCCGCGCTGCGCCGCAGCCGGGCGGAGACCGACGCCGTGCGCGCCGAGGCGGCCGCCCAGCTCTCCGCGGCGGAGAGCGAGACCCGTCGGCTCAAGGCGCGGCTCGGCGAGGCCGAGGCGTCCGCCGAGGCGGGCCGCAGGGCCGCGCGGGAGGGGCGCTCGGTCGAGGACATGCGGCTGCGGCTGCTGCTGGACACGGTGCTCGACGCGGCCAGGGGGCTGCGCCGTGAACTGGCCCTGCCGCCGGCCTCGATCCGCCCGGCGGACGGGGTCGACGCGGTCGAGCCCGGCCGGATGTCGCCCAAGGACATTGCCGCCAGGGCGCTTTCGGAGACCGATCCGGCCCTGCTCGACCAGTTGCTCGCGCTGCCGCAGGCGCACCTGATCGTGGACGGCTACAACGTCACCAAGACCGGCTACCCTCAACTGCCGTTGGAGAAGCAGCGCTTGAGGCTGCTGGGCGGCCTCTCGGTGCTCGCCGCGCAGACCGGCGCGGAGATGACCTGTGTCTTCGACGGGGCCGAACTCGCCGCCCCGGTGCTGCTCGCGCCGCCGCGCGGCGTCCGCGTGCTGTTCAGCAAGCCGGGCGTGACCGCCGACGAGCTGATCCGCCAACTGGCCCGTGCCGAACCGCCGGGACGCCCGGTCGTGGTGGTCTCCACCGACCGCGAGGTCGCCGACGGGGTGGCGAAGGCGGGCGCCCGGCCCGTCGCGTCCGCCTTGCTCCTGAAGCGCCTTTCGCGTGTCTCATGATGGTTGTCGCGACTCGCCGGATTTTATGGAACGGACCGTCAGGTCGCCGCTACGGCCTGTGTGATATGGGTAAAGAAGTACCTGCTGTGGTGAGATTTTTCCGGTGAGGATTTGAACTGATCACAAGTTGGTCACTAGGGTCACCATCGAACCTTCGCTCGGTTGATCACCCATCCGGGGTGACGGCGAAGGAACCGCCGAGTCCGTGACGTGCACGGAGCCGGGGACCCGATCCCCCCACAGCCCGGTAGGCGGCCGGAGGAAGAAGGAGATCGCCTTCGTGGCGTCCCACCGTCGTCCCAAGCAGCCGAGCCGCGCCCGTGTGACCGTGCTCACCGCCACCGCCGCCGCAGCCGTGGCCCTGTCCTCCCAGGCGGCCCAGGCCGACCCCAAGCCCTCCAAGAGCGAGGTCAAGGCGAAGGTCGAGAAGCTCGGCCACGAGGCCGGCGAGGCCAATGAGCAGTACCACGGCGCCAAGGAGAAGCAGCAGAAGCTGGAGAAGGAAGTCAGCGCGCTGCAGGACAAGGTGGCCCGCGGCCAGCAGGAGATCAACAACCTGCGCAGCGGCCTCGGTTCGCTCGCCACCGCGCAGTACCGCTCCGGCGGCCTCGACCCGTCGGTGCAGCTCTTCCTCTCGTCCAACCCGGACACCTTCCTCGACGAGGCCTCCGCGCTCGACCAGCTGACGGCCAAGCAGGCCGAGGCGCTCCAGAAGATCCAGGAGAAGCAGCGGGTCCTCGCGCAGGAGCGCAAGGAGGCCCAGGACAAGCTGGGTGACCTCGCGGACGTCCGCAAGACGCTCGGCGAGAAGAAGAAGAAGCTCCAGGGCAAGCTCGCCGAGGCGCAGCGCCTGCTCAACACGCTGACCGCCGCCGAGCGTGCGAAGATCCGCGAGGACGACAAGCGTGCCAGCCGCGCCAGCCGCGCCTCCGCCGACCGGGGCGAACTCGGCAACGAGGCCCCCGCCTCCGCCCGCGGCGCGGCCGCCCTGAGCGCCGCGAGCACCCAGGTCGGCAAGCCGTACGTCTCCGGCGGCACCGGTCCCAACTCCTTCGACTGCTCCGGGCTGACCCAGTGGGCCTACGCCCAGGCCAACGTCCACATCTCCCGGGTCACGTACACCCAGGTCAACGACGGCCCCCGGATCGGGCGCGGTGCGTTGAAGCCGGGCGACCTGGTCTTCTTCAACAACACCTCGCACGTGGGCCTCTACGCGGGCAACAACACCGTCCTGCACGCCCCGTACCCGGGCGCGGTGGTCCGCTACGAGTCGATGAACACCATGGGCAGCTTCCAGTTCGGCGTGCGCGTCGCCTGACGACGCCCGAACGGGCGAATTCCCGCGCCCCGCAGATCGGCCCGCCCCGCCGGAGACCACAGGTCACCGGCGGGGCGCCCTCGTCGGCATGATGCCGGTCTCCTCGGTCACCCGCGTCCGGCCGGCCGTCCGCGTTCGGTTCCCGGTCACCCGCGATGCCCTCACCCGGGCCCGGCCCGTACCCTCGACCGGATGGGTCGGCGACGGCGACGGGGACGGGGCGGCGGGCGGCGCGCGGCGGGAGTGCTGCTCGCCGGGGCGCTGCTCCTGTCCGGCTGCGCGGACGGCGGCGGCCCCGGGGCCGGGACCGGATCCGCCGATCGCGTCCCGGGGGCCGACGCCCGCGCCGTGCGCGCCCTCCTCGACCGCCGCGCCGCCGCCGTGACGGCCCGTGACGCGGACGCCTACCTGGCCTCCGTCGATCCCCGCGCCACCGGGCTGCGCACGGCCCAGCGCCAGGAGCTGGACAACCTCGCGGACGTGCCGCTGGCCTCCTGGACGTACCGGGTCACGGAGCTGACCGGACAGGGTGCCGACCGCGTCACCGCGCACGTCCGGCTGAGCTACCGGATCAAGGAGTACGACCGGGCCCCGGCCACCGCGGACCGGGTGCTCGACCTGCGCCGGGACGGGGCTGACGGCCGCTGGTACCTCACCGCCGACCGGCCGGGCGCGGACGGCGGCGGCCTGCTCTGGCAGCAGGGGCGGGTCCGGGCGGTGCGCGGCACGCACAGTCTCGTCCTCGGCGTCGGCCGCACCGGGCGCGAGCTGCGCGCGATCTCCCGGGTCGCCGACCGGGCGGTGCCCGTGGTCTCCGGTGCCTGGCCGGAACGCTGGCCCGGCCGGGTGCTGGTGCTCGTACCGCACACCGCGGAGGACATGGCCGGGCTGCTGGGCGCGCCCGCCGCCGACTACCGGGGCATGGCGGCCGTCACCACCGCGCGGCCCGGCGGCCCGGGCGGGGCCCCCGCGGACCGGGTGATCGTCAATCCGCAGGCGTACGGTGCACTCGGCGCGTTCGGGCAACGGGTCGTCCTCACCCACGAGATCACCCATGTCGCCACCCGGGCCCGCACCACCGGCGCCACCCCGGCCTGGCTCTCCGAGGGCTTCGCGGACCGGGTGGCCTACCGCGCCGAGCACCGCACCGCCGCGCAGGCGGCGCCCGAACTGGCCGCGGCGGTCCGGCGCGGGGAGGTTCCCGCCGCGCTCCCGTCGGACGAGGACTTCGGATTCGCGGGCGACGAGGCCCGGCTGGCGAAGGCGTACGAGGGCGGCCTGCTGGCCTGCGAGCTGATCGCCGACGCCTGGGGCGAGCGGAGGCTCTCCGCGTTCTACCGGGCCGTCGCCGGACAGCGGGAGCGGGCCGGGGCGGTGGAACGGGCCCTGCGGGAGGTGCTCTCCAGCACCCCCGCCGAGTTCACCGCACGCTGGCGGGAGTACCTGCGCGCCCGGCTCGGCTGAGCCCGTACGGGGAAGCCCGGCCGCCCCCGGACACGCCCCTGCCATGGTCCGCGCACACGGCTCAGGAGCCGACGTGCTCCGGATCCCGGGCGGCGCGGCGGCGGCCCGCCGCGATCCCGTCCCCGCTCCCGGCGTTGTCGCCGGGAGCCCCGGGTGCCGTGCGCCGCCACAGCCGACGGCAGGCGATCAGCGTCGCCGCGACCAGCAGACCGTTGCGCAGGAACATCAGCGTCACGCCCGTCGCGTCACTGGCCACCACGTTGTCGAAGCCGAACGGGAACTCCGCCTGGGTCACGCCGGTGGCGAGCAGCACCAGCCCGGCCGGCAGCCCCATCCCGCTGTCCCGGAAGACCAGGCAGACCGCCGCGAGCCCGACGAGCCACAGCATGTACTGCGGGCTGATCACCCGGCTCGTGGTCGTGAACAGCAGGACCGCCGTGAACGCGGCGTCGGCCGGGGTGCTCGCCCGGAAGGTCCGGGCGCGCAGCCGCCACACCAGCAGCCAGCCGAGGGCGAGTACGGACAGAGCGAGGGCGACCGTACTCACCAGCTCCACCCCCGGCCCCAGGAACTCCAGCGAGCCGTAGTGCAGTTCCACCCGCCCCGGCCAGCCGGACGCCCGCGCCACGTGGAACACCAGCGCTCCCAGCGACTCGACCTCGGTGCCCCGGTCGCGCTGGAAGCCGAGGAAGGCGAACGCCCCGGGGAGCGCCAGCGCGCAGCCGAGTGCGAGCCCGGCCGCCGTCACCGCCGCCGCCGTCCACGCCCGGCGCGTCCGGGAGCCCGGCGCGGTGCCGACCAGGATCAGCGCCGGCCACACCTTCAGCAGCGCCCCGGTCGCGGCCAGCACCCCCAGCATCCGCGGGTGCCGCACCCCCGCCAGCAGTCCCGCCACCGCCACCGCCGTCACCATCAGGTCGTAGCG
Source organism: Streptomyces sp. NPDC002476 (assembly GCF_042889785.1). Lineage (NCBI taxonomy): Bacteria > Bacillati > Actinomycetota > Actinomycetes > Kitasatosporales > Streptomycetaceae > Streptomyces > Streptomyces sp. NPDC002476. The sequence continues at coordinate 277,379 of NZ_JBIARH010000001.1, read as the reverse complement.
GGCGTACGCGGTCGTGCCCAGCAGCGGCACCCCGGCCACCCACACCCACGCCCCCGCCGCCGACCGGTCCTTCCCGCGGCCCGCGCGCAGCAGCAGCCCCAGTACCAGACCGTCGCACAGCAGCACGAGGACGAAGAACGCCGAGGTGTAGTCGAGGAAGGGCAGCAGGGCGGGGGAGAGCACCGCGAGCGCGGCGAGCGGCGGGTACTGCCAGGTCACGTCCGACATCGGGTACGTGCCGGAGCGCAGCACCTCCGACCAGCCCCGGTAGATCACCGAGACGTCACCGGTCACGTCCGGACCGGGCAGGACGATCACCTTCGTGACGCAGAGCAGCAGCGCGATCCTCGTGAGGGCCCACACCGCGGGAGCGAGCCGCGCCCCGGTCGATCCCGTCATGGCAGCTCATCCGTTCCGTCGTGCGTGTGCGGTGCGTACGGCGCGGACACGCGCGGCACGAGGGGTCATCATGCCCGCCCGTCCCCTGCGTCGGCCATCAACGCCACCCGCCCGGTACTGTCGGCCGCGATGGACAAGACCCTGATCGTGACCAACGACTTCCCGCCGCGCCCCGGCGGCATCCAGGCGTTCCTGCACAACATGGCCCTGCGGCTGGACCCCGAGCGGGTCGTCGTGTACGCCTCCACCTGGAACCGGACCGCGGAAGGCGTCGCGGCCACCTCCGCCTTCGACGCCGAGCAGCCGTTCACCGTCGTCCGGGACCCCACGACGATGCTGCTGCCCACCCCCCGGGTCACCCGGCGCGCGGCGGGGCTGCTGCGCGAACACGGCTGTACGTCCGTATGGTTCGGCGCCGCGGCCCCGCTCGGGCTGATGGCCCCGGCGCTCCGCCGGGCCGGGGCCCGCCGCCTGGTCGCCACCACGCACGGGCACGAGGCCGGCTGGGCCCAGCTGCCCGCGGCCCGTCGGCTGCTGCGGCGGATCGGCGACGGCACGGACACCCTCACCTACCTCGGGGAGTACACCCGTTCCCGGATCGCCTCGGCGCTCAGCCCCGCGGCGGCCGGCCGGATGGTCCAGCTGCCGCCCGGCGTCGACGAGAAGACCTTCCATCCGGGCTCCGGCGGGGACCTGGTCAGGGCCCGGCTCGGGCTCGCCGACCGGCCCGTCGTCGTCTGCGTGTCACGGCTCGTGCCGCGCAAGGGCCAGGACACGCTGATCCGGGCGATGCCCGCGATCCTGGAGCGGGTCCCGGACGCGGCCTTGCTGATCGTCGGCGGCGGACCGTACGCCGACGACCTGAAGAGGCTGGCCGGTCGGACGGGTGTCGAGGAGTCGGTGCGCTTCACCGGGCCCGTGCCGTGGGAGGAACTGCCCGCCCACTACGGCGCGGGCGACGTCTTCGCCATGCCGTGCCGCACCCGGCGCGGGGGTCTCGACGTGGAGGGGCTCGGCATCGTCTTCCTGGAGGCGTCCGCGACCGGGCTGCCGGTCGTCGCGGGCGACTCGGGCGGCGCGCCGGACGCCGTGCTCGACGGCGAGACGGGGTGGGTGGTGCGCGGCGGCTCCGTCGAAGAGACCGCCGACCGGGTCGTCACCCTGCTGCACGACCCGGAGCTGCGGCAGCGGATGGGGGAGCGGGGACGGGCCTGGGTCGAGGAGAAGTGGCGCTGGGACCTGCTGGCCGAGCGGCTCGAGGAACTGCTCTGACGCCGTCCGGACGGTGGAACGCGAACGGGCCCGCACCCTGGGCGGATTCTCGGGGTCCCCGCAACTCCCTGAACTTCCAGGGTGTTGCGGGGATCGTGAGAACCCGCCCTGTCCGGTGCGGGCCCGTTCGCGCGTTCGCGTCCGGCGCCGGTGCCGGTGGTTCGCGTGTTCGCGTCCGGTGCCGGTGGTCCGCGCGGTCGCGTTCAGCGCTGGTAGATCGCCTCGATCTCGTCCGCGCAGTCCTTCGCCACCACGTTCCGCCTCAGCTTCAGCGACGGGGTGATGTGCCCCGCCTCCTCGGTGAACTGGGAGGGCAGGATGCGGAACTTGCGGACCGACTCCGCCTTGGACACCGCGGCGTTCCCGTCGTCCACCGCCCGCTGCACCTCGGCCAGCAGCTCCGGGTCCTCGCGCAGCGAGGCGGCCGTCGCCCCGGCCGGCTTGCCGTGCTCCACGGCCCAGCGGCGCAGGAACTCCTCGTCCAGGGTGATCAGCGCGCCGACGAACGGCCGTCCGTCACCGACCACCATGCACTCGGCGACCAGGGCGTGCCCGCGGATACGGTCCTCGATCACGGCGGGAGCGACGTTCTTGCCGCCCGCCGTGACGATGATCTCCTTCTTGCGGCCGGTGATCGCGAGGTAGCCGTCCTCGTCGAGCGTGCCGAGGTCGCCCGTGTGGAACCAGCCGTCGGCCAGCGCCTCGACCGTGGCCGCCTCGTTGTTCCAGTAGCCGGTGAACAGGTGCTCGCCGTGCACCAGCACCTCGCCGTCGTCGGCGATCCGGACCACCGAGCCGGGCAGCGGCTGGCCGACCGTGCCGATCTTCTGGCGGTCCCACGGGTTGAACGCGGTGGCCGCGCAGGTCTCGGTCAGGCCGTACCCCTCCAGGACGGTGAAGCCGATGCCCCGGTAGAAGTGGCCCAGCCGTTCGCCCAGCGGCGCGCCGCCGGAGATCGCGTACTCGCCGCGTCCGCCCAGCACCGCGCGCAGCTTGCCGTAGACCAGCTTGTCGAACAGCTTGTGCTTCAGGCGCAGTCCCAGGGACGGGCCCTGCGGGGTGCTCAGCGCGCGGCTGTACGCGATGGCCGTGTTCGCGGCCCGGTCGAAGATCGCTCCCTTGCCGTCGGCCTGCGCCTTGGCCCGTGCCCCGTTGTAGACCTTCTCGAAGACGCGCGGCACGCCGAGGATCAACGTCGGCCGGAACGAGGCAAGTTCATCGGTGAGGTGCTTGATGTCCGGTACGCAGCCGAGCCTGATCGGTGCCATGACCGACGCCACCTCGACCAGCCGCCCGAAGACGTGCGCGGTGGGCAGGAAGAGCAGCACCGAGCGCGAGCCGGTACGGAACAGGGGCTTGAGCCGTTCCACCACGTTGCCGCACTCCGCGAAGAAGCTGCGGTGCGTGAGCACACAGCCCTTGGGGCGGCCGGTGGTGCCCGAGGTGTAGACGATGGTGGCCGGGTCGTCCGCCTTGGCACTCGCCATCCGTGCGTCCACGGTCTCGTCCGGGACGTCCGCGCCCGCCTCCGTCAGTCGGGCGATCGCGTCCGCCTCGATCTGCCAGATCCCCTTCAGGGCGGGCAGATCCGCCCGGACCGACTCCACGGACGCCTCGTGCGCCTCGGACTCCACGACGCACAGGGCGGCGCCGGAGTCACCGAGAATCCACTGGATCTGCTCGGGCGAACTGGTCTCGTACACGGGGACGGTGACCCCGCCCGCGCTCCAGATCGCGAAGTCGAGCAGGACCCACTCGTAACGGGTGCGGGACAGCAGGGCCACCCGGTCGCCCGCCTCGACGCCCGCCGCTATCAGCCCCTTGGCGACCCCTCTGACCTCGGCGAGGAACTGCCTGGCGTCCACGTCGGCCCACGCGCCTCCCACCTTGCGGCTCATCACCGCGACATCGGGATGCTGAGCGGCATTGCGGCGGATGAGATCCGTCAGGTTGCCGTCCGAGGGGACCTCGTACAGGGCCGGAAGGCTGAACTCGCGCAAGACTGCTGCTCCTCATCGGGCTCCGGTGCCACGGCTCTGTGTGACCCACCGGCTGCGGTCCAAGATAGGCAGATGCTCATGTGTGAAGTGAGCACGACTGGACTGCCCGGACGTTACCCATCAGTACTCAGTTCCCGATAGAGGGTTCGGGCCAATGTCTTGTGCGTCACACACGATGGTGATCCTTGCGCGCACAGTAGCCCACGGCGCGTCATCGCCCGGGGCCCGCCGCAGGTCCGGAGGCCCTGTCCGGGCGGCCGACGCTCCTTTCGGAACACGCCCTGAGGGCTGTCCCGTCATCCGTGGTGGACCAGCGCGCGGCGTCGGATGTGGTGCATCGCAAGGCGGAGGGGCGTCCGCATACTGGACGTATGCGGATGTTCCGACAACGCGGCGAGGTGCCGCAGCTGTCGTCGCGTGCCCGCCAGGGATTACGGGACAGCCCTTAGGCTGGCCGTCATGCCTGCCGCACCGGACACCCGACTCAGCCCCGCCGCACGGCGCACGCGCCTCCACGTGGTCAGTGACGTGCACGGCAACGCCGAGGCCCTGGCCCGTGCCGGGGACGGCGCCGACGCCCTGATCTGCCTCGGTGACCTGGTCCTCTTCCTCGACTACGCCGACCACTCGCGCGGCATCTTCCCCGACCTCTTCGGCGTGGAGAACACCGACCGGCTCGTGGCCCTGCGCACCGCCCGCCGTTTCGAGGAGGCCCGCGAGCTCGGCCGGCGCCTGTGGGCGGGCATGGACCGCGAGGCCGCGATCGTCGCGGGTGTGCGCAAGCAGTACGCGGAACTCTTCGCGGCCTTCCCCACTCCGACGTACGCCACCTACGGCAACGTCGACATCCCCGGACTGTGGGCCGAGTACGCCCGCCCGGGCACCACGGTGGTCGACGGCGGGCGCGTCGAGATCGGCGGCCGGGTCCTCGGCTTCGTCGGCGGCGGCCTGAAGTCACCGATGCGAACCCCGTACGAGATCGACGACGAGGAGTACGCGGCCAAGATAGAGGCGGTCGGCGCGGTCGACGTGCTCTGCACCCACATCCCGCCCGACGTGCCGGAACTGACCTACGACACGGTGGCGCGCCGCTTCGAACGCGGCAGCCGGGCCCTGCTCGACGCCATCCGCGCGACCCGCCCCCGCTACGCGTTGTTCGGCCACGTCCACCAGCCCCTGGTCCGCCGGATGCGGATCGGGGCGACCGAATGCGTGAACGTCGGCCATTTCGCCTCCACCGGAAGGCCGTGGGCCCTGGAATGGTGACAGGCTCGGAGCCCCTCCCGGCACGGCCCCCGGGCCCGGCTGCGGACCTCGCCCGCACGGCCGCCCCACCGGCCGCGGCGCCGGACCCTGGGACGGAGCGCCGCGGGCACGCGATAGCCTTCTGACGGCAGGCATCTGCCGACGCACCGGTCACACCGCACTGGAGGAGCCACGGCGATGGCTGAACACACCAGCTCGACGATCACGATCGAGGCGGCACCGGCCGACGTCATGGGAGTGATCGCCGACTTCGCCCGCTACCCGGAGTGGACCGGCGAGGTCAAGGAGGCGGAGGTGCTCGCCGCCGACGACCGGGGCCGTGCCGAGAAGGTCCGCCTCGTCCTCGACGCCGGGGCGATCAAGGACGACCACACCCTCGCGTACACCTGGACCGGCGACCGCGAGGTCAGCTGGACCCTCGTCAAGTCGCAGATGCTGCGAGCCCTCGACGGCACCTACGCGCTCGCCCCGCTCGGCGACGGCGACCGCACCGAGGTCACCTACCGGCTGACCGTCGACGTCAAGATCCCGATGCTCGGCATGATCAAGCGCAAGGCCGAGAAGGTCATCATCGACCGGGCCCTGGCCGGCCTGAAGAAGCGCGTCGAGTCCGTACCGAAGGGCTGACCCGGTGCGCACGGTTCTCGTCACCGGGCCCGGCGGCGCGGGCCGTACCACCGTCGCGGCGGCGACCGCCCTGGCCACCGCCCGCCGGGGCCGCCGCGTCCTGCTGCTCTCCGCCGACCCCATACCCGGCTTCCCCGACGGCACCGAACCCGTCGAGGTCACCGACGGCCTCTGGTCCGTCCGCATCGACTCCGGCGAGCACTTCCGCGGCGAACTCCTCGCCCTCCAGGACCGGGCCTCCGGCGTGCTCGACCTGCTCGGCGGGCACCGGATGGACGGCGAGGAACTCACCGAACTCCCCGGCAGCCCCCAGCTCGCCCTGCTGCACGCGCTGCGCCGCGCCGCCGAGGGCGACTGGTCGGACGGCCGCTTCGACCTCATCGTCGTCGACCTGCCGCCGCTGCGCGAAGCGCTCGCCGTCCTCGCCCTCCCCGAACAGCTGCGCCGCTATCTGCGCCGGCTGCTGCCCCCGGAACGCCAGGCCGCCCGCGCCCTGCGCCCCATGCTCGCCCAGCTCGCCGGGGTGCCCATGCCCGCCCAGTGGCTGTACGAGGCCGCCGCCCGCAAGGACGCCGAACTGGCCGCCGTCCAGGCCCTGATCGAGGACCGCGCCACCACGCTCCGGCTGGTCGCCGAACCGGGACCGGCCGCCGAGGACGCCCTGCGCACCGCCCGCACCGGCCTCGCCCTGCACGGACTGCGCGTCGACGCCCTCGCCGCGAACCGGGTCCTGCCCCGGCACTCCGGCGACCCCTGGTTCGCGGACCTCGCCGCGCGGCAGGAGAAGACCGTCGACCACTGGTACGAGGAATGGGGCCCCACGACGGCCCTGTACGAGGTGCCCCACCTCGGCCGCGACCCCCGGAACCTCGACGACCTCGCCCTCCTCGACGGCCTCGCCCGCTCCACCGCGCCGACCGGGGCGGCCACCGGCGGCTTCGGGGCGGGGGACGGACTGTGCGCCGCACCGGACGAACCGGCCCCCGGCCGGGCCGACCACCCCTGGTGGATCGAGGACCCCCGGCGGACCGGGGAACGGGGCGCCGCGGACGACGGGCGCACCCCGCCGCCCGGCCCCCGGGCCATGGGCGCCCCGCCGGCCGACGGCGGCCCCGTCCTCGTCTGGTGCCTGCCGCTGCCCGGAGCCGTCAAGTCGGACCTGCAACTGGTGCGCCGCGGCGACGAACTGCTGCTCACCGTCGGCCCGTTCCACCGGATCATCACCCTGGAGTCCGGACTGCGCCGCTGCACCGTCTCCGGCGCCGCCCTCACCGACGGGGTGCTCCGGGTCAGATTCACCCCCGACCCCGGGCTGTGGCCCCGTACGGACTGAACGGCACCCCGCCGTTCGGGTAACGTCGGTAGTAGGTGCCCGTACGGTCCCGCAGGCGCGGCCGCGGGCGAACCACGTCGCAGGAGTCCGCCATGAGCGAAGCCACCGATCGTCCCGTCGACGACGACGCGTGGGCACGGGCCTGCGCCGAGGACCTCGAAGCGGAGAAGGCCCGCCGCCGCGCCCACCACGGCCCGGGGACCGGAACCGCCGCCGAGGAGCTGCGCAAGCTGATCGACGCCGTGGCCGACCGGATCTCGTCCCTCCCGACGCCGCTGCTGGGCCCGGCGGCGCAGGGCACCGTGCAACAGATCATCAAGCAGGCGAAGTCCGCAGCCCAGCCCGTCATCGAACGCAACCCGGACGTCTTCGACCATCTCGCCGCGGCCGGCGGCGAACTCCTCGCCGCCTACCGTTCCGCCGTGGAGGGTCAGGAACGCCGCTGGACCAGGGACGCGGGGGACCAGGCCGGCACCGGGAAGCGGTCCGACGATCCCACCGACCCGCGCGACGGGGGAGCCTCCGGCGGCGAGCACATCGACCTGGACTGACCTGCGCGGAAGTCCGGGTCCGCGGCTCGGGTACGGTTGGCCCCAGCGGGGCTCGACCGAAACTGAGGGATTCATGGGACTCACCATCGGCGTCGACATCGGCGGCACGAAGATCGCGGCTGGAGTGGTCGACGAGGAGGGCCGCATCCTCTCGATGTTCAAGGTGCCGACCCCGTCGACGGCCGGCGGCATCGTGGACGCGATCGCGGACGCGGTGTCCGGCGCGAGCGAGGGGCACCGCATCGACGCGGTCGGCATCGGCGCCGCGGGATACGTCGACGACAAGCGTGCCACCGTCCTGTTCGCACCGAACATCGACTGGCGGCACGAGCCGCTGAAGGACAAGGTCGAACAGCGCGTCGGCCTCCCCGTCGTCGTCGAGAACGACGCCAACGCCGCCGCCTGGGGCGAGTACCGCTTCGGCGCCGGCCGGGGCCACGACGACGTCATCTGCATCACGCTCGGCACCGGCCTCGGCGGCGGCATCATCATCGGCAACAAGCTGCGCCGCGGACGCTTCGGCGTGGCCGCCGAGTTCGGCCACATCCGGGTCGTCCCGGACGGTCTGCTCTGCGGCTGCGGCAGCCAGGGCTGTTGGGAGCAGTACGCCTCCGGCCGCGCCCTCGTCCGGTACGCCAGGCAGCGCGCCAACGCCGCCCCCGAGAACGCCGCGGTCCTGCTGTCGCTCGGCGACGGCACGATCGACGGCATCGAGGGCAAGCACATCAGTCAGGCCGCCCGGCAGGGCGATCCGGTGGCGACCGACTCGTTCCGCGAGCTGGCCCGCTGGGCCGGTGCCGGACTCGCCGACCTCGCCTCGCTCTTCGACCCGTCCGCGTTCATCATCGGCGGCGGTGTCTCGGACGAGGGCGAACTGGTCCTCGACCCGATCCGCAAGTCGTTCCGCCGCTGGCTGGTCGGCAGTCAGTGGCGCCCGCACGCCCAGGTGCTCGCGGCCCAACTGGGCGGCAAGGCGGGGCTGGTGGGTGCGGCGGACCTGGCTCGCCAGGGCTGAGAGCCTGTCGGATGACCTTCGATCGGAAAGCGGACGCGGCATGGTGCGTGCGATTCCAAGGCGCCGGGAGGTCTTCGTAGCGGAGCTACGAGGGCATTCCTGCAACGCCGGAAGCGTGCGTGCCAGGGCGTGGCCGCCCGGTCAGAGGTCACCCGACAGGCTCTGAGAGGCCGTCAGGCCGCCCGGCGGCTGCGAACCGCCACCGTACGGAGCCGGACGCCCGTCGCGCCCCATGGGACGCGACGGGCGTCCGTCGTACCGTGGGCCCCATGGTTGCGACGCCACTGCCCGACTCCCGAACCGAGCCGGACGGTTCGGCGGTCATCAGAGTGCTCGGCTACAACGTCCGGTCGATGCGCGACGACCGCGAGGCACTGGCCCGTGTCATCGGCGACTGTGTCCCCGACCTCGTCCTCGTCCAGGAGGCCCCGCGCTTCTTCCGCTGGCGCAAGCACGCCGCCTGGCTCGCGGCCCGTACCGGTCTCGTCGTGCTCGGCGGCGGCGCCACGGCGGCCGGGCCGCTGCTGCTCTGTTCGCCGCGGGCCGCCGTGGAGCGCACGGAGGACCTCCTGCTGCCGCTGACCCCCGGTCTGCACCGCAGGGGATTCGCCACGTCGGTGGTACGGATCGCGGGCACCCGGATCGGTCTGCTCAGCTTCCATCTGAGCCTGCGCTCCGACGAACGCCTGGCCCAGGCCGGGATGGTGCTGGAACAGCTGGACGCGATGGGCGTCGAGCACGCCATCGCGGCCGGTGACGTCAACGAGACCCCGGGCGGGGCCGCGTTCCGGCGGCTGGCCGGGCGGCTCCAGGACTGCTGGGCGGTACGGCCATGGGGCGAGGAGAACACCTCGCCGTCGGATCACCCCCGGCAGCGCATCGACGCGGTCTTCGCGACGGAGGGGATCGAGGTGCTCGGCTGCGGCGTCCCCACCGGGCTGCCGGGCCTCGCCGACGTGGACCTGCGGGCGGCCACCGACCACCTGCCGGTCCTGGCGGCGCTACGGGTGCCCGCGCTCAGGCCCTGATCCGCCGCTCGCCCCCGGTTGCCGGGGAAGGGGGGCACGCGGGGCGGCCGGGTGACGGGCGCCCGACAGGCTCTCAGCTCAGACGACCGCCCCGCGACCCGGGTCGTCCTCGTCCTCGTCGTCGTCCCCCATCCGCGCCACCAGCGTGATGAAGCCGCCCACGAAACCGCCGACGCAGACCGTGCCGAGCCACCAGGTGATCTCCCACCGCAGCAGGACCGCGAGCAGCATCAGGACCGGACCGCCGACGACCGCGAGCCAGGCGAACTTCGCCGTGACGTCGGCCTCCGGCAGCGGCGGCGGCTCCGGGGGCACGAAGTGCCCCTCGTCCGTGTCGTCGAGGTCGTCGTCCTCGGGCTTCGCGAGCTTGTAGTCGCGCGGCCCGCCGACACCGGGCGCGAACACGACCGAGCTGCCGAGCGGGCGCTCCGGCGGCCCGGGGGCCTTCTTGCCGATCCCCTTGTCCGGATCGAGCACGCCCGACCGGTCGTCCTCCAGCCCCGCGAGATCCTCGATCGACCGGAACGGTCTGGCACCCGGCGGGTCCGGCGGCTCCTCGCCGTACCCCGCGACGATCGCCCGCCAGGCCGCGTCCTCGTCGAGCCGTCCGTCGCCCGAGCCCTCTCCCGGGCCGCCGTCGTCCGTCCGGCCGGCATCGGCGGACGCCTTCTCGGCCGGGGCCGGAGCCGACGACGGGGCCGCGTCCCGCGCGTCCGTACGGTCCCCGCCCCGGCGTCCGTCCCCGGGCGCGGGCGTGTCCGCCGCCCCGGGAGCCGTGCCCTCCACGGGCCGGGCGGTTCCCTCGGCGGGAAGGGACTCGCGCCCGTCCTCGCCTCCCGTGCGCTCCGCCTCCTGCTCAGCCACCGGACCCGCTTCCCTTCTTCCCGACGCTCGGAGCGAGGCGACCGATGAACCGGTGGCTCTCGTCGAAGATCCGCTCCGCATCGTGGTCCAACGTCGCCACGTGGTAGCTCTGTTCCAGCAGGATCTCCTCGACATCCGTCGACGACACCCGGCTGAGGATCCGGGCCGAGTCCGCGGGCGGCACCACATGGTCCTGCGGGCTGTGCAGCAGCAGGAGCGGCTGTGTGACCTGGGGCAGCTCGGCGTCGACCAGGCGGAGGAACTGCCGCAGCGAATGCGCCGCGTGCAGCGGCACGCGGTCGTACCCCAGCTCCGGCGAGCCCTCCTTGGCGATGTCGTTCGCCAGCCCCTTCGTCGTCCGCACCAGGTGACGGGCGACCGGCAGCGCGTACGCCGACAGACCGTGCACCTTGTTCGCCGGGTTGACGAGCACCAGCCCGCTGATCGCGTCACCGTGCTTCGCCGCGAGCCGCAGCGTCAGCGCGCCGCCCATGGAGAGGCCGCAGACGAAGACCCGGGCGCACCGCTCCAGCAGCCCGCGCAGCTCCCGGTCCACCTCCGCGTACCAGTCCTGCCAGCCGGTGACCTGCATGTCCTCCCAGCGGGTGCCGTGTCCGGGCAGCAACGGGAGCGAGACGGTGAGGCCGCGCTCCGCCAGATGGCCGGCCCAGGGGCGCAGCGACTGGGGGGAACCGGTAAATCCATGGCAGAGAAGGACACCGACCTCTCCGCCCTCGTGGCGGAACGGCTCGGCTCCAGGCAGGACCGGCACCGGGGATCTCCTGTTCGTGAGGCTGGAAAGGCTGGAAAGGCTGGAAAGGCTGGAAAGGGGGACGAGAACTCGGAGGGGAACGAGACTTGAAGGGGAAGGAAAGAGGGAAGTGCAGAGGATTGCTTCACCGTACGCGACCGGACTGACACCGACCAGGGCCGTCCCGGTCCCGTCCGCCGCAACGTCCGGTCCGGGCGGGAACGGGGACGCCCGCACGGGTTAAGGTCTGTCGGACAGCACACAGGAGGCACCGAGTTGATCTACGGCGCAATGAAGCTCTCCATCGGCAACGGGCTGAAGCTCGCCTTCAGGCCCTGGGTGGAGGGCCTGGAGAACATCCCCGCGCACGGGCCGGCGATCCTCGCGAGCAACCACCTGTCCTTCTCCGACTCGTTCTTCCTGCCCGCCGTCCTGGACCGCAAGGTCACCTTCATCGCCAAGTCCGAGTACTTCACCACGCCCGGCGTGAAGGGGAAGCTCACCGCCGCCTTCTTCAAGGGCGTCGGCCAGCTCCCGGTGGACCGCTCGGGCGCCCGGGGCGCCGGTGAGGCCGCCGTCCGGGCGGGCATCGAAGTCATCGAGAGCGGCGGGCTGTTCGGCATCTACCCGGAAGGCACCCGGTCGCCCGACGGCCGTCTCTACCGGGGCAAGCCCGGCGGACTCGCCCGGGTCGCGCTGGCCACCGGCGCCCCCGTCATCCCCGTCGCGATGATCGACACGGAGAAGATCCAGCCGCCCGGCAAGGTGATGCCCAAGCTGATGCGCCCGGGGATCAGGATCGGCAAGCCGCTCGACTTCAGCCGCTACCACGGCATGGACGGGGACCGCTTCATCCTGCGCTCGGTCACCGACGAGGTGATGTACGAGATCATGAAGCTCTCCGGGCAGGAGTACGTCGACATCTACGCGACCGTCGCCAAGCGGCAGATCGCGGATGAGGCGAAGCGCCGCGCCGAGGAGAAGCGCGCGGGCGGAGAGTCCGGAACACAGGGGTGACGGAACGGTTCGGCGCACAGCGCGCCGGTCCTGCCCGAGGGGGAAGAAGTGGCCAGGCGCGAACGCGTCGTACGGATGTCGGTCGAGCAGCCGCTGTGGCGTGCCCTGACGGCCTATCGCGTGCTGACGATGGTCTACGCGGTGCTGCTCGCCGTGTTCGGCCGGGAGCGGTACGACCGGCCGTGGGTCGCCGTCGTCTTCCTGACCGTGCTGGCGGTCTGGACGCTCGCCTCGCTCCCGAAGGTCTCCGGCGCCGTCGCCTGCACCAAGCGCTTTCTCGTCGTGGACCTGACGCTCGCCCTCGCCGGCATCCTCCTCACCCCGCTCGCCGACTTCGAGGCCCAGTCGGTCGACGGCCCCACACTGCCGTCCATCTGGACCGCGGGCTCGGTGCTGGCCTTCGCCCTCAAGGGCGGCTGGCGCTGGGCGGCGTTCGCCTCGACCCTCGTCGCCGTCGTCAACATCGTCGAACGCGGCGAGCCCAGCCGGGACACCTTCCACAACGTCCTGCTGGTCTGGGTCGCCTCCATCGCCATCGGGTACGTCGTCGAGGTCGCCCGGGCCAGTGAACGCACCCTCGCCCGCGCCCTGGAGATCGAGGCCGCCACCCGGGAACGGGAACGGCTCGCCCGCGACATCCACGACAGCGTCCTTCAGGTCCTGGCGATGGTGCAGCGCCGCGGCACCGCGCTGGGCGGGGAGGCGGCCGAGCTGGGCCGGCTGGCCGGGGAGCAGGAGATCGCCCTGCGCACCCTGGTCACCAGCGGTCTGGTGCCCGCCACCCGGGTCTCCGAGGACGCCGCCGAGGGCGCGGTGGTCCGCAGCGTGGAGGTCGACGACGAACCGTCCGGCCCGGCCGCGTGCGACCTGCGCACCCTGCTCGCCCCGCACGCGGGCTCCCGGATCACCTTCGCGGAGCCGGGGGCCCCGGTGCTGCTCGCCCCCGCCACCGCGGCGGAGCTGGCGGCCGCCGTCGGTGCCGCCCTGGACAATGTGAGGGTGCACGCGGGGGAGAACGCCCAGGCGTGGATCCTCGTCGAGGACTGGCCGGACGAGGTGGTCGTGACGGTCCGGGACGACGGGCCGGGCATTCCGGAGGGGCGGCTCGCCCAGGCGGAGGGGGAGGGACGGATGGGAGTCGCGCTGTCGATCCGCGGCAGGCTGCGTGACCTGGGCGGTACGGCGGAGTTGGTCTCGGTGCCCGGTCAGGGCACCGAGGTGGAGTTGACGGTTCCGAAGGTTTCACGGGGGAAGGCAGGATCAGCGGGATGAGCACGCGGGGCGACCGGAGCGCCGAGGAGCGGACCACCACGGTGATGGTGGTCGACGACCATCCGATGTGGCGCGACGCCGTCGCCCGCGATCTGTCCGAGTCGGGTTTCGAGGTGGTGGCGACCGCGGGCGACGGGCCGCAGGCCGTCCGCAGGGCCAAGGCGGTCACACCCGACGTCCTCGTCCTCGACCTCAACCTGCCCGGCATGCCCGGCGTGCAGGTCTGCAAGGAACTCGTCGGCGTCCTGCCCGGGCTGCGGGTACTGGTGCTCTCCGCGAGCGGCGAGCACGCCGACGTGCTGGAGGCGGTCAAGTCCGGCGCCACCGGCTATCTGCTCAAGTCGGCCAGTACGCAGGAGCTGACCGAGGCCGTACGGTCCACCGCGGCCGGCGACCCCGTCTTCACCCCGGGCCTGGCCGGACTGGTCCTCGGCGAGTACCGCAGGCTCGCCTCCGACCCCGCGCCCGTCGCCGCCGACGAGCCCAAGGCCCCGCGGCTCACCGAGCGCGAGACCGAGGTGCTGCGGCTGGTCGCGAAGGGGCTCTCGTACAAGCAGATCGCCGAGCGTCTGGTCATCTCGCACCGCACCGTCCAGAACCACGTCCAGAACACCCTGGGCAAGCTCCAGTTGCACAACCGCGTGGAGCTCGTGCGGTACGCGATCGAGCGCGGCCTCGACGACGTCTGAGCGCGTCCGGGCCCGCCGTGCGGGCGGCGGCCTCCGAGCGGCGCGGCGGGGACCGGGACCGTATATTCGCGATGACCGGCACATGCGCGACGACCGGCGCCCGCCCCGGTCCCCGGTCCGCGCGTCGAACGGGAGCAGTCGTGGAAATCCTGGCCTTCGGTGTGCAGTCCGACGAGAAGCCGCTGATCGAGAGGGCCTTCGACAGGGCCTTCGCCGGGCGGCACGAGGTCCGGTGCCTGGACGTCTTCCTCACCGCCGACACCGCCCCCATCGCGGCGGGCCACGAGATCATCTCCACCAGCGTCAACGCCGACCTCGGCAGCCGCGTCCTGCGGACGCTCGCGGCCGGGGGCACGCAGATGATCGCCCAGCGGTCCACCGGCTTCAACAACATCGATCTCGACATCGCCGAACGGCTCGCCCTGCGGGTCGCCCGGGTCTCCCGCTACTCGCCGTACTCGGTCGCGGAGTTCGCCTGGACCCTCGCGATGGCGGTCAACCGCCGCGTCGTCCGGGCCGCGAGCCGCACCCGCGACTTCGACTTCCGGCTCGACGGCCTCCTCGGCCGGGACATGCACGGGCGCACGGCCGGGGTGATCGGCACGGGCCGGATCGGCGAGGCGTTCACCCGTATCGCCCACGGCTTCGGCATGAGACTGCTCGGCTGGGACGTCACCGAGAACCCCGCCTGCACCGCACTCGGCATGGAGTACGCCGACAAGGACCGGCTCCTCGCCGAGGCCGACCTGATCAGCCTGCACGTCCCGCTGCTGCCCGCGACCCACCACCTGATCGGCGCCCGGGCCCTGGCCCGGATGAAGGACGACGCGATCCTGGTCAACTCCAGCCGAGGCGGTCTCGTCGACACCGACGCGCTGGTCGCCGAGCTGCGCGCGGGCCGGTTCCTGGGCGTCGGACTCGACGTGTACGAGGCGGAGGCCGGGCTCTTCTTCGTCGACAAGTCCCTGGAGGGCATCGACGACGACACCCTCGCCCGGCTCGTCACCTTCCCCAACGTCGTCGTGACCTCGCACCAGGCGTACTACACCCGTGACGCCGTGTCCCAGATCGTCGACACCACTGTGCGCAACATCGCCGACCACCTGGCCGGCCGCCGCAGCGAGAACGTCCTCGTACCGGCGCTCCCGGCGGGCTGACGCCCAAGGGCCGCGCCGGTCCCCGGGGCCCGCCCGGTCGGAGGTCACCCGACAGGCTCTCAGCCGCCGACCGGCAGCCCCGCGAGCAGCTCCGCCACGATCGCCGTGCCGCGCAGCGTCAGCACCGACTCCGGATGGAACTGCACCGACGCGAAGCCCGGCCCGCGCAGCGCGTGCAGTTCCCCGGTCGCCGGATCCACGCTCGACTCGATGCCGTGCGCCGCCAGCTCGACGGCCGCCGCCTCGTCGCAGCGCGCCGTGAAGCTGTTGTAGAAGCCGACCGTCTCCGGCCGCCCGAAGAGATCGATCCGGACCTGGGCGCCCTGATGCGGCACGGTCTTGCGGACGATGTCCAGCCCCAGCTCCGCCGCGATCAGCTCATGGCCCAGACAGACCCCCAGCAGCCCGTGCCGGTGGTCGCGGACCAGCTCCGCCGCGAGCCCGCGCAGCAGCCGCATCTTCGGATCGGCCGTGTCGCCGGGGTTCCCGGGCCCGGGACCCAGCACGAGTGGACCCGCGTGGCCGCGCACCCGCTCGCGCAGCCCAGGCTCGTCGAAGCGGTGCACCGCCACCTGAAGCCCCGAGGAGCGCAGCAGATGGGCCAGCATCGCGGTGAAGGTGTCCTCCCCGTCGACCACCAGCGCACGGCCGGCCCCCTCGTGGGTCCGCTTCTGCATCCGCAGCCAGAATGGGGCGAGCCCGTCCCGCCGGGCATCCAGCGCCGCCCGCACCCGCGGGTCGTCGGCCAGCCGCGCCGGGCCCGCCGCCCCTGCTCCGGGCCGGCCGGGCCGCACCCCCAGCGCGGCGAGCACCCCGGCCGCCTTCGCGTGCGTCTCGGCGACCTCGCCCTCCGGGTCCGAGTGGCGTACCAGCGTCGCCCCGACCGGCACCCGCAGCCGGCCGTCGGCCGCGATGTCGGCGGTACGGATCAGGATCGGCGAGTCCAGGGTCTGCGCCCCGCCCGGCTCCTGCCGCAGCAGCGCCAGCGCCCCCGCGTAGTAGCCGCGCCCGCCGGACTCGTACCGCTCGACGACCCGGCAGGCGTTCTGCACGGGCGAGCCGGTGACCGTCGCCGCGAACATGGTCTCCCGCAACACCTCCCGCACGTCGAGCGAGGAGCGTCCGCGCAGCTCGTACTCGGTGTGCGCGAGATGGGCCATCTCCTTGAGGCGGGGCCCGACCACCACCCCGCCCATGTCGCCCACGGTGCACATCATCTTCAGCTCCTCGTCGACGACCATGGAGAGCTCGTCGCGCTCCTTGCGATCGGCGAGGAACTCCAGCAGGCCCTCGGCGGTCGGTCCCTCGGCGGGGTAGCGGTACGTGCCGCTGATCGGGTTCATCACGACCGTCCCGCCGGACATCCGCACGTGCACCTCGGGGCTCGCCCCGACCAGCGTCCGCCCGGCCGTCCTCCGCCCTGCCCGGGAAGCCCCCTCCGAGGAAGCCCCGTCGGGCCCCCGTCCGCTCCCGGTGTGCACCACGAACGTCCAGTACGCGCCGCGCTCACCGGCCAGCAGCCGCCGGAACAGGGCCAGCGCGTCGGCCCGGCCGAAGCCGGGGATCTCGCCCCGGAAGGTGCGCCGGACGACGAAGTTTGCGCCCTCGCCCCGCCCGATCTCGTCCTCGACGACCCTGCGGACGATCTCCGCGTACTCCTCGTCGGGGACGTCGAAGCCACCGCCGACGACCGGTACGTCCCGCACCGGCAGGTGCTCCAGCACCTCGGCGAGCGGCAGCTCGTGCACCTCGTCGGCGACCAGCACGGACAGCGGCGTGCCGTCGTCGCGCACGTCGAAGCCGCGCTCGGCGATCTGCCGGAACGGCACCAGGGCGAGCGAGGGCAGCGGTCCGACCGGCAGGTCGGCGAGCCGGTCCACCTCCCGCACCGGGCCGATCAGCACCTCGACGACGTCCTGGTCGTGGCCCGGGGTGCGCCGGTGCAGCAGGGCGAACGGCGGGCAGTCGTCACCGAGCAGCCGTTCGACGACGGAGCCGGTGCGGCGGGGGCGGGGCTGGGGCTGGGACACGGGTGTTCCTTCCATGAGGAGGAACGGCTCCCGAACGCGAAGAAGGCCGCCCCTCGGGCGGCCTTCGCGTGGTCTGTCGCGCGATCGATCAGTGGGCCGCCGGATGAGCGGTCCACCACCGGTTCTGGGTCGTCTGCGCGAACATGCCCCGAACCCTAGCGGATGGACGGGGCGTCCCCAACGGAATCCGGTGCGATCCCCGTCGGAGGATCCGCCCGGGAAGTCGTGGGCGGATCCTCCGACGGACAGGCGGCGGCCCCGGCGGGAGGGCGGGCCGCGGGTGGGTCATCCGAGCGCGCGTCTCAACTATTGAGCTTTCGGATGG
Source organism: Streptomyces sp. NPDC002476 (assembly GCF_042889785.1). NCBI lineage: Bacteria > Bacillati > Actinomycetota > Actinomycetes > Kitasatosporales > Streptomycetaceae > Streptomyces > Streptomyces sp. NPDC002476. The sequence goes on along the minus strand of NZ_JBIARH010000001.1, from coordinate 259,783 downwards.
ACGCGGCGCCGGACCCCGTAGTGTTGTCGGTGTGACCGTGAACGCCAACACCTCCGTCGCCGGTGGCAACACCTGGCGAGACCTTCCCGCGGCGCAGCAGCCCGAGTACCCCGATGCCGGGGCTCTGCGCGACGTACTCGCGGAACTCGCGTCGTATCCGCCGCTCGTGTTCGCGGGCGAGTGCGATCAGCTGCGCGCCCGTATGGCAGCCGTCGCCAAGGGCGAGGCGTTCCTGCTCCAGGGTGGTGACTGCGCCGAGGCGTTCGACGCCGTGTCGGCCGATCACATCCGGGCCAAGCTGAAGACGCTGCTCCAGATGAGTGCCGTCCTCACCTACGCGGCGTCCGTGCCGGTCGTCAAGGTGGGCCGGATCGCGGGCCAGTACTCCAAGCCGCGCTCCAAGCCCACCGAGACCCGCGACGGCGTCACCCTGCCGACCTACCGCGGCGACTCGGTGAACGGCTTCGCCTTCACCGAGGAGGCCCGGGTCCCGGACCCGCAGCGGCTCAAGCAGATGTACCACGCGTCCGCCTCCACGCTGAACCTGGTGCGTGCCTTCACCACCGGTGGCTACGCCGACCTGCGCCAGGTGCACGCCTGGAACCAGGACTTCGTGAAGTCGTCGCCGTCGGGCCAGCGCTACGAGGCGCTCGCCCGCGAGATCGACAACGCGCTGAACTTCATGAAGGCGTGCGGCACGGATCCGGCGGAGTTCAAGGCCGTCGAGTTCTACGCCTCGCACGAGGGCCTGCTGCTGGACTACGAGTCGGCCCTGACCCGTGTCGACTCGCGCACCGGCCGTCTGTACGACACCTCCGGCCACATGGTCTGGATCGGCGAACGCACCCGGCAGTTGGACCACGCACACATCGAGTTCGCCGCGCAGATCCGCAACCCGATCGGCATCAAGCTCGGTCCGACCACGACGGCCGGGGAGGCGCTGCAGTACATCGAGCGACTCGACCCCGACCGGGAGCCGGGCCGGCTGACCTTCATCGTCCGCATGGGCGCGGACAAGGTCCGTGACAAGCTCCCCGAGCTGGTGGAGAAGGTCACCGCGTCCGGGGCCACCGTGGCGTGGGTGACCGACCCGATGCACGGCAACACCTTCGAGGCGGCCTCCGGCCACAAGACCCGCCGCTTCGACGACGTCCTGGACGAGGTCAAGGGCTTCTTCGAGGTGCACAAGGGCCTCGGCACGCACCCGGGCGGCATCCACGTGGAGCTCACCGGCGACGACGTCACCGAGTGCGTCGGCGGCGGGCACGAGATCTTCGTGGACGATCTGCACCAGCGCTACGAGACGGCCTGCGACCCCCGCCTCAACCGGAGCCAGTCCCTCGACCTGGCGTTCCTGGTCGCCGAGATGTACCGCGACCAGTAGGCGGCACCGCGTCACCGCAGGTGACAGGCGTACGACTGTGGGGCACGGGTCGCTGTGATCCGTGCCCCACAGGGCTTTCGAAGGTTCCCGGCACCTTGCGCGCAGGGTAAGGTTAGGTTTGCCTCACCGGGTAGGGGGACGGTCTGGCAGTCAAGGACCGAACCCGTCGGGAGTGAACCGCATGTACGTCTGCTCGTGCTTCGGCGTTACGGAGCAGCAGGTCAAGGAGCATGCGGAAGCCGGGGCCTGCACCCCCCGGAAGATCGCCTCCGTCTGCAAGGCGGGCACGGACTGCGGCGGCTGTGTCCGCGCCATCCAGGCCGTCCTGGGTCGCGGCACCTGCCCGCGCCGTGAGCTGCTCGACCGGAAGCGGACGCCCGGCGCCGGCTCCGATGTCACCGGAGGCGATGCCGACGCCCTCGCCCCGGCGGTCGCTCCGGGTGCCGTACGGCCCGCCCGGCTCCCCGAGGCGGCCTGACCTCTTCGCCCGGCTCCGGCGCTCTCGCAACACGCCCTAGGGCGTGTCCGGAGTTGTGATCTGGACACGCCCTAGTGTCCTCCGTACCCCTTGAGGCCCGTCTCGCCGCTGTGTCCCTCGTCGTGCGGCTGCTCGATCTGCTGCGCGATGTAGAGCGGTTCGCCGAGCTTCTCGACGAGTTCCAACTGGGCTTCGAGGTAGTCGACATGGTGCTCCTCGTCGGCGAGGATCGCCTCGAAGATGTTCGCGGACGTGATGTCGGCCTTCCCGCGCATCAGGTCGATCCCGCGCCGCAGGCGATCGATCGCCTCCACCTCGATCTGGAGGTCGGCCTGGAACATTTCGGTGACGGTCTGACCCACCCTTACGTGGAACAGCCGCTGGTAGTTGGGCAGTCCGTCGAGGTAGAGGATCCGGTGCGTGAGGATCTCGGCGTGCCGCATCTCGTCGAACGACTCGGCGCGGGTGTACTTCGCGAGCTTCAGCCAGCCGGCGTGCTCCTGCATCTTGGAATGAAGGAAGTACTGGTTGATCGCGGTCAGTTCGGCGGTCAGCTGCTCGTTCAGGAACTCAAGGACCTCGGGATCGCCCTGCATCGAAGAGGCTCCTTCCGGCCGGTGGGTACCGGCCAATACCGGTGGATGACAGTGAATGCCAGCGAATACGGCAAGTTGGCCGAATCCTCGCACTGCACCCCTTGATCGTCCAGTAAGTACACGCTTAGTGGGATTTGCCGGAATTATCTACACCCCGGTCGGAACCACCCCTGCCTGTCTGTCACCATGGAGGCATGGGTCAGCCGGAAAGCCGGGAAAACCGCGCGTCAGAGCAGTCGGAGCTTCCGCCGGGACAGCGACTCCAGCGCGGCTGGCCGGTCACCCACTACGGGCCGGTGCCCAAGTTCAAGCCGGATCGCTGGGAGTTCCGCGTCTTCGGCGCCACCGCGGACGGCGCTAAGCACTGCTGGAACCATCAGGAGTTCTCGGCGCTGCCGTACTCCTCGGTCGTCGCCGACCTGCACTGCGTCACGAAATACAGCATGCTCGGCGCCGAATGGGGCGGGGTCCTCGCCCGTACGGTTCTGGAACTCGCGCCGCCCGCGCCGAACGTCACGCACGTGATGGTCTGGGCCGAGTACGGCTTCAGCTCGAACCTGAGGCTCTCCGACTTCGCCTCGGACCGAACGATCTTCGCCACCCACAAGGGCGGTGAGCTGCTCACCGCCGAGCACGGCTTCCCGCTCCGGCTCATCGTGCCGCACCTCTACGCCTGGAAGGGGCCCAAGTGGGTCCGCGGCGTCGAGTACATGACGGCGGACCGCCGCGGCTTCTGGGAGGAGCGCGGCTACCACAACATCGGCGACCCGTGGCACGAGCAGCGTTACTCGTACCAGGAAGAGCCCGGGGACGGCCCCGAGCTTTGACCCGATGGGCGTCGGATCCGCCCGGTCTGCCGTCAGTGGTGGTACTGGTGCACCACCGCGTGGCCGACATGGCCGGTGTGGCCCGAGTGACTGGTGTGGGCGTCGCGGGCGGCCTGATCCGATTGCTCGGCGTGCGGGCTGTGCCCGTGCTGCCCGTTCTTCGTGTCGTGCTGCATGGCGATCCCCCATACCGGATGACGGCTCCTTCGGCAGCGGGAAGCGTATACCCCGGAGGGGTAACCATCATGGGGGCGAAGATTGAAGGACGAGGAACTCAGCCCCGGTCGCGCAGCCCCTTCAGCCGGGCCACGTCCGCCGCGTGGCCATCCTTTCCGCCCGGCGTCTCGATGATCAACGGCACGCCCGCGGTGGCCGGATGGGAGAACAGCTCCCGGAACGGTTCCGTACCGATGTGCCCGGCGCCGATGTTCGCGTGCCGGTCCTTGTGGGCTCCCGCCGCCTCCTTGGAGTCATTGGCGTGGATCAGTTTCAGCCGGCCCGCGCCGACGGTGTCGACCAGCAGGTCCAGGGTCTGCCGCATGCCCTCCGGGCCCGACAGGTCGTGGCCCGCCGCGTGAATGTGGCACGTGTCGAGGCACACGCCGAGCCTGGGGTGGGAGTCGAGCGCCTCGAAGTACGGGCCGAAGTCCCAGGTCCGTGAGCAGAGCGAGGACCCCTGGCCGGCCGTGGACTCCAGCAGCAGGAACGGGTCGTCGTCGTGCGTCAGCTCGTCCAGCAGCGGCCGCATGTGCGTACGCACCTGGGCGAGGGCCCGTTCGCGCGGCCGGCCGCCGGTCGCCGAGCCGGTGTGCACCACGACGCCCAGCGCGCCGATCTCGCGGGCCCGGCGCAGCGAATGGCGCAGCGAGTCCACCGATCTCTCCACGGTGGCCTCGGTGTGCGAGCCGAAGTTGATCAGATACGGGGCGTGGACGTACGCGGGTACGGAGGCGACGGCGCACTCGGCGCGGAACCGCTCGTCCTCGGCGGGGTTGCCCACGGGGGTCGCCCAGCCGCGCGGATTGGCGACGAAGACCTGCACCGCCTCCGCCCCCATCTCCCGGGCGTAGGGCAGGCCGACCCTGGCGAGACCGCCGGCCACGGGAACATGGCCGCCGACTGGGTTGCGCATGCGGATCTAGAGCCCCTTGGTTCTGATGGTGATGGTGCTGCCCTCGGGGGCCCGTTCGCCGCCCTCGACGGACTGGCTCGCGATGGTGTCGCTGAAGGAGAGGAGCGGGCGGTCGACCTTGACTTCGAAGCCCGCGTCCTCCAGTTCGCTCCTTGCGTCGTCGATGTCCTTCCCGGTGACGTCCGGGACGGCGATCAGTCGCGGCCCCTTGGAGACCGTGAGCGTGATGGTGTCGCCCTCGGCAGCCCGGCTGCCCTCGCCCAGCGACTGATGGGCGATGTCGCCGGCGACCTCGGGGGAGTGGACCCGGTCGGGCAGCACCTCGGCCTTCAGCCCCTCCTTGTCCAGCGCGGCGGTGGCGTCCTCGACGGACAGCCCGGTGACATCCGGCACATCGACCGGAGCGCCCTTGTTGACGACCAGGGCGACCGCGGAGCCGGAGCGGCGCTCGGCGCCCGCCGCGGGTTCCGTACGGATCACCTCGCCCCGTGCCGTCTCCTCGCTGAACTCCTTGGTGACCATGCCGGGCACCAGGCCGACCTCCGTCAGATCACGTTTGGCGTCGGCGAGCGCGAGGCCTTGGACATCGGGCACCTTCACGATCTCGGGGCCGCGCGAGACGACGAGCTTCACCGCGTCGTTCCCCCGGATACGGTCGCCCGACCCGGGGTCGCTGCTGATGACCTTGCCTCGTTCCACGGTGTCGCTGTAGGCCCGCTCGACGCCCTTGAGCTCCAGACCGGCGTCCGAGAGCCGCTTCTGGGCGGTCTTCTCGGTCTGGCCGAGCACCGAGGGCACCCGGGTGAACTGCCCGGAGTTGATGTACCAGACACCGGTGCCGATCCCCAGCACCAGCAGCACTGCGACGAGCGCGGTGACGACGGAGCGCCGGGGGCTGCGGCGCCATGGGGCGCGCGGTGCGGGTCGCGGCGGCGTCGGCAGGGGCATTTCCAGTCGGCTGGTGTGATGGGCGACGCCCCGGTCGTCCGGGAGCAGCCGCGGGATCACGCTCGTGCGGTCCTCGGTGGCGTCGCGCTCCCCGGCGCGGGCCTGCGGCGGTACGGCGTCCAGCTGGGCGTCGGTGAGCGCGGAACGGGCCTCGCGGGTCTCGGCGAGCAGGGCCACCGCGTCGGACGGGCGGACCTCGGCGCTGCGCGCGGTCGCGCTCGCCACCAGGTCGTCGAGCGCGCCCGGGAGGTCCGGGACGAGGGCCGACGGGGGCGGGACGTCCTCGTTGAGATGCTGGTAGATGACCTGGGCCGGGGTGTCCCCGGTGTACGGCTTGGCGCCGGTCAGCATCTCGTACAGGACCACGCCACAGGCGTACACGTCGGTACGGGTGTCCGCCGTACCGTGTTCTATCTGCTCGGGGGCGAGGTACGAGACGGTCCCGAGCACCGATCCGGTGGTGCTGGTGACGGAGCCCACCGCCCGCACCAGACCGAAGTCGGCGACCTTGACCCGGCCGTCGTCCCCTATCAGGACGTTCTCCGGCTTCATGTCGCGGTGCACGAAGCCCGCCCGGTGCGCGGCGCCGAGCGCGGCGAGCACCGGCTCCAGGATGTCCATCGCGGCCCTCGGCTGGAGGGCGCCGCGGTCGCGCAGCACGTCGCGCAGCGTGCAGCCCGGGACGTACTCCATCGCGAGGTAGACGTACTGGCCCTGGGCTCCCTGGTCGAAGACCCCGACCACATTCGGGTGCGCGAGCCGGGCCACGGACTTGGCCTCGCGTATGAACCGCTCCACGAAGGACGCGTCGGTGGCGAGTGCCGGATGCATCACCTTGAGAGCGAGCACCCGGTCGAGCCGGGTGTCCACGGCCCGGTAGACCGTGGCCATGCCGCCCACGGCGATGCGGGTATCGACGCGGTAGCGGCCGTCGAGCAGCTGCCCGACGAGCGGGTCCTGGAGGGTCGTATCCACAGATGCGAGTCTACGAGCCGCCGCGGGCACCGCCCGACGACCCGGACGGCTCCGGGGCCGAACCGCAGCCGAGCCGTGACAGGGACACGCTCACCCGGTGACCGCCGGGACGCCCGGGCACCCCGGTCAGAAGGCCGGGCGCTCCGGGTCCAGCACCGCGCGCCCCGCCACCGGCGACGACGCCTCGGCGAAGTGCCGGCGCGGGATCCGGCCCGCCCGGTACGCCAGCCGTCCGCCCGCCACCGCGTGCCGCATCGCGGCGGCCATCAGCTCGGGCTCCTGGGCCCGGGTCACGGCGGAGGCCAGCATCACCGCAGCGCAACCCAGCTCCATCGCCAGCGCCGCGTCCGAGGCGGTCCCGGCGCCCGCGTCGAGGATCACCGGCACCCGCGCCTGCTCGACGATCAGCTGGAAGTTGTGCGGATTGCGGATGCCGAGACCGGAGCCGATGGGGGAGCCGAGCGGCATCACCGCCGCGCAGCCCACGTCCTGGAGCCGGCGGGCCAGCACCGGGTCGTCGTTGGTGTACGGCAACACGGTGAAACCGTCGTCCACCAGGGTCTCCGCGGCGTCCAGCAGCTCGACCGGGTCGGGCAGCAGGGTCCGCTCGTCGGCCACCACCTCCAGCTTGACCCAGTCGGTGCCGAGGGCCTCGCGGGCCAGCCGGGCGGTCAGCACGGCCTCGCCCGCGGTGAAGCAGCCCGCCGTGTTCGGCAGGACACGGATGGAGAGCCGTCGCAGGACGGAGAGCACCGAGCCCTGCACGGTCGGGTCGAGGCGGCGCATCGCGACGGTGGTCAGCTCGGTTCCGGAGGCGACGAGGGAGCGTTCCAGCACATCGAGGCTGGGCGCCCCGCCCGTGCCCATGATCAGCCGGGAGCCGAACGCGGTGTCGCCGAGGGCGAAGAGGTCGTCGGACACGATCAGCCTCCCTGGACCGCGGTCAGGATCTCGACCCGGTCTCCGTCGCGCAGCGCCGTGGCGGACCACTGCCCGCGCGGCACGACGCTCTCGTTGACGGCCGCCGCGACACCGGAGCGGGCCGAGGTCAGCCCGGCGACCAGCGCGTCCAGGGCGGTGCCCGCGGCGAGGAGCCGGATCTCCCCGTTCACGGACACGGAGACGGAGGCCGGTGAGGGGACGGGCGCGGAGTCGGCGAGGGGCACGGAATCGAGAGCGGGGGAGAGGACGGGCTCGGTCATGCGGGCTGCTCCTGGCGTACGGAGTCGGCGGCGGGCGAGAAGCGGTACGGGGTGAAGGGGCGGGCCACCTCGGGCAGCTCGCCGTCGGCCAGCGACGCCGCCATGACGTCTCCGGTGACGGGCGTGAGCAGCACCCCGTTGCGATGGTGACCGGTCGCGAGATGGAGGCCGGGCAGCGCGGTGGGGCCCAGCAGCGGGGCGTTGTCGGGGGAGCCGGGGCGCAGACCGGCCCGGGTCTCGACGAGCGGCAGCTCCGTGATGCCGGGCACCAGCTCGTGGGCGTCCCGCAGCAGCTCGTAGACGCCGCCCGCGGTGACGTCGGTGTCCCAGCCCATCTCCTCGCTGGTGGCGCCGACGACCAGTTCGCCGTTCTCGCGCGGCACGAGATAGAGGGGGCCGCCCCGGACCACGGCCCGGACCGTCCGGGACAGGAAGGGCGCGTACCGGGCGGGCACGGTCAGCCGCAGCACCTGCCCCTTCACCGGTCGGACCGGTGGCGCGACCCCGTCCGGCAGGCCCGGCAGCCGGCCGCTGAGACTCCCCGCGGCGAGCACGATCTGGTCGGCGGCCGGCTCCAGGCCCCCGGCGAGCACGATTCCGGCGGCCCGGTCGCGCACCACCGTCAGACGCTCCGCCCGGGCCCGGTGGAAGACCACCCCGGCCCGCTCGCACGCGGTCAGCAGCGCGGCGGCCAGCCGGCGCGGATCGATCTGGTGATCGCCGTCGACCCGCAGCCCGCCGCGCACGCCCGGCGCGAGCATCGGCTCCAGACGGCGGCACTCGCGGCCCGTCAGCCACTCCGACTCCAGGCCCGAACGCCGTTGCAGGGCGTGCAGTTCCCGCAGATGGGCCCGGTCGTCGGAGTCCAGCGCGACGGCGAGCGTGCCACAGGCGCGAAAGCCCGTGTCCCGGCCGCTCGCCTCCTCCAGCTCCGCCACGAACGCCGGGTAGCGGGCGGCCGAGGCGAGATTCAGCCCCAGCAACAGCTCCTCGCCGTAGTGGAGTTCGGTGACGGCGGCCAGCATCCCGGCGGCCACGCGGGCGGCCCCTCCGCCCGGATCGGGATCGGCGACCGCGGTGCGCAGTCCGCGCTGCGCGGTCCGCCAGGCGGTCACCAGGCCGATGATCCCGCCCCCGACGACGAGGACGTCGTACGGCCCCCCGTCCCGGGCGGCCCGGCCCTCGTGGTGAGAAGAACGCATGGGCGTCCAGCCCCTCCCTTCGCCGGCATGACCCGGATCAGGTTCGTACGGTCGAAGGCCGCTCCAGCCTCCCTCTCAGCCCGCTGCGTCCGGGCTCCCGCGAGTGTCTTACCGTGGCCACCCTAAACCCCGTCCACCGGACCCGGTGAAGGACCGCCCAGTGCCGGTGAGGGGCCACCGGGCCCAGGCAAGGGAGGGCAGCGGCACCAGCACCGTGGAGGAACTCCCCCTGTCGTGACGCTCTGTCAGGTGTTTATGGTGTACAGGTGAGCGATCAGCAGCAGTCGCAGCAGTCGGAGCGCCCGGATCCGGGCACGGAGCGCCGCGTCGTCGTCGTCGGCGCGGGCATGGCCGGTGTGCAGACGGCCGTGGCTCTGCGGGAACAGGGCTTCACCGGCCCCGTCACGGTGATCGGCGCCGAACCCCACCAGCCCTACGACCGGCCCCCGTTGTCGAAGGCGGTGCTGCTCGGCAAGGCCGAGGACTCCGCCTTCGACATCGACTTCGAGGCACTGGACATCGAGCTGCGACTGGGTCTCGACGTCACCGGCCTGCGGGCCGCGGCGCACGAACTGGACACCCCCTCCGGTCCCGTCGCCTACGACGTGCTGGTGATCGCGACCGGCGCCGAACCGATCGTGCTGCCCGGCACCGAGGGCGTTCCCGGCGTCCACCTGCTGCGCACCCTCGACGACGCGGCCCGGCTGCGGCCCGTCCTCGACGAGCGGCACGACGTGGTGGTCGTCGGCGCGGGCTGGATCGGCGCCGAGTTCGCCACCGCGGCCCGCGCCGCCGGCTGCGCGGTCACCGTCCTGGAGGCCGCCGACCGGCCGCTCGCCGGCGCGCTGCCCGCCGAGGTCGCCGCCCCGATGGCCGCCTGGTACGCCGAGAGCGGCACCGAACTCCTCACCGGCGCCCGGGTCGACCACGTCGAACCGGGCCGGGTGGTCCTCGCGGACGACCGCGCGATCCCGGCCGGGGCCGTCGTCGTCGGCATCGGCGCCCGCCCCGCCACCGGCTGGCTGGCCGGCTCGGGCATCGCGCTCGGCCCCGACGGCTCGGTGACCGCCGACGCCGCGCTGCGCACCTCGCTCCCCGACGTGTACGCGGTCGGCGACTGCGCCTCGTTCCCGTCCGCCCGTTACGGCGAACGCCTGCTCGTCCACCACTGGGACAACGCGCTCCAGGGCCCCCGGACCGTCGCCGGCGACATCGTCGCGGTCGCGGGCGGGGACCACCCGGCGCCGCCGGCCTACGACCCCGTCCCGTACTTCTGGTCCGAGCAGTTCGACCGGTTCGTGCAGTACGCGGGCCACCACGCGGGCGCCGACACCCTGCTGTGGCGCGGCGACGCCGCCGACCCCGCCTGGTCGGTGTGCTGGCTGCGCGACGGCGTCCTGGTGGCGGTCCTCGCCGTGGGCCGCCCCCGCGACCTGGCGCAGGGCCGCAGGCTCATCGAGGCGGGCACCCGCATCGACCCGGCGCGGGCCGCAGACCCCTCCGTACCCCTGAAGTCGACGGCCCTCTGACACCCGTACTCCCCAGCCGCCGACCCTCCGACGGCGTACCGGCACCGCCCGTACGGTCGGCCCGGCTACCGCCTGTCGGTCCGGGATGGCACGCTTGTCCCGTGACCGAGATTGACGCAAAGATCGATGCTCTCGTCCCTGCCTGGCTCCACCTTCCCGACATCGCCGACATGTTCGGTGTCGAGGTGACACGTGTGCGGCAGCTGGTCAAGGAGGGCCAGCTCATCGCCGTACGCCGCGGTGAGAACCGGGCTCTCCAGGTGCCGGCCGCCTTCATCGCCGGCAACAAGGTGGTCAAGGGCCTCTCCGGCACCCTGACCCTCCTGCGGGACGACGGCTTCAACGACGAAGAGATGCTGGAGTGGCTCTTCACCCCCGATCCGACCCTGCCGGGCACCCCCGCCCAGGCACTGAGCGAGAATCGCGGCACGGAGGTGAAGCGCCGCGCCCAGGCGCTCGCCGTCTGAGAGCCTGCCGGGGTGGGGGGGGGGCCCCCCCCCCCCCCCCCCCCGCGGACCCCCCCCCCCCCCCCCCCCCCGGGGGCGGGCCGGGGCGCCGCGCGGCCGCCGCCCGGGGGGGCCGCGCCGCAGTCCGGGGGCCGGCG